>NZ_NEIZ01000054.1:0-510 GCF_002113645.1 Pseudomonas sp. B35(2017) | reverse complement strand
CCAGGGGACGATCCAGTATTCGCCGTTGTCGCGGGGCACGCAGACTTCGCGGCGCTGGCGGTTGAAGCGGACGGGCAAGGGGACTTCGCGGAAGAGGCCCTGGATCAAAAAGAAGGTGGGTACTCCAATGATGAACGTCGTCATCACCGCAAAAATATGCATGTCGTCATGATCATTTCGAAACAGGTACCCCATGAAGGCAAACAGCATCACCATCGGCCAAAGCACCATCACCGCCGAACCAATGCTGTAGTTGCCGATGTCAATAAAGACGTCGTTCTTGCGCCAGATGGTATTGAGCACGTCACAGGGCTTTTCCCCCGTAGGGATCGGCAACGGCGCCAGATAGTCATTGCGCGAAAACATCCCTTTCTTCGTGGTGCCGGCCGCTGGCGTGCTCATGCCGGCGCATCGGCTTGAGCGGCCAATTCCGCTTCGCGCTGGACGATGGCGGCTGCAAGCGCCGGGGAGCGTTGGGCCCATTGCTCGGGGGGCAGGGGTTTTGACCAT
>NZ_NEIZ01000011.1:37252-185440 GCF_002113645.1 Pseudomonas sp. B35(2017) | reverse complement strand
GTGGGCTTCTTCAAGGAGGTGAAGGCCTCGCGGTTCGCCTGGCTCGACACCTGGTTCTACTCGCCGCTGTGCACGGTGTTGGGGGCGGGGTTGCTGGCGATGGGGCCGGCGAAGACACCCCGTCTCCCGAGGTCAGCCCTCGCTCTCACCCCGCCGGCTGCTCACCTCCGCGGGCACATCGTCCCCGGCCATGCGCTTGCGGAACAGCGCCGCCCGTGCCAGCAGCAAGGTCGTCACCGGCACGGTGATCGCCAGCAGGATCGGAATCAGCCAGGCGTGCACCACCGGCCCTTCGCTGAACGCGGAAAAACACAGGATCGACGCCAGCGCCACGCACCACGAACCCAGCGTCGAGGCCAGGGCCGGCGGGTGCATGCGCTGGAAGTAATCCTTCATGCGCAGCAGCCCCAAGGCGCCGATCAACGCAAAGGTGCCGCCCAGCACCAGCAGGATCGCCACCGGGATTTCCACCCACAAAGACAATGGCGCGTTCATTCGATCACCTCGCCCCGCAGCAGGAATTTGGCCAGCGCGAACGAGCCGACGAAGCCGAACAGCGCGATCAGCAGCGCCGCCTCGAAGTACGTGTCGCTGGAGTAGCGGATGCCCAGGGTCAGCATCATCAGCATGGCGACGATGTACAGGTAATCCAGCGCCAGGACCCGGTCCTGGGCCGACGGCCCCCTGAACAGGCGCACCAGGGTCAGCACCATCGCCAGGGAAAACAGGAACAGCGTGAGCAGGATCGCGTTCGACAGCAACGGGCTCATTCGAAAATCTCCATCAGCGGCCGCTCGTAAGTGGTCTTGAAGTGCTGGATGAACTGCGCTTCGTCGTCCAGGTCCCAGACGTGCATCAGCAAAATGCTGCGGTCCAGCGCCAGCTCCGACCATACCGTGCCGGGCACCACCGTGGTGATCATCGACAGCGCCGCCAGGCCGTTGGCGTCGCGCAGATCCAGCGGCACCTTGACGAAGCGCGAGCGGGGCGGCCGGCGGCCGGCGTTGAGCACGCCCCAGGCCACAGCCAGGTTGGAGTGGATCACGTCCCGCCCGACCAGCAGGAACAGGCGCAGGATGGTGCCCGGACGGCGGATGCGGATCCGCTGCGGGCGCAGCTTGCGCATCATCAGCGGCGCGGCGAACCCCAGCACGGCGCCGAGCAGCAGGTTGCCGGGGCTGACCGACTGGTTCAGCGCAAGCCACAGCAGCCACAGCGCCAGCGACAGCCAGGGGGCAGGGAACAGACGCTTCATGGGTGGGCCTCCTGCAGTGCGGCCTTGGCTTCGGGGCTCGGCACGGCGCGGGTGCCGAGCACGGCCATGACGTATTGCTGCGGGTTGTTCAGGGCATCGGCGGCGGCTTCGGTGTAGCGCAGCAGTGGCTCGGCCTTGAAGGTCAGGGCGATGCTCAGGCCCAGCAGCAAGAGGATCGGCGTGCATTCGAGCTTGCGCAGCACCGGCGACGGGCGCTCCTCAGGCGACCAGAAGCGCTGGATGCCCAGCCGCGAGAAGGCCATCAGCGAAGCCAGCCCCGACAGGATCAGCAGCGCCAGCAACGACCACGCGGCCGGCGACACCGGCTCGCCGGCACCCAGGCCCAACGGGTTGAGCAGGGCGCCGATCAGGCTGAGCTTGCCGATGAACCCGGACAGCGGCGGCATGCCGACGATCAGCAACGCGCAGGCGATGAAGCTCAGGCCCAGGAACGCCATGGTCCAGGGAATCACCTGGCCGACCACGGCCTGCTGGTCGTCGTCCAGGTTGGTGCCCTTGACCGGCGCGGCGGCCTCCTGCGGGCGCGGCAGCAGTTCGTTTTCGTCTTCCAGCGGCACTTCGCTGGCGGTGCGCGAACGCTCGATCAGTTCGGCCAGCAGGAACAGCGCGCTCAGCGCCAGGGTCGAGCTGACCAGATAGAACAGCGCCGCCGCCACCAGGTTCGGCTGGGCGAAACCGGTGGCGGACAGCAGGATTCCCGCCGACACCAGGATGCTCAGGCTGGCCATGCGCTCCAGGCGCTGGGCGGCGATGATCGCGATCCCGGCGCAGACGATGGTGGCCATGCCGCCGTAGATCAGCCAATCGCCGGCAAAGTACGCCGACGCCCCGGCCTGGCCGGAGAACAGCAGCGTCCACAGGCGCAGCAGGGTGTAGACGCCGACCTTGGTCATGATCGCGAACATCGCCGCCACCGGCGCGCTGGCCGAGGAGTAGGCCGGCACCAGCCAGAAGTTCAAAGGCCACATGCCGGCCTTGGCCAGGAACGCCACCGCCAGGATGCCCGCGCCGGCATGCAGCAGGCCACGGTCGGCCTCCGGCACCAGCGGAATCTTCAGCGCCAGGTCAGCCATGTTCAGCGTGCCGGTGACGCCGTAGATCAGCGCCGCGCCGATCAGGAACAGCGACGAGGCCAGCAGGTTGATCGAGATGTAATGCAGCCCCGACGACACCCGCGCCCGGCCGGAACCGTGCAGCATCAGGCCGTAGGAGGCGGCGAGCAGCACCTCGAAGAACACGAACAGGTTGAACAGGTCGGCGGTCAGGAACGCGCCGTACAGGCCCATCAGCTGGATCTGGAACAGGGCGTGGAAGCTCGACCCGGCGCCGTCCCAGCGGGCCATGGCGTAGAGCAGGGCGCTGACGCCGATGATCCCGGTGAGCACCAGCATCAGCGCCGACAACCGGTCCACCACCAGCACCAGGCCGAACGGCACCTGCCAGTTGCCCGGCAGGTACACGCCGATGGAGCCGGGCACGCCGGTGGTCTGGGTCCAGGCCAGCAGCGCCAGGGCGATCCCCAGGCCGGCGAGGCTGGAGGCCAGGTTGAGCTTGGCCTTAAGCGGCCGGTGCCGCTCGCCCAGCATCAGCATGATGGCGGCGGTCAAGAGCGGCAGCAGGATCGGCGCGGCGATCAGATGAGTCATCGCCATCATTCCTTAGGCTCCCGGCCGTCCACGTGGTCGGTGCCGGTGAGGCCCCGGGACGCCAGCAGTACAACGAGGAACAGCGCGGTCATGGCGAAACTGATGACGATCGCCGTCAGCACCAGCGCCTGGGGCAGCGGGTCGGTGTAGTGCAGAAGATCCTGGGGCACGCCGTCCTTGATGATCGGCTCCTTGCCGATGAACAGGCTGCCCATGCTGAAGATGAACAGGTTGACGCCGTAGGACAGCAGGCACAGGCCCATGACCACCTGGAACGTGCGCGGACGCAGGATCAGCCAGACGCCGGAGGCGGCGAGCACACCGATGGCGATTGCGATGACTTCTTCCATCAGACGGCTCCTTTGGCGGCGGCGGTTTTATGGCCCCGCACCGATTGGTGGGCGAGGGCGGTGAGGATCAGCAGGGTCGAGCCGACCACCACCGCATACACGCCGATGTCGAAGAACAGCGCGCTGGCGATATGCAGGTCGCCCAGCAACGGCACATTGAAATGCCAGGTGTGGGTGGTCATGAACGGATAGCCGGCGGCCATCGCCCCCAGCCCCGTGACCGTGGCGAACAGCAGCCCGGTGCCCATCCAGCGCAGCGGCCGCAGGCTCATCTGCGCCTCGACCCACTGGGTGCCGGCGACCATGTATTGCAGGATGAACGCCACCGACATCACCAGCCCGGCGACGAAACCGCCGCCCGGCTGGTTGTGCCCGCGCATGAACAGGTAGAACGACACCACCAGCGCGATCGGCAGCAGCAGGCGCACCAGCACCGCCGGCACCATCATGAAGCCCAGCGCGGTGTCGCTGGCCGAGCGCGGGTTGACCAGGTCGGTGACCACGTCCGGCGCCAGCAGGCGCTGCTGGGCCGGCAATTGCAGGCTTTCCTTCGGCGGGCGGAACCGGCGCAGCAGGGCGTACACGGTCAGGGCCACGGCCACCAGCACGGTGATTTCGCCCAGGGTGTCGAAGCCGCGGAAGTCCACCAGCATCACGTTGACCACGTTGCTGCCGCCGCCCTCGGGCAGGGCGCGGCTGAGGTAGAACGACGAGATGTCGTTGGGGGTCTGGCGGGTCAGCATCGCGTAGGCCAGCAGCGCCATGCCGCCGCCGACGGCCACCGACAGCAGCAGGTCGCGCACCCGCCGCACCCGCGCCTTGCGCAGGCTGTTGGGTAGCGGCGAGACCTCTTCGATCCGCCGGGGCAGCCAGCGCAGGCCGAGCAGGATCAGCACGGTGGTCACCACTTCCACCACCAGTTGCGTCAAGGCCAGGTCCGGCGCGGAGAACCAGACGAAGGTCACGCAGGTCATCAGGCCGCAGACGCTGACCATGGTCAGGGCCGCGAGACGGTGATACTTGGCCTGCCACGCGGCGCCCAGGGCGCAGGCGATCGCCAGCAGCCACAGGGTGACGAACACGATGGAGCCCGGGATCTTCGGCCGGTCGCCCCAGCTCAGGCTGCTGTGCAGCATCGGGATCAGGCCGGCCAGCACCGCCGCCAGCACCATCAGGAACAATTGCGCCTGCAGGCGCTTGGTGCCGATCCGCCGCTCCAGCCGCCGGGCCAGGCGCATCATCGCCACCAGGCTGCGCTCGAACAGGCGCTTGCCGTTGAAGCGGCCCACCAGCGGCGGGAAGCTGAAGCGCCCGCGCTTGAGCTGGTTGCGCAGCAGCAGGTACACCACGATGCCGCCGGACATGGCGATCAGGCTCATGATCATCGGCGCGTTGAGGCCGTGCCAGATCGCCAGGCTGTATTGAGGGAGCGTGCCGCCGACCACGGGTGTGGCCGCCGCAGCCAGCAGCGGGCCGACCACCTGGGCCGGGAAAATCCCCACCACCAGGCAGGTCAGCACCAGCAGCTCCACCGGCGCACGCATCCAGCGTGGCGGCTCGTGCGGGGTGTGCGGCAGGTCGGTGGCGGTCGGGCCGAAGAACACATCCACGGTGAAGCGCAGGGAATAGGCGACGCTGAAGGTGCCGGCGATGGTCGCGACGACCGGCAGCGTGGCTTCGACCCAGGCGGTGGCGTTGATGAACACCGTTTCGGCGAAGAACATTTCCTTGGACAGGAAGCCGTTTAGCAGCGGCACGCCGGCCATCGACGCGCTGGCCACCATCGCCAGGGTGGCGGTGAACGGGATCAGTCTGAACAGGCCGTTGAGCTTGCGGATGTCGCGGGTGCCGCTTTCGTGGTCGATGATCCCGGCGGCCATGAACAGCGAGGCCTTGAACGTGGCGTGGTTGAGGATGTGGAACACCGCGGCCACGGCGGCCAGCGGACTGTTGAGGCCCAGCAGCAGGGTGATCAGGCCCAGGTGGCTGATGGTCGAGTAGGCCAGCAGGCCCTTGAGGTCGTTCTGGAACATGGCGCAGTACGCGCCCAGCAGCAGCGTGGCGGCGCCGGCGCCGCTGACGATGTAGAACCATTCTTCGCTGCCGGACAACGACGGCCACAGCCGCGCCAGCAAGAACACCCCGGCCTTGACCATGGTCGCCGAGTGCAGGTAGGCCGAAACCGGTGTGGGCGCCGCCATGGCGTGGGGCAGCCAGAAGTGGAAGGGGAACTGGGCGCTCTTGCTCAGGGCGCCGATGAGGATCAGGGGAAGCAGAACGGGGTAGAGGGCATGTGCGCGGATCAGGTCGCCGGCGGCCAGGACCTTGTCCAGGTCATAGCTGCCCACGACATGGCCGAGGATGAGCACCCCCGCCAGCAGGCACAATCCGCCTGCACCGGTGACCATCAGCGCCATGTACGCGCCGCGCCGGGCGTCGTGGCGGTGGTGCCAGTAGCCGATCAGCAGGAACGAGAACAGGCTGGTCAGTTCCCAGAAGAACACGATCTGGATCAGGTTGCCGGAGATCACCAGCCCGAGCATCGCGCCCATGAACGCCAGGAAAAACGCGAAGAAGCGCGGCACCGGGTCGTCCGGCGACATGTAGTAGCGGGCATACAGGGAGACCAGCGTGCCGATGCCCAGCACCAGCAGCGAGAACAGCCAGGCGAAACCGTCCAGGCGCAGGACGAAGTTCAGGCCCAGGCTGGGCAGCCACATGAACTCCTCGCGGATCACGCCGCCGTCGGCGATCTGCGGGTACAGCAGCGCCACCTGAACGGTGCCGATCAGGGCGATCAGACCGGCCAGCAGGGATTCGGCGTTTCGTGCGTTGTGCGGCAGCACCGCGGCCAGACAGCTGCCCAGAAAAGGCAGAAGCAGTAGAACTATCAGGGACATAGGCTTCTAATCTGCGGAAGTTTGTGAAGCATCATACGTGCCAGTTCCCCGATCACCAAACGCCAGGATGTCTCAGAATCCTACAAGGTAGTCGGAAATTTCCTGCTTCACATGGTTTCAGGGAGCGTGATGGCGCCGGTGATGGCCTCTGCGTCGGATCGCTGGCCTCATCGCTGGCAAGTCGAGTCAGGCAACAGAGATGTCGGCAGTGCCGGCCTCATCGCTTGCAAGCCAGCTCCCACAGGTTTTGGTGGCGTACGTGGATCTTGTGGACACCCGGGATACCTGTGGGAGCCAGCTTGCTGGCGATGGCGCCGGGTCAGGCGCCGCCGCCCTCGATGATTCAACCCTGGATCTCACGCTCCAGGGCGGCGTCGGCCTCGGCGCCCTTGGCCTTGGTCTTCAGTTCGCTGACGATCACCGCCGCCACGATCAACCCCGCGCCCACCAGGGCAATCGCCGGCAGGCGTTCCCCGGCGATCCGCCCGGCGATGCCGGCCCACACCGGCTCGCCGGCATAGATCAGGGTGGCGCGGGTCGGCGACACGCTCTTCTGCGCCCAGTTCATCGCCACCTGGATCGCCGCGCTCATCGCCCCCAGCCCCAGGGCGGTGGACACCAGCAGCCACGAGAAAGAAGGAATCGCCTCACCGGTCGGCACCACCATCAGGAACGCCAGCACCGACGTCACCGCCAGTTGCACCACCGTCACTCGGCGCACATCGACCTGGCCGGCATAGGTGCTGATGAGGATGATTTCCGCCGCGATCGCGATGGCGCTGATCAGCGTGGCGATTTCGCCGGGGCTGAAGTTCAGCGACGCCCCGGACGGCCCCGACAGCAGCATCAGGCCGGTGAACGCGAGCATGATCCCGATGCTCGGCATCAGCCCGGGCCGGCGGCCCAGCACCAGCCATTGCAGCAGTGGCACGAACGGCACGTAGAGCGCCGTGATGAACGCCGACTGACTGCTGGGGATGCTTTGCAGGCCCACGGTCTGCAAGCCGTAGCCGAGCATGATCGCCACGCCGATGAAGGCGCCGGCGCGCAGTTCGAACAAGGTCAGGTCGCGCAGGTGCTTCCACGAAAACAGCGCCACGATGCTGGCCGCCGCCGCGAAGCGCAGGCCGACGAAGAACATCGGGCCGCTGACGGTCATCGCATGCTGCACCAGCAGGAACGTGCCGCCCCAGAGCATGGTGATCAGCACCAGCACGGCTTCGGCCTTGCTGAACCGGGGGAGACGCGGGGAAGTGTGGGGGGAATTGAGCGACATCATGACCTTGCACGCTAGGAGGAGGGGAACGCACAATGCGCCCAACGTTGCGCAGTATACTGCCCAACCCCACCGAGTGAGCAATATAGTGCACAAAGATTCCCCTCCGCGGACGTCCGTCCTCCAGCATGTCAGCCAGAACGTGCGGCGCCTGCGTCATGCCATCGACATGAGCCAGGCCACCCTGGCGGAGCAGTCCGGGGTCAGCCGGCGCATGCTGGTGGCCATCGAGGCCGGCGAGAACAATGTCAGCCTGACCACCCTGGACCGCATCGCCGAAGCCCTCGACGTGGCGTTCAGCGACCTGATCCAGGCGCCGGACAACCGCGACCCGGGCCGCATCAACGAACTGGCCTGGGCCGGCAACATTCCCGGCAGCAAGGCCGTGCTGCTGTCCAAGGCCACCGCCACCCGCGCGGTGGAGCAATGGGAGTGGTGCCTGCAACCGGGCGAGGTGTACCCCTCGCAACCGGACGCCGAGGGCTGGAGCGAGCAGATCTTCGTCTTCGAAGGCTGCCTGACCCTGATGCTGGGCGACCGCCCGCAGCGGATCGCCGCCGGCGAGTTCTTCATGTTCGCCAGCAACCAGCCCCACGGCTACCGTAACGACGGCGACGTGGCGGCGCGCTTCGTGCGCAACGTGGTGATCTGAGCGGCAGGACATTCCCCGGCCGATCCCTTAAGGTGGCATGACCTCAACGACGGAGCGGTGAAGCGGATGACACACCCCGAACACGGACAGGCGACTTCCCCGACCCGTCAGGCTGACATCGTGATCATCGGCGGCGGCCTCAGCGGCGCGCTGCTGGCGGCGCAGCTGCTGCGCCTGCCGGGCCGGCGGCGGATCCTGGTGGTCGAGCCTCGGCCTGAACTCGGTCGCGGCGAGGCCTACAGCGCGGTGGAGCTGGGGCACACGCTCAACGGCAACGCGGCGCGCATGAGCGTGGATCCGGACAACGCCGATGATCTGACCCAATGGCTCACCACTCACATCGCCGACGGCGGCTGGCCGGAGTCGGGGCGGCAATCGGTGCCGGTCAGCGAGCTGTTTCCGCCACGGGGCCTGTTCGGCGTGTACGTGCAGCAACGTCTGGCCGAAGCGCAACAGGCGGGCGCGTCGCACGGCTCGACCGTCGAGCATGTGCGGGCGGAGGCGGTGGACGTGCAGGTCGAGGCCGGCTCGGTGCGCGTCGCCTTGAGCGATGGCCAATGCCTGCAAGGTGCCCGTGCTGTCATCGCCACCGGCCTGTTCCCCGCCGCCCGTACACCGCAGACCCACTCCAGCGGGCTGAACGCCGCAGCGCTCGACCCCTGGGACGTCGCCGCGATGCGCCGGCTCGATCCCCACGCCACGGTGCTGATCATCGGTTCCGGCCTGACCATGGTCGACGCGGTGGTGTCCCTGGAGCAGGCCGGGCACCGTGGGCCGATCAAGGTGTTCTCGCGCCACGGCCTTCTGCCCCATGTACGCCGCCAGCCGCCGGTCTGGGTGGACTTTCTTGCCGAAGACCCCGGTATCCGCAGCCCTCGCCAATTGCTGCGGGCGGTGCGCCGGCAGTGCCGCGATGCCATCGCCCAAGGCATCGACTGGCAGGCGCCGCTGGACACGGTGCGGGCGCACATCGGCCGCTTGTGGAGCCAGGCTACCGACGGCCAGCGCCGGCAGTTCGTGCGCCATGTGCGGCCGTGGTGGGAAAGCCATCACCACCGTTCGCCGCCGTTGAGCGCCGAGGTGGTCGAGCGCCTGCAGCGTGAAGGGCGGCTGAGCATTCAGGCCGCCTCCTATAAAGGGCTGGAGGCGATGTCCGAGGGCGGGGTGAGCATTTGCCTGCGTCGCCGGGGCGAGGCGGACACGTGTTGGGTGTCGGGGCAGGCGCTGATCAACTCCAGCGGCATCGAGTACGACTGGCGCCGGGTGGCGCGTCCGCTGCCCAGGCAACTGCTGGCGCGCGGGCTGGTGCGGCCGGGACCGTTGGCGCTGGGGATCGCTGCGGCGGCGGATGGCGCGGTGGTGGATGCGCAGGGGCAAGCGTCAGCGCGGCTGTTCGCCATGGGGCCGCCGTTGCGCGGGATGTGGTGGGAGAGCACGGCGGTCACCGATGTGGCGGCGCAGGCCAAGGCGTTGGCGGCGAGGTTGGCAGGACTTTAGCCTGGAGTCGTTCTGGCCTGCCTCATCGCGGGCAAGCCCGCTCCCACAGGTATCCAGTCGTTCTCGAATCTTGCATACGCTACGCAACGTGTGGGAGCGGGCTTGCCCCGGGCGGTGATCCGGCGATGAGGCCCCACAGGCCACCGCAAAAGCAAGCTCGGTTCAGCGCGGCAAGCTGTCCACCAACCAACGCTGGCGCATTTCCTCCAGTCGGCCATCGGCGCGCAAGGCGTCGAGCGCCTGTTGCCAGCGGGCGACCTGGCGGGGGTCGGTCTGGCGGGAGAAGGCGATGTAGGTGTCCTGCTTCATCAGCGGCATCTGGTACTGCAGGCGGCCTGGCTCCATGCCCTGCTCGCGGGCCAACGTGGCGCTGGACAGGGTGTCGGAGACCACGAAGTCGGTCCGCCCCAGGCTGAACAGGCGCATCATCTGCTCCGGGGTCTCCACGCCGTAGAGGTTGTTCAGGTCCTGCTTTTGCAGATAGCTGTAGGCCAGCCATTTGCGCGGCACGGTGATCCGCCCCAAGTGGTCGGCTTCGCGCAGGCTGCGCACCGGTTTCTGCAGGTTCTCGTGGGCATAGAGCGCGGTCTCGACCTCCACCAGCGGCCCCACCCATTGGTAACGGTCGTCGCGCTCGTTGGTGCGCAATACGGTGAACACACCGGTGTCCGGCGAGTCGCTGGCCATGCGCAATGCCCGCAGCAGCGGCACCTGCTGCAGGTGGATGTGGTCGCCGGTCTGCTGCGCGAGGGCCTGCACCACGTCCACGCCGAAGCCCACCAGGCGGTCGCCTTCCTGAAAGTGCAGAGGCGGATGGTTGTCGGTGAGCAGGCGCAGCTCCGCCGCGTGGGCCGTCAGGGCCAGCAATGACAGCAGACAGGCGGCGAGGCGTTTCATGGATCGTCCCTGAAAAATCAAACGCGCAGCTTAGTACGGGCGCGGGCTGCCTGTCCCGCGCAATCAGCGGGGCTTTTGCGTCAGAGAGCAAGGCTTATCGGTAGTGGCGGGTTGCTATGGCGTCCTGGCCGACGCCATCGCCGGCGGGGATCAGGATTCGGCGAGCATCTCCACCGCGTAGGAGAACACGTAGCCTTCGTTGCGCACGGTCTTGATGTAGGTCGGCTCGCGGGAGTCGTCCAGCAGGCGCTGGCGCAGCCGGCTGACCAGCAGATCGATGGAACGGTCGAACAGATCGGCTTCCCGGCCCTGGGTCAGGTTGAGCAACTGGTCGCGGCTGAGCACCCGTTGCGGGTGGTCGAGGAACACCCGCAGCAGGCGGTATTCGGCGCCGCTCAGGGCGACCAGGGTGTCGTCCTCGTCGAGCAGGTGGCGGGCGGTGGTGTCCAGGCGCCAGCGGCCGAACGCCAGCAGGCGGCCGGTTTCGGTGATCAGCAGGTTGGGCGGCAGCATCCGCGTGCGGCGCAGCACGGCGTTGATCCGCGCCAGCAGTTCGCGGGCGGCGAAGGGTTTGGTCAGGTAGTCGTCGGCGCCCATCTCAAGGCCCAGGATGCGGTCGGTCTGGTCGTCCCGGGCGGTGAGCATCAGGATCGGCGTGGCCTTGTGCTTGCCGGCGCGCAGTTCGCGGCACAGCACCAGGCCGTCGTCGCCGGGCAGCATGAGGTCGAGCACGATCAGGTCGGCGGTGTTGGCGGCCAGAAAGCTGCGCATCTGCCGGCCGTCGGCGACCACGGTGGTGCGCAGGCCGTTCTTGGTCAGGTAATTGCCGACCAGCTCGCGGATCTCGCGGTCGTCGTCGACGATCAGGATGTGGTTGATGTGGTCCATGGCTGGCGCTCTTGTTGTTGGTTTGTCCGGATCTTCATTGCCCTGATCCGGCGGTGTCTAAGCTGATGCTTTCGCCAGCAGGCTGGCTCCCGCAGGGGAACGGCGGCGAATGCGCAATCGGTGGTCGCTGCAGAACGGTGTGGGGGCGAGCCTGCCCGCGATGACGGTGGGCCAGCCACCCGCAAGGGTGACTGACACGGCTCGCTCCCACAGGTTCAGCCTGTCAGGACACGACCTGGTAGCACGGCACGTACGCGGCGCCGCCCGGCAGTTTCATCCGGTGCTGGGCGACGAAGGCTTTGAGCAGCAGGTCCAGCGGCTGCATGATCGCGGCGTCGCCGTGGATCCGGTACGGCCCGTGTTCCTCGATCAGGCGGATGCCCTTGTCCTTGACGTTGCCGGCGACGATCCCGGAAAACGCCCGGCGCAGGTTGGCCGCCAGTTCGTGGGGCGGCTGGTCGCGGTGGAGCTTGAGGTTGGCCATGTTTTCATGGGTCGGGTCGAACGGGCGCTGGAAGCCCTCGTCGATCTTCAGCAGCCAGTTGAAGTGGAACGCGTCGTTGCGCTCGCGGCGGAACTGCTTCACGGCCTTGAGGCCCTGGGTCATCTGCCGGGCGACTTCGGCCGGGTCGTCGATGATGATCTGGTAATGCCCCTTGGCCGCTTCGCCCAGGGTGGCGGTGACGAAGGCGTCCAGTTGCTGCAGGTACGGCGCGGCGTGCTTGGGTCCTGTGAGGATGACCGGGAACGGCAGGCCTTCGTTGTCCGGGTGCATCAGGATGCCCAGCAGGTACAGGAACTCTTCGGCGGTGCCGGCGCCGCCGGGGAAGATGATGATGCCGTGGCCGACGCGCACGAAGGCTTCGAGGCGCTTTTCGATGTCCGGCAGGATCACCAGTTCGTTGACGATCGGGTTCGGCGCCTCGGCGGCGATGATGCCGGGCTCGGTCAGGCCCAGGTAGCGGCCGCCGTGGATGCGCTGCTTGGCGTGGGCGATGGTCGCGCCCTTCATCGGGCCTTTCATCACGCCCGGGCCGCAGCCGGTGCAGATGTCGAGGCTGCGCAGGCCCAGCTCATGGCCGACCTTCTTGGTGTACTTGTATTCGTCGGTGTTGATCGAGTGGCCGCCCCAGCACACGACGATTTTCGGCTCGACGCCCGGCCGCAGGGTGCGCGCGTTGCGCAGCAGGTGGAAGACGTAGTCGCTGATGCCCTGAGAAGTGCTCAGGTCGATGCTCAGGGCATCGAGTTCGTTTTCCGTGTAGACGATGTCGCGCAGGGCGCTGAACAGCATCTCGCGGGTGCTGGCGATCATTTCGCCGTCGACGAAGGCGTCGGCGGGAGCGTTCAGCAGTTCCAGGCGCACGCCGCGGTCTTGCTGGTGAATGCGGATCTCGAAGTCCTTGTAGGCTTCCAGGATGGTCTTGGCGTTGTCGACATGGGCGCCGGTGTTGAGGATGGCCAGGGCGCACTGGCGGAAGAGGGTGTAGGTGCTGCCGGATCCGGCTTGGCTCAGTTGCTGGACTTCACGTTGGGAAAGGGTTTCCAGGCTGCCTTTGGGGCTGACCGAGGCATTGATGACGTGTCGTTGGGTCATGCGGTGATCCTTAAAACGATGCCGTTGCGGTGAAGCGGGCCAACGGCATCCGAATGGTGTGTATCCATGAATGAATGTGGCACGGATTGCGTGGTGTCGCCATGTCCCCGTCGGACGGTGAAAAGATGAAAGGGCGCTCCAGCATAGCTAAATCCGCCCCGTTGGCGATAATGCGTCAGCCTCTTTTTAACCCAAGACTTGGAAGCCTGTCGCGATGTTCGAAATCCAGCCGATCGATCCTGTCACCTACCGCCGGCAGACCCGGCGCAGCACGCTGGCCATCGCGGCGCTGTTCGTGGTGCTGGCGATGTCGTTGTCCACGGCGGCGGTCGCGCTGTTCGGCGAGCCGGGCGGCGACAACCTGCGGTTCAACGTCGGCGGGGTGGTGGTCGGTTTTCTGCTGACCGCGGCGCTGCTGCGCGCTCGTTTCTGGCATCAGGCCTGGATGGCGCCGGCGGTGTACGGCTGGCGGCTCAAGCGCAGCCTGATGAGCGTCACCAATGTGATGCATCAGGTGACGGCGGCGGTGGAGCGGGATGATCCGACGGCGATGAAGGTGCTGCGCTTCTATCACCTGGGTTTGGGCCAGATGCATGAACTGGACGGCAACTCCAGCGATCATGGGCAGTTGCGGCGTGAAGCCGAGCAGCACCAGGCGCGGATGGAGGCGTTGGGGATCGACCCCGGTCAGACGCGCCTCGACCCGGCCTGGCTGCAAGCGTTGAAGCCCGCCGCCCGCTAGAACGGAATGCGCGCGGCGCGCCGCCGCTGCCACCGGCGGATCAGGCGCCCGTACACCAGCAGGTTGACCGCCAGCACCACGCTGCCCAGCGCCAGTTGGATCTGCGGGGTCAGGCCCGCCGGATAGATGATCGGCCAGACGTAATGCTCGATGAAGCCGCCGGCGTATTCGGTCTGGCCGGCGGCGTGGCGCATCAGGTTTTCCCAGTAGGTCAGCGGGCAGGTCAGGTGCAGCACTTCCACCAGCACGCCCCAGGTGGCCGCCGGCAGGTGCAGCCAAGCCACGGGCCGCCACTTGAGCGCCAGCAGGCCGCCGAACAGCACGAACAGAATGAACAGCAGATGGAACAGCACGAGGCCGTCGGCGGCGATTCGGTACAGCATGTCGTCTCCCTGACGCGGTGGTGGATGGGGCTCATGGTACGCCAGTACGGAGGGAGGGTGTCTGTGCCGCCGTCATCGCGGGCAAGTCGAATCGTCGCACCGCCGCTCCCACAGTGATCTCTGTCGTTCGCAAGTGTTGCGTACACCGCAAACGGCCTTGGGCCTGTGGTGTCCGGATTGACGTCATCGCCAGCAGGCTGGCTCCCACAGTGTTCCGGGGTGCACACACATTCCCCTGTGGGAGCCAGCCTGCTGGCGATGGCGGCCCCAAGTGCGCAAGATTGTTCAAGCCACGAACGGGCGTTCAATGGCAGAGTCGGCGGCCCTGTTTCCCGGTTGAAGAGCGTTATGTCTGACTCACTCATGCCGCGCCGTGCGTTCCTTCGCGGTGCGGCGGCGATCATGCCGTTATCCCTGGCGACCGCGCCGTGGGGCCTGCTGGCCGGCTCCATGGCGATCGAGGCCAACCTCACCCCGCTGCAAGGGCAGGGGCTGTCGACCATCGTGTTCGCCGGCGCCGCCCAGTTGGTGGCCATCGGCATGCTCAAGGGCGGTGCCGGGCTGTTTTCCATTCTGCTGACCACGGCGCTGCTGACCTCTCAGCACCTGCTGTACGGCATGAGCATGCGTTCGGTGATTTCGCCGCTGCCCGGCCGCTGGCGCCTGGGCCTGGGCTTTCTGCTCACCGACGAGCTGTTCGCCCTCACCAGCCAGCACGACCGCCAGCAGTTCAACCGTTGGTACGCCCTGGGCGTGGGTCTGACGTTCTACGTCGCCTGGAACCTCTTCACCCTCGCCGGGATCGTGCTGGGCAGCAGCATTCCGGGGCTGGAGCACCTGGGCCTGGACTTCTCCATCGCCGCGACCTTCATCGCGCTGATCACCCCGGTGGTGCGCGATGTGCCGACCGTGGTCTGCGTGGCGGTGTCGCTGTTCTGCTCGGTGCTGTTCAGTTACTGGCAGTGGGGTTCGGCGTTGGTTCTGTCGGGGCTGGCCGGGATGGCGGCGGGGTTTGTCTGCAATAAACTGTATCGGGAGCGCACGTGATGGTCTGGGCAGTGATCTTCGGCATGGGCCTGTTGGTGTTCCTCAACCGCTACGTGTTCCTGGAGCCACGCTTGCCGGTGCGCCTGAGCAGCAACGCACGGCAGTTTCTCGGGTTCGCGGTGCCGGGCATGCTGACCGCCATCTGCGGGCCGATCGTGTTCATGCCGGACAAGCAACTGAACCTGCACTGGGACAACCCCTACCTGCTCAGTTCGCTGGTGGCGGTGGGGCTGGTGATCTACACGCGCAATACGTTGCTGAGCATGCTGTTGAGCATGGCGTTCTTCTTTTTGTTGCGCTGGTGGCTGTAAGTTGCACGTCACAAAGTGTTCTACGCTTTAAGGATGATTGGCGAAAGCGAGGCGAACATGGCGAACGAGCAAAGACCTCCGGCACCCATCGATGACGATGAACCGAGCGAAGAAGAGATCGAACGGGAAAAGCACAAAGAACAGACCTGGAAACATGACGACAGCCGTGAGTTGTCCGACCGCGATCAGGAACGTCCTTTGAAACCCTGAACGGCTGAAACGAAAAAGCCCCGCATGCGCGGGGCTTTTTCGTGGGTTCAGAGATCGTCCAGCTGTGTGAAATCGGGGTGGGAAGCCCGATAGCCCAACGTCTTGTCGATCCAGGCGTTGAGCTCGTTGACCATCACCGGCGGGTGGCAGGGATAGCTTTCGAGCGTGGTGCGCAGGATGCGGTCGATATCGGGTACGTCACGCAGGTTTCGGGTCTTTATGTAGTGGCCGATAAAACAGTCGAGTTGAAAGCGCTCTGTCATGGACAGGTGAATACACTCCAGGCCGCGGGCCTGTTTGATTGCAAAATCGTCGCGCAACTTGGTTCTCTGCAAGGATGTTGAGTTTGTCGGGGATTCCTGGTCTGTTGACTCTTCGGTCAACTAAAGTGCCAATTGGAAATGCGGCGCGCATGCTATCCGTAGTGCATCTAAATGTATGTATGACGATTGAAATGTCAGACAGGCGGTTAGTTCGCTCGAACGATTGTTTCACGGTGTTGTCTCGCGGTTGATACACCCCCTGTAACGCAGGGGGACAGCACGCGAATCTCTCCTCTGAATGACGTTCCGCCCCGGGGTTTATTTAATCCGTCGGCTGAATCAATTGTGCACCCTGATTGCGGGCGTTACCGACGGCCTTATCGACCTTGTGCCATTGGAAGACGGAAGCCGGTTCGGTGTCGAACAGCAGCATCTGCTCAGCCCGTTCGGCGGGCGTGGCGGGATCCAGCCATTCGTTCACCCGCTCGGCGGGCAGCACCAGCGGGCGCCGGTCATGGATGTCGAGCAGGCCGCCTTCGCTGTCGGCGGTGATGATGACAAAGCCGTCGTCTTCCTTTGGCGGCGTGCCGGGTGTCGGAAACTGACCGATGGCCGCGCAGAAAATCGCGCCATGGTCGGCGCGACGGATCAGCCAGGGCTGTCGGCTTTTGTCGGGGCCGTCCACCCATTCGAACCAGTTGTCCACGGGCACGATCAGCCGGTGTCGCCAGATCGCCCGGAAGAACGGGCCGTGGGCGACTTTTTCCACCCGCGCGTTGATCGGCGCCGCGCGGTCCTTGGCCCAGTGCGGGCGCCAGCCCCAGCGCAGGTTGTCGGCGTGCAGGCGATGTTCGTGCTGATGGAGGATGGCCAGCGAGGTGGTGGGCGCGGCGTTGTAGCGGGCCAGCGGCGCGTCGCCGACGTGATTGATCAGCGCATCGGGAATGCTCAGGACCGCCACGAAATCGTGGATGCCCCGGTACTGCGACAGTCGTCCGCACATCCGCCGAACCTCCGGCAAACGAGATCTACAGCTTTGAGCTTAGTTGCGCGTATAAATGCAGCCAGGGGAACAGAGGCGCAGGGGCCTCGAACGGGCGCCGGAACCAAAGACGACGGCCTTGATCCAACTCCGGCCCGCTCTGGCGGGGCGCAGGGAGGCGACGGCGGCGAGGGAGTTTTGCCAATCGACAACATGACCGTCACGGTCGGGCGCAAGGCAAGACATGAAGCATTGGTTCAGGCTGTTCAGCGTAGTGGCCGTCGCCCTCGGGCTGGCCGGGTGCATCGCCGCACCCATCGAGATGACCCCGCAGACCGAGACCCGGCTCAAGGCCCAGGCGCCGGTGCGTTTTCTGCTGACCTTCGATGACGGCCCCAGCGCCTCCAGTTTCTGGAACCCGACCGCCACCGTGCTCGACAGCCTCAAGACCAACCCGGTGCAGCCGGACCTGAAGGCGGTGTTCTTCGTCCAGACCCGCGCCCCGCGGGCCGGCAACAGCGACATCGGCCGCAGCCTCATGCGCCGGGAGCACGCCGAAGGGCATGTGCTGGGCTTCCACACCGCGACCCCTTGGCACACCAACCACCGTTCGCTGGAGCCTGCGGAGCTCGAAGAGGCGCTGACCAACGGCACCGCGGACATCGCCGCCATCACCGGAGGGCCGCCGGTGCTGCTGCGTCCGCCGTTCTGGAACTACGACAAGCGCACGTTCGCCGCCTATCGGCGGCACGGCCTGAGCGTGCTGCTGACGGACCTCAGCGCCAACGACGGCAAGATCTGGGGCTTCAACGCCAGCCCCAGGCGCCGGGCGAACATGCTGCGCCAGTTGTCGGAAGTCCGCGAGCGAATCGCCCTCGGCGAATTGCCGACGGTCGACGGGGTGATACCGGTGGTGGTGACGTTCCATGACCTGAACCGCTACACCGCGCGCCATGCCCGCGAGTACCTGCAGATCCTGCTCGACAGCGCCGCCGCCACCGGTGTGCGGCTGGCGGACAAGCCGTTCTACGACGATCATGCGGCACTGGAGAAAGCGGCGCTGGCCCGCACCGTCCGTCAGAGTTCGGATCCGGTGCGCCTGCCGGGGATCTGGAACTGGATCTGGGACCGCAACGCCCACTGACGGGCGTATGCCAGGGATGTGAAACGGTTGGCATTTGCTGACGCAGCAAAGTGCGCAGGGCTCATCTATGCTCAACCGGTCGAAGGATCAGACGCCTGTGAGGCTGCGCCCATGCTTGCCATCGCCGATATTTGCCGCATCGTGGAGTCCGGGTTCCGGCCCTTGTACTGCGACTGCACCGAAAATGCCCAGGGTCTGTTGCAGATCAAGGTGTACGAGCCTGAAAGCGGGCGCGTCGATCTGCTGCTCAACGGCGTTTCGCCGGAGCATCTGGTCACCATTCGTGACATTTCCAATTTCATCGGTGAATTGCGCACCGAAATGAGCGCCGGCCGCCGGGCGTTCGCCGGCTGAGCGCTCAGAGCCTGCGCCGGAAGGCGCGGACAATGCGCAAGGTCGCCTCGCTGACGTTCAGGGCGTGCACCTCGTCCAGCGGCTGCCACAGGCAATCGACAATCTCGTTCTGCGGCCTGGCCAGGGCCGGATCCGGCGCAGACGCCTCATAGACGTGGTGGCGGGTGCTGCCGCTCTGCAGTTCCATCAGGCACAGCATGTCCTCGGCGATCAGGCCGGTTTCCTCCAACAGTTCCCGCACGGCGGCCTGCGCCCGCGTCTCGCCGGGCTCGACCTTGCCGCCCGGCAGCGTCCAGCGGCAATGGGCCTTGCGCACCAGGAGAATGTGCCGGTTCTGTTCGCAGATCACGGTTGCACGTACTTTCATTTGTTACCCGATTGCCGTTTGTCATAAAACTGTCACGAATCTGCAATATCCGCGCCGCGCAAGGGCTTAGAGGTTCTGAGGGCCGACAGGTCACAAAAGTGCCGCAGAGTTGACGTGGGCCGGTGCGACGTCCGGTCGGCACAGTGCCGCGGTGGGGGTGTAAGGTGCAAGCGTGAAACTGTTTCATCGCGAGCGGACAGGAGGTGCCTATGAGCATTGCGATGTTGAACAAGATGCACATGAACGGTTATGACGTGCTCAGCGTCAACAACGGCCCTTGGCGGGTCTGCACCGAGGGCGACCGGCTGGCGTCGTTCGCCAGCCGGGAAGAGGCGCTGGCGTATGCCGCCGCGCTGCCGGGCTACAAGAGCCGCACCCGCGCCCGCCGGTCGGGCTGAGGGTCTGAGGCTCTCAGGGCCAAGACGCAAAAGCCCCGGATGTCCGGGGCTTTTTGTTGGGTGTCTGATTGGGTGAATGGTTGGGCGGCGGGGCTCAGTGCACCTTGACCCGGCTGATGGCCCGGGCCTTCACCTCCTTGGCGTAGAGTTGCAGGCGTTCCTCGTCGCTTTGCAGCACTTCGCAGGACCTGAGCACCGCCTGGGCGTCCGCTTCGTTGCCGGACTTGCGCAATTGCTCGGCGATGCGCTTGAGGTCGACCGCCGACCACCTGAGATCCGACGCGACGCTCTGAAGGTCGCGCTGTAGTTCGTGTTCGTATTCGTTGAGCCGCATGATCACCTCCGGAACATTCTCGGTACAGAAGAGTAGCCGCATTTTCGGGAGGCGGGGCAAGGGTCGCCTGTCGGCGGGCTGAACGGATGCCGATCAGGCTTCGGCGCCGTGGCGGCGGGTCGCTGAAGGCAGTGCGCCACGATGGATGTCCGCACAGTTACAGGGTACATTCGCGTTTTTTGACGATGAAGGATTCACCATGCGGATGTTGATCGGGGGCATGCTGTTGGCGGCGTTGGCCGGTTGTTCGTTGCCGGCCTCGTTGGTGCCGGGCGAACCGAATGTCAACAAGACCAGCGCGAAGGCCCCCAAGGATTACGCCGCCTGCGTGCTGCCGCTGTGGCAGCAGGACATCCCCAAGACCACCCAGACCGCCATCTCCAACGGCTACCGCATCACCGCGCCGAGCATCGTCACGGCGGACGAGATCCTGGACATCGTCAAGTACAAGGACGGCAGCCGGGTGTCCCTGTACCAGGGGCCGCCGTGGGCCAAGTCCGGGTCGTTGCGCAAGGCCGTGCGCGATTGCCTCTGAGGGCGGTCTGACCTGCGTGAAAAAAGCGGAAACCGGGTGACGGTTTCCGCTTTTTTTTTGCCTGTGCGCCGAGGGATCAGTCGGAAAGGTCGACGAGGGGGATCGAAGCGCCGCCGGCCTTTTTGTCGCGCCGCTCCTGCATCCAGTCTTCCACTTGGCTGCCGAACTGCGGCGGTGCCTTGCGGCCGACCCTCCTGGCGATGTCGAGGATGGTCTGCTGGGCGAGCGCTTCTTCCATGCGCTTTTGCGCGGTCAGCATCGCCGCGTGGATCGAGCAGGTGCCTTCCACCGCCCAGTCCGGCGGCGAACCCTCGAACAAGGCGCAGCGGCCGCGGATGTCGCGGCATTCGAAAATGTTCTTGCGCCCGTCGATGGCGTTGACGATGTCGAGCAGGGTGATCTCGTCCGCCGGCCGCGCCAGCGTGAAACCGCCGCGCACGCCGCCGGTGGCGGTCACCAGTTTGCCCTTGGCCAGTTTGGTGAAGATCTTGGCCAGGTAGTCCAGCGGCACGCCTTGCAGGTCCGCCAGGTCGCGCACGCTCGCTTCGCGGCTGTCGCCGCCGTTGCCCACCAGAAAGATCAGGCAGTGGATGCCGTATTCGACCCCCGCACTGTAAAGCGACATAGCTATCTCCGACTTCAGTTGTCGCCGATGTTATCAGGCCTTGGAGGGGGCGGCAAATGTGGGGACGCCAGGGTTTTCTGGTTCTGGAGTAGGGCTTTTCGGCCTATTCCCTAGAAATGCAGCGTCGTTGCCAGGCCGTTTTCTACGAATAGCTATCGAAATTTTCGATTTCAATGATCGTAAAATCTGACTTGTCGATTCTAAAGGCGACCAATAGAGTCGCCGTTGTCGACAGGGATGCCCGCTGCGCCTGAATCCTCAACGCGTAGGTCGGCACCCCGGCGGGCAATCCCGCCCAACCTTTTTCCATGACTTGGCCACGTGCCGGGAGACAACGATGAAACAGCACATTCTGGTGATCGGCGCAGGTTTCGGTGGCATGTGGAGCGCGTTGAGCGCCACGCGCCTGGTGGACATCCACAACCGGGACAACATCGACGTGACCGTCCTTGCGCCGCAGGCCGAGCTGCGCGTGCGTCCGCGTTTCTACGAACCGAACGCCCATCAACTGGCCGCGCCGCTCGGCGAACTGTTCGAAGCGGTCGGCGTTCACTTCATCAAGGGCGCGGCGCACAGCATCGACGTGCAGGCCAAGACCGTGGGCTACACCGACGCCGCCGGCGCCGGGCAGGTCTTCCACTACGACAAGCTGGTGCTGGCCTCGGGCAGCGGCCTGGCCCTGCCGGACACCCCGGGCGTGGCGCAGCATGCGTTCGATGTCGACCAGATCGAATCGGCGATCCGCCTGGAGAACCATCTCAAGGCCCTGGCCGACCGCCCTCAGAGCCCGGCGCGCAACACCGTGGTGGTGGCCGGCGGCGGCTTCACCGGGATCGAGACGGCGACCGAAATGCCGGCACGCCTTCGCGAAGTGCTGGGCGAGCAAGCGGACATCCGGGTGATCGTCGTGGATCGCGGCCAGAAGATCGGCGTGTCCATGGGCGAGGCCATCAGCGTGAAGATCGCCGAGGCGAGTGAAGAGCTGGGCGTCGAATGGCGACTGGGTGTGTCGGTGCTGTCGGTCGATGAAAACGGCGTGACCCTGTCCGACGGTCAGCGCATCGAGGCGAACACCGTGGTCTGGACCACCGGCGTACGCGCCAGTTCCCTGACCGAGCAGATTCCCGCCGAGCGCGACCGTCAGGGACGCCTGCACGTCGATGCGCACCTGAAAGTGATCGGCCAGGACGACATCTTCGCCACCGGCGATGTGGCCTACGCCGCCACCGACGACATCGGCAACTTCGCCCTGATGACCTGCCAACACGCCATTTCGCTGGGCCGGCATGCGGGCAACAACGTGGCCGCGCAGATCCTCGGGGTCGAGCCGACGCCGTACAGCCAGCCCAAGTACGTCACCTGCCTGGACCTGGGCGCGTGGGGCGCGGTGTACACCGAAGGCTGGGATCGCCAGGTGAAGCTGGAGAAGGAAGAGGGCAAGTCGCTCAAGACCCAGATCAACACCCAGTGGATCTACCCGCCGGCGGCTGACCGCACCGTTGCGCTGGCGGCGGCGGATCCGATGATCCCCGTGGTCGCCTGATCACCCCGTAAAGCCACAGGATCCCGCCCTTGACTGAGTGCAAGGGCGGGATTTTTTTTGCCCGCGCCCAGGCTATGACCAAAAGTCATTGCCCCATGATTTTTAATGGTTACGGCCCGCTCGGCACCCGATGCTAAAAAATCGCAAACACAGCTCATCAATAACAACCAGAGAGCGTTTGCAGCCATGTCCCGATTGCCCCGCCACGTCTCCCTGCGTCCGTTGTTGATCCCTCCGCGCCACCCAGAGTAATGACAGATGAAAGAACTCGACCTCTACATCGGTGAAGGTTTCGAAGGCCCGGGCGTGAACGCCGCGCACATCAACATCCTGATCGGCCCGCGCAACGGTCCGGCGGGGCAGGCGTTCGCCAACAGCCTGGCCTCGCCGAGCCAGGGCCATTGCCCGTTCATGGTGATCGCCCAGCCGAACATCCCGGTCAAGCCGATGACCCTCTACGTGAACAAGGCCGCCATCGTCGGCGACCTGCACGGCAACGCCACCTGGGGCGCGTCCCAGGCCGGGATCGCCAAGGCCGTGCTCGAAGCGCTGCTCGACGGCACGCTGCCGCCGGAAGCCGAGGATGAGTGGGCGATCGTCACCGCCAACTGGGTCAACCCGGCCTGCGACGACCTCGATGCGGTGTACCTGAACAACTACAACGCCTGCCGCACCGCGATCCGCGCCGCCCTGACCGGCAAGCCGGAAACCGCGCAGCTCAAGGATGTGGTCAACCACATCGGCAACCCTTTCTACACCCCCAAAGCCTGAGGTCCGCGCCATGCAATACATCCGTTTGGGCAACTCCGGCCTGCAAGTCTCCCGCCTGTGCCTGGGCACCATGAACATGGGCACCCCGGACTGGAAACCGTGGATCTTCAATGAAAAGCAGAGCGAGCCGATCGTGGCCCACGCCCTGGCCAACGGCGTGAACTTCATTGACCTGGCGGACTTCTATTCCGCCGGCGTCGGCGAGGAAGTGGTGGGGCGCATCGTCAAGCGCCTGGCCCGGCGCGAGGATCTGGTGATCACCACCAAGGTCGGCTACGGCACCCGCACCGGCCTCAATGCCAGCGGCCATTCGCGCAAGCACATCATGGACAGCATCGACGCTTCGCTGAAGCGCCTGGACATGGATTACGTCGACGTGTTCATGCTGCATTACTTCGACGTCAACACCCCGGTCGAAGAGACCATGGGCGCGCTGAACGACATCGTGCGTTCGGGCAAGGCGCGCTACATCGGCGTGTCCACCATGCTCACCGGCCAGTTGGCCAAACTCCTCATGGCCTGCGCGCGCAACGGCTGGGTCAAGCCGATCAACATGCAGCTGCAGCTGAACTGCGCCTACCGCGAGGAAGAGCGCGAGATGATCCCGTTCTGCCGCGACCAGGGCATCGGCGTGTCGGTGTTCAGCCCGCTGGCCCGGGGCCTTTTGACCGGCGACGTGCAGTCGACCCGCAACCAGACCGACTTCTTCACCCAACAGATGTACAGCGACGAGGCCTCGTTCGAGATCGCCCGTTCGGTGCAGCGCGTGGCCCGTGCCCGCGGCGTGTCGAACGCGCAGATCGCCCAGGCCTGGGTCGCCCACCACCCGGGTGTGGATTGCATGCTGGTCGGCGCCGACACCACGGCGCAGTTCGACAGCGCCTTGGCGGCGCTGGACACCCGGCTCGACGCCGAAGAGCTGCATGAGTTGGAACGCAATTACACCCCGTGCGACGTGATCAACGACTACACCGCCGGCAAGCGCATCCTGCGCACGCCGCGTCCGGGCCATGAGCGCTTCACCTTGCAGGAGGCGGTGGCATGAGCGGGCTGATCCGTCACGGCAATTTTATCGACGGCCAGTGGGGGCAGGGCGGGGCGACGTACCCGGTGCTCAACCCGGCCAACGGTGAGGTGATCGCCGAGGTGCAAAAGGCCGGCGCCGAAGAAACCCGCCTGGCCATCGAAGCCGCCGACCGCGCGTTGCCGGCCTGGCGCGCGTTCACCGCCAAGGAGCGCAGCCAGCGTCTCAAGCGCTGGAGCGAACTGATGCTCGCCCACCAGCAGGAACTGGCGACCTTGCTCAGCCGCGAGCAGGGCAAGCCGTTGGCCGAAGCCAAGGGCGAGGTGGTCTACGCCGCGAGTTTCCTGGAGTGGTTCGGCGAAGAGGCCAAGCGCGCCTACGGCGATGTGATCCCGAGCCACAAGGCCGACGCCCGCATCATCGTGACCAAGGAGGCCATCGGCGTGGTCGCTGCGATCACCCCATGGAACTTCCCGTTGGCGATGGTCACCCGCAAGGTCGGCCCGGCGCTGGCGGCCGGCTGCACGATGATTCTCAAGCCGTCGGAGGAGACCCCGCTGTCGGCCTTCGCCCTGGCGGTGCTGGCCGAGCAGGCGGGGATTCCGGCCGGGGTGTTCAACATCGTCTCCGGCGATGCGGTGGCCATCGGCGGCGCGCTGCAGGCGTCCGCTGTGGTGCGCAAGCTGTCGTTCACCGGCTCCACCCGCACCGGCAAGCTGCTGATGCGTCAGGCCGCCGACACCTTGAAGAAGGTCTCGCTGGAACTGGGCGGCAACGCGCCGTTCATTGTGTTCGACGACGCCGACCTCGACGCGGCCGTCAAAGGCGCCATGGCTTCCAAGTTCCGCAATACCGGGCAGACCTGCGTCTGCGTGAACCGCTTCTTCATTCAGGACGGCGTCTTCGAAGCCTTCACCGGCAAGCTCGCCGAGGCGGTCGCCGCCATGCGGGTCGGCCCTGCGCTGGAGGGCGACACCGAACAGGGCCCGCTGATCAACGCCGCTGCCCTGGCCAAGGTCGAGGCCCACGTCAGCGATGCGCTGGACAAGGGCGCCACGCTGTTGTGCGGCGGTCGCCGGCATGCCCTCGGCGGCACGTTCTACGAGCCGACCATCCTCACCGACGCCAGGGGCGACATGCTCATCGCCCAGGACGAAACCTTCGGCCCGGTGGCTGCCTGCTTCCGCTTCAAGGATGAGGCCCAGGTGCTGGCGGCGGCCAACGACACGCCGTTCGGTCTGTCGGCGTACTTCTACAGCCGCGACATCGGCCGGGTCTGGCGCATGGCCGAAGGCCTGGAGGCGGGGATGGTCGGGATCAACGAAGGGATCATCTCCACGGAGGTCGCGCCGTTCGGCGGCATCAAGGAATCGGGCCTGGGGCGCGAGGGCTCGAAGTACGGTCTGGAGGACTACCTGGAGATCAAGTACCTGCTGATGGGCGGGCTCTAGCCCGCTCGGTCCGTCTGCGGGGGCGAATGCCTGCGGTGCCTGGGCTGACGCCTTCGCAGGCCAGCCCGCCCCCACAGAGTCTGTGGGCGCTGCCAAACCATGTGGGAGCAGGCTCGCCCGCGAAGACGGTGTGTCGGGCAACGCCCAGTTCACTGACACACCGCCTCCACCGCGAATCATGAAGCAAGCGCAATCGGTTTCTCCGTCAATAACAACAATTGGAGACGAACATGTCCGCTCAACCCGTAAAGATCGATGACCTGCCCATCGGGCGCTTTCATCTCAAGATCGCCGGCCTGACCTTCGGCGCGCACTTCACCGACGGCTACATCCTCGGCCTGATCGGCATCGCTTTCACCTTGCTCAGCCCGCAGATGCACCTGGATGCGTTCTGGCAGGGGCTGATCGGTTCCTCGGCGCTGATCGGGCTGTTTCTCGGCAGCCTGTTCTTCGGCTGGATCTCGGACAAGGTCGGCCGGCAGAAGATCTTCCTGGTCAGCTTCGTGCTGATCACCCTGGCGTCGGTGATGCAGTTCTATGTCGAGACCGCCATGGGCCTGTTCCTGTGCCGGGTGCTGATCGGCATCGGTTTGGGCGGCGATTTCAGCGTCGGCCACGCGATGCTCGCCGAGTTCGCGCCGAAGCGGCACCGGGGCGTGCTGCTCGGTTCGTTCAGCGTGATCTGGACTTTCGGCTATGTGGCCGCGACCTTCGTCGGCACCGCCATGCTCAGCCTGGGCGACGACGCCTGGCGCTGGATGCTGGCCTCGTCGGCGATCCCGGCGGCGTTGATCCTCATCGCGCGGATCGGCACGCCGGAATCGCCGCGCTGGCTGGTCAACCAGGGCCGTGTGGCCGAAGCCCGGGCTATTGTGAAACGCTACCTGGGCGACAACGTCGAGCTGGACGAAACCCGTTCCACGGAACAGCGTTCGGGCTACGCGGTGCTGTTCAGCCGCGAGTACCGCAAGCGCACGGCGTTCAACTGCCTGTTCTTCGTCTGCATCGTCATGCCGTACTTCGCCATTTACACCTTCCTGCCGTCGATCCTGCAGAAGATGGGCCTGGCCGAAGGCTTCGGCACGGAGCTGATGCTCAACCTGCTGCTGATCCTCGGCGCGCTGATCGGCATCTGGTGCACGATCAAGTTCACCCGGCGCGGGTTCCTGATCAACTCATTCGTCATTCTGGCGGTGGCGCTGTTCCTGCTGGCGGTGCTGCCGGGCAGCGCGGCCTGGCTGATGGTGCTGGTGTTCGGGCTGTTCACCCTGGTGCTGTCGGCGGTGAGCAACCTGGTCGGTGTGTTCCCGGCGGAGAGCTTCCCGACGGAGGTGCGCGCCAGCGGCATCGGTCTGGCGACGGCGGTCAGCCGACTCGGCTCGGCCGTCAGCACCTTCCTGCTGCCGGTGAGCGTGGCGGGCATCGGCCTGAGCCCGACCATGGGCATCCTGGCGGCGATCCTGGCCATCGGCGCGCTGCTGTCCTGGGCCTGGGCGCCGGAGACCAAGTCGCTGACGCTGAGCCAGGCGTGCAAGGCCCAGAGCCCGGTGGAAGGCACACTGCCGGCCGGCGCCAAGGCGGTTGCCCCGGTCTAGGCTGCTTGCCCCTTGTGGGAGCCAGCCTGCTGGCGATAGCGGTGGGTCAGACAGCAGGGATGTCGGCAGTGCTGGCCTCATCGCTGGCAAGTCGAGTCGTCGCACCGCAGCTCCCACAGGTTTTGGTGGTGTGCATGAATCTTGGGGACACCCGGGATATCTGTGGGAGCTGGCTTGCCAGCGATAGCGGTGGGTCAGGCAACAGGGATGTTGGCAGTGCTGGCCTCATCGTTGGCAAGCCAGCTCTCACAGGGTCTTGTGGTGGGCACAGAATCTGTCATCACCGCAGATGCCTGTGGGAGCCAGCCTGCCGGCGATAGCGGTGGGGCAGGCAACAGGGATGTCCGTGCCGGCCGCAGTGCACAGGCCGCCGATCAGGGATTGCTGACCCTTTCCAGCCAATCGGTGAACAGCTTCACCTTCGACAGGCCTTGCTTGTCGTTCGCCACGTCCAGCCAGTAGCCGTAAGGGCCGGTCACTTCGACCGGGGTGATGGGCAGCAGGCTGCCGTTGGCCAGTTCCTTTTCGATCATCTGCCGGTCGATCACCGCCAGCCCGCCGCCGGCCAGTGCGGTGTGGATCACCTGGTCCAGGGTGCTGAACTCGATCCCTTGCCCGGCGTCGATGTCGTCCCGGCCCATGGCCGCCAGCCAGTTCTCCCAGACCTTCAGGCGCTTGCCGTCGTGCAGGATGTGCAGCAGCGGCGCGCTGCGCAGTTCCGGCGCTTGGCCTGAGTCGAACAGCTCCGGACTGGCCACCGCGATGTGCCGTTCCATCACCAGCAAGCGGCTCGCGCAATGGCTGGCCGCCGCGAGCCCGAAACGGATATGGCAATCGATCTCCGCCAGGCTCTCGTGGCTGGCGTGGTTGGTGACGCTGAGGTTGATGTCCGGGTAACGCTGACAGAACGCACGCAGGTGCGGCGACAGCCAGCGGGTGGCCCAGGTCGGCGGCGCGAGCACCCGCAGGCGCTGGCGCAGGTTGGGCACGCGCACGGCTTGCAGGGCGCGCTCGATGTGATCGAACGCTTCGGCCAAGTGCGGGGACAGGTTGCTGCCGGCTTCGGTCAGCGTCAGCCCTTGCGGGGTGCGCACGAACAGGGCGACGCCCAGGTAATCTTCCAGCTGCTTGATCTGGCGGCTGACCGCGCCCTGGGTGACGTTCAGCCCCTGTGCAGCCTGGCTGAAACTGCGGTGGCGGGCGACTTCTTCGAATACGCGCAAGGTATTGAGGGAGGGCAGTTGGCGCATGGAGGCGGGACTCCGGACCGGACGGTTTGTTTTTGTTTTGAGGGGGTGCCTATCTGACTATCGATGCCTGGCGCAGGCAAGCGTTGTTTGGGCGCACGCCATCGTCGGACCGCCGCCCGGAGCCGGCCCGCGATGGCATGCTTGAAGGTGCCGCAGATCCTCGATCAGAAGTAGTAGCCGACGTTCACGTACAGCTGGTTTTCCCACTGGTCCGACCCGCCCGCCCCAAGGCTCTGGGTGTAGCTGCTGCCGCCGATGTACGGGTCGTTCTTGCCGATCAGCCATTCCGCCGCCACCCACAGCTTGCTCACCGAGAATGAGCTGCCGAGGATCACCCGCTGGGAGGTCTTGAAGGCGTCGGCGGATTTGTCGAAGGCACTGTAGTTGGCGTAGAGCTTGATGCCGCTGACCTGATCGAACAGGTACTTGCCGGCCACGTCGTAGCTCAGGTCGGCGACGTACAGGTTGCCGCGGCTGGCGATGTTGTAGGTGCCGTCGTAGCCGCCCAGGGTCACCAGTTCGTCGGTGCCGGCGTTGCGCGGCGACATCTGCTGGCGCGCCGCTTGAAGCTGCACGCCCCAGGGGCCGTTCTTGCCCAGGTAGTGCACGGCCACGGCGTTGCGCCGGCCATTGTGGTCGGTGTCCTTGTTCTCCAGGGTCGAGGTCAGGCCGGAGAGGCCGACTTCGGATGTCCATGGGCCCAGGTCGAACGCCCGGGCCACGCGCAGCACCACGGTGTTGCGTTCCTGGTTGTCGCTGCCGTCGGCCACGTAGCTGTCGGCGCCGGAGACCACGCTGGAATAGGTGACGCCCTTGCTGGTGCCTTTGCCTTGCCACGCCGGGCGCAGGTAGTAGCCGGCCTGGACGTTCCAGTCGCCGGACTGCTGAATGTACTTGGCGCCGACCTGCTGCACGTCCTCCAGGCCGATGACGTTGCCCAGGGTCTCGTAGAAGGTGCTGCCGAAGTACGGCTGTAGGCCGAACGGCACGGTGTTCAGGCCCACCTGCACCTGCTGGTCGGGATTGAACTTGTAGCCGGCCCAGGCGAACTTGGCGAACCGGATGTCGCCGTAGTCCTTGGTGTAGCGGTAGGGGTAGGAGCGGCCGTAGAAACGGTACTGGGCCTCGCCGATCCAGGTGTCGGAGTTGTATTTGGCGCTGAGGAACACCGTGTCCAGGCCGAAGGTCTGGATGTCGCGGTCCGGGTCCACGTCCCAGCGGGCGCGGACGGCGCCGCCCAGGTCGAGGTTGTCGGTGACCTGCACCGCCATCGCCGGGGCGGCGACGCAGCAGAGCAGAAGGAGGGACGTCGTGTTCAGGCGCGAGGAAGCAGGGAAGGGCATAAAGCGGCTCTCGATTGTTTTTATTGGAGTGCCGCGCAGTCTTGCGATCCGCCAGGGGTTGAACAAACGATAAAAACGGCGGGGAAACCTTCGCCGAACGCATGTTAGTCGGAAAATCCTGTAGGACAATCATTTGAATCCGTGGGAAGCTTTGCGCCTTGTCCGTGGTTTCGAGTGCCTTCCATGAAACGCAAAATGCCCGGCCTGAACGCACTCAAGGCGTTCGAGGTGGCCGGCAGCACCGGCAGCTTCACCCGTGCCGCCGAACTGCTCAACGTCACCCAGAGCGCCGTCAGCCGCCAAGTGCGGCAGCTTGAGGAACAGCTGGGCGAAAGCCTGCTGGAGCGCCGCCACCATCACCTGGAACTGACCGGGGCCGGGCGGATCCTGCTGCGGGCGCTGCACCAGTCGTTCGACAAGATCGAGCTGACGGTGCGCAGCATCCAGCAGAAGACCCATTCCAACCGCCTGCACATCAACGCGCCGCCGACCTTCACCCGCCGCTGGCTGATGCCGCGCCTGGGCCGCCTGCGCGAGCGGCACCCTGAGCTGGAGTTGAGCATCACCACCCGTCTGCAGGACAGCCTGGCGGAAACCAACACGCTGGATTGCGCGATCCGCTTCGGCAACGGCGAGTGGGACGGGCTCGACAGCTCGTTGCTGATCCAGGAGCGGCACATCGCCGTGTGCGCGCCCTCGCTGTATGCCCGCGAGGGCGGGGAACAGGGCATCGACCTCAATCGCCTGACCCTGCTGCACGTGCTGGCCAAAGAGGACCAGCGCTACCTGACCTGGAAGCACTGGCTCGACGCGGCGCGCATCAGCGGCGTCGATACCCAGGGCGGCTATGAGTTCGACCTGCTGGACCTGGCGATCCGCGCGGCCACCGACGGCCTGGGCATCACCATCGCCGACTGGCACATGGTCGCGGCGGAACTGGCCAGCGGGCAGTTGACCCAGGTGCTCAACGTGCACGTGGAGGGGCATCAGTCCTATTGGCTGGTGACCCGCCCGGAGCAGACGCACACACCGCAGTTGCAGATGTTCAGCCAATGGCTGCAAGAAGAGATCTGGCTGGCGCAGCGGCAACTGGAGCCTTCCACCGCCGCCGTCTGAACAATCTGGCTCCCACAAAACCCCTGTGGGAGCCAGCCTGCTGGCGAAGGCGCCCGCCCGGGCACCGCAGGGCAACCCTGCCGGTCGCAGCCCAAGGTGCCCGGTGCGCTCCAGACCGGGTAACGTTCGTTTTTCGCATGTTTGTCCGCCCGATAAGTCGTTTGTCCACGGCCGGCAACGGGGCAAGACTGGCGCCATCGATAAAAACAAACGATGGGCGATGCACATGCGAGTCGAGCGAAATTTTGTCAACGGCCACTTCACCGAGCCGGCCAGCGCCGCGCTGATCGCGGTTCACAATCCGGCCACCGAAGCGTTGATCGGCCAGGTCTCGGCCGCCACCGCCGCAGAGGCCGCCGCCGCCGTGGAGGCCGCCGCCGCCGCGCAGAAAACCTGGGGCAAACTCACCGCCATCGAGCGCGCCGAACACCTGCGGTCTTTCGCCGCCGCCCTGGAGGATTGCGCCGAATCCATCGGCGCCGCCCTGGCCGCCGAGTCCGGCAAGAGCCTGGCCGACGCGAGCAACGAAGCCCGCTACGCCGCGCAGATCACCCGCTACCACGCCGAATGGGCGCGGCGCATCGAAGGCGAGATCATTCCCAGCGACAGCCCGGACGAAAACCTGTTCCTGCACCGCGAACCCATCGGCGTGGTCGCCTGCCTGATCCCGTTCAACTACCCGGTCTACACCTTGCTGCGCAAGGTCGCCCCGGCGCTGATCGCCGGCAACACCGTGGTGGTGCGCCCGAGCAACAACACCCCGATCTCGGCGTTCGAGATCGCCCGGGCCGTGCAACAGTCGGGCATGCCCGCCGGCGTCATCAACATCCTGACCATGGACCACGCCACCGCCGCCGTGGTGTGCACCCACAAGGCCGTAGGCCTGATCACCCTGACCGGCAGCGTCAACGCCGGGCGCACCGTGCTCGACTACTGCAAGGCCAACATCGCCAAGCCGTCGCTGGAACTGGGCGGCAAGACCCCGGCGATCATCGAGGCCGACGCCGACCTTGAGGCCGCCGCCGCCGCGATCATCGGTTCCAAGACCACCCACTGCGGCCAGCTGTGCACGGCGGTGGAGCGGGTCTACGTGCAGGAGAGCGTGCACGACCGCTTCCTGGCGCTGCTCAAGGCGAAAATCGCTGCGGTGAAATTCGGCGACCGCGCCACCGACGCCAGCCTGATGGGGCCGCTGGCCAACGCCAGCTCGCAGAAGAACATCCACGCCATGGTCGAGCGCGCCGTCGCCGACGGCGCCGTGCTCGAAAGCGGCGGCGTGCTGCCTGAGGGGCCTGGGCATTTCTACCCGCCGACCCTGCTCAGCGGCTGCCGCCAGGACATGGAAATCGTCCAGGAAGAGATCTTCGGCCCGGTGCTGCCGGTGCTCAAGTACCGCGACATCGATGAGGCCCTGGCCTTGGCCAACGACCATCAATTCGGCCTGTCGTCGGTGCTCTACACCGAGAACTACCGCACCGCCCAGAAGGTCGCCAACGCCATCGAGGCCGGCGAGCTGTACGTCAACCGCACCCCGGCCGACCCGTATCAGGGCTACCACGCCGGCTGGAAACGCTCGGGCCTGGGCGGCGACGACGGCAAGCACGGGATGCTCGAATTCACCCAGACCCGCCTGGTGGTCATGAAGTACTGATCCGCCGCGACACGCCTCACGCTACACCTATAAAAACAATTATCAGGGGCGCCCGGACACCGGGTCGCCCGAGGTCTCATCCATGTCCAAGCCTGCATCCTCCGCTGCTGTCCAGGGCTCCACTTCGGTTTCGCAAAGCCGCAGCGACAAGGGAAGTCGCTATGTCCAACTGATGCTGCTGGTGCTGGCCGCCGGTGCGATCTACCCGATCCTGTACCTGCGCCAGGTCTACCAGACCACCATGCTCGAAGTGTTCCAGATCAGCCACAGCGAACTGGGCTACCTGTACTCGATGCTCGGCACGATTTTCCTGCTCAGCTACCTGCCCAGCGGTTGGCTGGCCGACCGCATCGCACCGCGTTTCCTGATCTTCTTTTCGCTGGTCGCCACCGGCGCGCTGGGGCTGTGGTACTCCACGGCGCCGTCGATGACCGGCCTGATGATCATCTTTGGCTGCTGGGGCCTGACCACCGGCCTGACCTTCTGGGCCTCGGTGCTCAAACGGGTCAAGATGATCGCCCACCACTCTGAGCAGGGCCGCTTCTTCGGCATCCTCGACGGCGGCCGCGGGCTGGTCGAGGCGCTGCTGGCGACGGTGGCCCTGGGCCTGTTCGCCTACGCCACCGAAACCCGCGGCGAGTCCACCGCCGAAGGCTTCCGCCATGTGGTCTACCTCTATGCCTTCACCTGCATCGCCATCGGCTGCGTGCTGGTGCTGATCAAGGACCCTAAGTCGATGGAGGACACGCCGGCGGTGGAGAAGGGCAAGTTCAACCTGCTGGCCGACCTGGCCACGCTGGTGAAGATCCCCGAGCTGTGGCTGGTCACCGCCATCGTGTTCTGCGGCTATCACATCTTCTGGGCCACCTACAGTTTCTCGGACTACCTGCAAGGGGGCGGCATGACCGCCGTGATGGCCGGCACCATCACCACCATCAAGCTGTGGATGCGCCCGGTGGGCGGCATCGGCGGCGGCTGGCTGGGCGACAAGTTCTCCAACATCTCGGTGCTGACCGTGGCGCTGCTGCTGGCCTCGTTGGCGATGGTCGGACTGATCGTGTTCCCGGCCCTCAACAGCATGGGCCTGCTGATCGGCACGGTGATCTTCATCGGCCTGATGACCTACGCGATCCGTGGCCTGTACTGGGCGATCCTCGACAACTGCGACATCCCGCTGCGCATCACCGGCCTGGCCATCGGCATCGTCTCGGTGGTGGGCTACATGCCCGACGCCTTCATTCCGCTGATCAACGGCTACCTCACCGAACAGTACCCGGGTGCGCTCGGCTACAAGCTCTACTTCGGCTACATCGCCGGCGTCGGCCTGATCGGCACCTGCGCCGCGCTGGCCCTGCGGGCCCGGATCAATCGCAAATCCTCGAACAAGGCAGGTGCCTGAGATGAAAATCGTCGCCCTTGAAACCCACATCGTCGCCGTACCGCCACCGCACATCGGCGGCATGTACTGGCTGTTCGTCAAGCTCAGGACCGCCTGCGGCATCGAAGGCGTCGGCGAGATCTACGCCGCCACCTTCGGCCCCAAGGCCATGCTGCCGATCATCGAGGACGTGTTCGAGCGCTACCTGCTCGACCAGGATCCGCACCACATCGAGCGCTTCTTCCGCCAGGCCTATTCGAGCGGTTTCACCCAGCGGCCCGACCTGACCATGATGGGCGTGGTCAGCGGCCTGGAAATGGCCTGCTGGGACATCATCGGCAAGGCCGCGAACAAACCGGTCTACGAACTGTTGGGCGGCAAGGTGCACGAGCGCCTGCGTTCCTACACCTACCTGTACCCGCTCAACAGCCGCGGCGAATACGACTACGACGACCCGGACCTGGCCGCCGAGTGCGCGGTGCAGAACATGCAGAAGGGCTTCACCGCCGTGAAGTTCGACCCGGCCGGCCCGTACACCGCGTACTCCGGGCACCAGATCTCGCTGGAGGTGCTGGAGCGCTGCGAAACCTTCTGCCGCAAGATCCGTGAGGCGGTGGGCAACCAGTGCGACCTGTTGTTCGGCACCCACGGGCAAATGGTGCCGTCTTCGGCGATCCGCCTGGCCAAGCGCCTGGAGAAGTACGACCCGCTGTGGTTCGAGGAACCGGTGCCGCCGGGCCAGGAAGAGGCCATGGCCCAGGTCGCGGCCAAGACCAGCATCCCGATCGCCACGGGCGAGCGCCTGACCACCAAGTACGAGTTCTTCAAGCTGCTGCAGGCCGGCGGGGCGTCGATCCTGCAGATGAACGTGGGGCGCTGCGGCGGCCTGCTCGAAGGCAAGAAGATCGCCAGCATGGCCGAAGCGCATTACGCGCAGATCGCGCCGCACCTGTACAACGGCCCGATCGGCGCGGCGGCGAGCTTCCAGTTGGCGGCCTGCACGCCGAACTTCCTGATCCAGGAAAGCATCGAGACCTGGGGCGGCTTCCATGCCGAAGTCCTGAAGAAGCCGTTGCAGTGGGAGGACGGCTACATCATCCCGTCCACCGAGCCGGGCCTGGGGGTGGAACTGGACATGGACGTGGTGCGCCGGCATTCGCCGTACACCGGAGAGCGCCTGCACCTGCAGATGGCCCCGACCCCGGCCGACGTGAAAGACACCTCGCCGGCCAAGGGCTGACAGGGCGGATGCGGTCCTGTGGGAGCCCACCTGTCGGCCCCCGCAGAGAACGCCATTGCCCATTCGATTTTCGTACAACGACTGACGCGGTAACCGTGCATGACATACGACTACATCATCGCTGGCGCAGGCGCCGCCGGCTGCGTGCTGGCCAACCGGCTCTCGGCCTCGGGCGAACACTCGGTGCTGCTGCTGGAGGCGGGCGGCAAGGACAGTTCGCCGTGGTTCAAGATCCCGGTCGGCTTCGCCAAAATGTATTACAACCCGACGTTCAACTGGATGTACTACAGCCAGCCGCAGAAACAGCTCGGCAACCGTGAGATCTACGCCCCGCGTGGCAAGGTGCAGGGCGGATCGGGTTCGATCAACGCGATGATCTACGTGCGCGGACAGGCCCATGACTTCGACGACTGGGCCGCCAACGGCAACGACGGCTGGGGCTTCAAGGACGTGCTGCCGTACTTTCGCAAGCTGGAGAACCATCCGCTGGGCGACAGCGAGTACCACGGCGGCAACGGCCCGATCAGCATCACCCCGATGGCGGGCCAGACCCACCCGATCTGCGACGTGTTCCTCAAGGGCTGCGATGAGCTGGGCTATCCGCGCAGCGACGACTTCAACGGGCCGACGTTCGAAGGCGCGGGCATCTACGACGTCAACACGCGCAACGGCCAGCGCTGCTCCAGCAGCTTCGCGCACCTGCATCCGGCGCTGGGCCGGCCGAACCTGAGCGTGGAGCATTACGCGCTGGTCGACCGCGTGCTGTTTGACGACAGCGCGCAGCGCGCCACCGGCATCGCCATCACCCAGCACGGCGTGACGCGCACGTTCACCGCACGCAAGGAAGTCATCCTGTGCGCCGGCGCCGTCGATACGCCGAAGATCCTGCAACTGTCCGGCGTGGCCGACCGCACCTTGCTGGCCAAGCACCGGATCCCGGTGGTCAAGCACCTGCCGGCGGTGGGGCGCAACCTGCAGGACCACCTGTGCGTGAGCTACTACTACAAGGCCAACATCCCGACGCTGAACGATGAACTCAGCTCGCTGTTCGGCCAGCTCAAGCTCGGCATCCGGTATTTGTTCACCCGCAAGGGCGCGCTGGCGATGAGCGTGAACCAGGCCGGCGGCTTCTTCCGCGGCAACGAGCGGCAGGCGCATCCGAACCTGCAGCTGTACTTCAACCCGCTGTCGTACCAGATCCCGAAGAACAACAAGGCCAGCCTCAAGCCCGAGCCGTATTCAGGCTTCCTGCTGTGCTTCAACCCGTGCCGGCCCACCAGCCGCGGGCACATCGAGATCGCCTCGAAGAACCCGCGTGACGCTGCGCTGATCGACCCGAACTACCTGAGCACGCAGAAGGACATCGACGAGGTGATCCAGGGCAGCCGCCTGATGCGCAAGATCATGGGCGCGCCTGCGCTCAAGGGCATCACGGTCGATGAAGTCCTGCCGGGGCCGGCGGTGGAGAGCGACGAGCAGATGCTGCAGTACTTCCGCGACAACTGCGGCTCGATATACCACTTGTGCGGCTCGTGCGCGATGGGGGCGGACGAGCAGGTCTCGGTGGTCGACAAGCGGCTCAAGGTGCATGGCCTGCAAGGGCTGCGGATCGTCGATGCGTCGGTGTTCCCCAACGTGACATCCGGCAACACCCACGCGGCGGTGCTGATGGTGGCGGAGAAGGGGGCGGACCTGATCCTGCAGGAGGCGTAAGGCCCGGTGCCTGCGCAATGAGATGTGACACTTGGCCCGGGGCGGTTTCGCTGCCTGGGCTAGGCTTCGGATGCCGGCTCCTTTGGGGGCCGGCATCGTCATTGAGGGAGGTCTGTTTTCTGTTTTGAGGAGCCGCGGATCATGGATGATCTGGTGAAGGAAGTGATTCCGTTGTTGCAGTACCTGATCCCCGGGTTCGTCTCGACCTGGGTGTTCTACACCCTCACGGCGTTCAGGCGGCCCGACACGTTCGGGCAGATCGTGCAGGCACTGATCTTCACGTTTGTGATCCATGGCGTGGTGATGGGGATTGGCGCCGTCTGCCGGTGGGTGGGGGCGTGGGGTTTTTCCGTAGGAAAATGGGACGGCGGGGCGCAGGCGTTCTGGGCGTTTGCCGTGTCGCTGGTGCTTGGGTTGTTCGCCTGTTGCCTGGCCACCAATGACCGATTGCACCGTTGGCTGCGCAGCAGAAACGTGACGAAACAATCTTCTTACCCGAGTGAATGGTTCAGGGCGTTCGTGCAGTTTGACCGGATCATCACCTTGCATCTGCATGACGAAAGGCGCGTCCTAGGCTGGCCCGTCGAGTGGCCGCCGGAGTCGAGCAGCGGGCAGTTCCTGATGCAATCACCCTGTTGGCTGAACGATGATGGCACTGAGGTACCTTTTGGCGCCGAGTTCTTGCTGATAGATTCCGCGAAAGTTAAGTGGGTTGAGTTCAACCCGAAATCAGAGGGTTCATCATGACCGCCAGAGCACCACAACCCATGCCGCCCCATATCGTGCGCCTGTTTTACGGACCGGACGGAAAAATGCTGGAGAAACCGCTGGTGAAGGGGCCGAAGGCGCCACCGCCGCTCAAGCGCTGATCAGTCCTGCCTGCACCTTTTCACCCCCAACCTTCCTTCACCGCCCGGCGAATGCCCTCCAGCAGCATCGCGAACGCCGGGTTGTCGTTGTTCTCCCGCCAGATCAGGTGCAGCTCGCTCTGCACCCCGTCACCCAGGTCGATCTCGCGGAACACCACATTCCTGAACACCACGCTGGTGGCGCAACGCGGCACCAGGGCCAGGCCCATGCCGGCGTTGACCAGCGCCAGGATGGTCAATGAAGACCCCAGCCATTGCACGTAGTCCGGGGCGACCCGGGCCGAGCGCAGGGTGCCGGTCAGCAGTTCGTTGAACGGCGGGTAGGCGGCGTGGGAGTACATCAGGAACGGCTGGCCGTCGAGGTCGCTGACTGACACCTCAGCCGCCTCCGCCAGGCGATGGCCGCTCGGCACGGCCAGCACGAACGGTTCGCGAACCAGGCATTCGGTGGCGTAGCCCGGCTCCAGCAGCGGCGCGCGGACGATGCCCAGGTCAATGCGCCGGGCCCGCAAGGCTTCGTGCTGCTGGTAGGTGTTCATTTCCGTCAGGTCGATTTTCACCTGGGGCTGGTTCAGCCGCGCCTCGGCGATGACCTTGGGCAGAAACTCATACACGGCGCTGCCGACGAAACTGATGTTGACCGAACCGATGTCGCCCTCGGCGAACCGCCGGGCGGTGACGGCCGCCTGCTGGGCGCGCTCCAGCAGGTTCTGCGCTTCGATGAAGAACGCTCGGCCGGCGGCGGTGAGCGCCACGCTGCGGGTGTTGCGGGTGAACAGTTCGACGCCCAGGTGATGCTCCAGCAGCTGGATCTGCCGGCTCAGCGGCGGCTGGGTCATGTTCAGCCGCTCGGCGGCGCGGCGGAAATTCAGTTCGGTGGCGACGGTGGTGAAGCAGCGCAGCTGGGTCAGTTCGAACATTGATCCAATCCGGGTATCAATCAAGTGCCAAGTTAGATTAGACGGGATCAATACCGGCGTCCATGATCGGGCTGTGCCTCAAGCTTCCCTAAAAAAACAATGATCGGGAGTCGCCCCTTGAATACCCTCCAGAGTCCGCCGGACATCACGGTCCTCGCCAGGGCCGCCGCCAAGGTCAAGCGCCATGTGCTGCCGCTGTTCGTGGTGATGTTCATCGTCAACTACATCGACCGGGTCAACATCGGCTTCGTGCGCAGCCACCTGGAAACCGACCTGGGCATCGGCGCGGCCGCCTACGGACTGGGCGCCGGGCTGTTCTTCATCGGCTACGCCCTGTTCGAAGTGCCGTCCAACATGCTCCTGCAGCGCTACGGCGCCCGCGCCTGGCTGACACGGATCATGTTCACCTGGGGCGCCGCCGCCATGGCGATGGCGTTCGTGCAGGGCGAGATCAGTTTCTACGTGCTGCGCTTCATTCTCGGCGCCGCCGAGGCCGGGTTCTTTCCGGGGATCATCTACTACTTCACCCAGTGGCTGCCGGCGTCCGAGCGGGGCAAGACCATGGCGGTGTTCCTCAGCGGCTCGGCGATCGCGTCGGTGATTTCCGGGCCGGTGTCCGGGGCGCTGCTGCACATCAGCGGGATGGGCCTGCACGGCTGGCAGTGGATGTTCCTGATCGAAGGCGCCGCGTCGGTGGTGCTCTGCGGGTTCGTCTGGTTCTGGCTGCAATCGCACCCGCGCCAGGCCCGGTGGCTGAGCGAAGAAGAGCGCGAAGCGCTGGTGGCGGCGATCGCCGACGAGCAGCGGGCCCGGGAAGCGGCCCAGGCGGTCAAGCCGTCGGTCTTCAAGCTGTTGGCGGACCGGCAGATCGCGCTGTTCTGCTTCATCTATTTCTCTATCGCCCTGACCATCTACGGCGCGACGTTCTGGCTGCCGAGCATGATCAAGAAGATGGGCAACCTCGGCGATTTCCAGGTCGGTCTGCTCAATTCGATCCCATGGATCATCTCCATCGCGGCGATGTACGGCTTTGCCGCGTTGGCCGGCAAATGGAAATTCCAGCAGGCCTGGGTGGCGTTGACCCTGGTGATCGCGGCGGTCGGCATGTTCATCTCTACCACCGGCGGACCGGTGTTCGCCTTCGTCGCCATCTGTTTTGCCGCCATCGGCTTCAAGGCGGCATCGGCGCTGTTCTGGCCGATTCCGCAGAGTTACCTGGATGCGCGCATCGCGGCGGCGGTGATCGCGCTGATCAACTCCATCGGCAACCTGGGCGGCTTCGTCGCGCCGACCGCCTTCGGTTTCCTCGAACAGACCACCGGTTCCATCGAGGGCGGCCTGTACGGCCTGGCCGCCACGTCGCTGGTGGCGGCGGTGGTGATCTTCTTCGCCCGCATGGCGCCTGGCGCCAAGGGCCAAACCCCGGCAAAGCCCGGCCGTGACACCGCCGTCGCAACGGCGGCGAAAACGGCTGCCAGCCACTGATCCCGATCCAGCAGGAGCGTTCCCTTGAAAATCACCCGCGTGACCGTCACCCCGATTGCCTTCCGGGATCCGCCGCTGCTCAACGCCAGCGGCATCCACGAACCCTTCGCGCTGCGTTCGATCATCGCGATCGAAAGCGACAACGGCTACATCGGCCTGGGCGAAAGCTACGGCGACGCCCCGGCGCTGGCGATCCAGCAGCAGTTGCAGGCGCAGCTGATCGGCCTTGACCCGTTCAACCTCAACCAGCTGCGCCGCATCGTGCAGGCCACCGTCGCCGCGAACAAACCCGCCAGCGTGGCCGGCGCCGAACTGGCCCCCGGCTCCCACGCCAGCAAAGCGGTGAGCAACGCCTATTCGGCATTCGAAGTGGCGTTTCTCGACCTGCAGGCGCGTTACCTGAACGTGCCGTTGGTGGATCTGTTGGGCGGTGCGTTGCGCGATGAGGTGCCGTTCAGCGCTTACCTGTTCTTCAAGTACGCGCAGCACGTGGATTCGCCCTACAGGCCGGACAACTGGGGCGAGGCGCTGAGCGAACAGCAGATCGTCGCCCAGGCGGCGCGGATGATCGAGGCCTACGGCTTCAAGAGCATCAAACTCAAGGCCGGCACCTTGCCGCCGGAGCATGAGGTGGCGTGCATCAAGGCGCTGAAGCAAGCGTTTCCCGGTTTGCCGCTGCGCATCGACCCCAACGGCAACTGGTCGCTGGAGACGTCCATCCGCATGGCCGAACTGCTCGGCGACGATCTGCAGTACTACGAGGATCCGACCCCGGGCCTCGGCGGCATGGCCGAGCTGCACAAGCGCACCGGCCTGCCGTTGGCGACCAACATGGTGGTCACCGATTTCGACGAGTTTCGCCGCAGCATCGAGCAGAACAGCGTGCAGATCGTGCTCGCCGACCACCATTACTGGGGCGGCCTGCGTGACACCCAGACCCTGGCGAAGATGTGCGACACCTTTGGCCTCGGCGTGTCGATGCACTCCAACTCGCACCTGGGCATCAGCCTCATGGCCATGGCCCATGTGGCCGCGTCGGTGCCGAACCTGGATTACGCCTGCGACACCCACTATCCATGGCAAGAGCCGGACGAAGAGGTGATCAAGGGCGGCAAGCTGCCGATCGTCGACGGCTGCGTGAAGATTACCCGCGCGGCGGGGCTGGGCGTCGAACTGGACTACGCGCAGTTGGGCAAGCTGCATGACCAGTACCTGACCTGCGGGATCCGCCAGCGTGACGATGTGCGCCAGATGCAGCGCTACAAGCCGGACTGGAAAGCGGTCAAGCCGAGGTTCTGAGGGCGCTGGCCCGGGCCTCTTCGCGGGCATATGCACGACGCGTATCCAATGTGGGAGCAACTGTCTCGCGCCGGTCCTGCGGTGCCAGGACTGACGCTATCACCAGCAGGCTGGCTCCCACAGAAGATCTCCCACAGAGGATCTCGGGTGAAGGCAGGGGTTGTGGTCACCGCACAATCCGGTGGGAGCGGGCTTGCCCGCGAACGCGGCTCCAGGGTCAGAGCGTTTGCACCAGCCAGTCCCGGAACGCCTTCAGCGACGGCAACGATTCGTTGCGCGCCGGGTACACCAGGTAATAGCTGCGGCGACTGGTGATCGGTTCGCCCAGTTGCAGCAGCTCACCGTTCTGCAGTTCGTCTTCCACCAGGATCCTGGGCACCAGGCCGACGCCGATGTTGGCGCGCACGGCCTGGATCAGGTGCGAGGTCATCTCGAAGCTCGGGCCGATGCGCATGCGGCGGTGGGGCAGGGCGTGGTGGCTGAACCATTCGGCCCAGGCCTGGGCGTTGCTGCTGACGTTGAGCAGCAGCTGGTCGGCGATCTGACGCTCGGCGGCCTGGCGTTCGGTTTCGCTCAGTTGGGCGCTGGCGATGGCCACCAGTTCCTCGGTGTGCAAGGGAAGGGCCGTCAGGCCCGGCCAGTCGCCGCCGCCGACGCAGATCGCCGCGTCGATCTCGCTGGTGTCGAAGTCGATGGCTTCGATGCGCGAATGCAGGTGCACGGTCATGCCGGGGTGGGCGGTGTAGAAGTCCTTGAGGCGCGGCAGCAGCCATTTCGAGCCGAAGGTCGGCAGCGTCGCCAGCCGCAGGCTATGGATGCCGGAGCCGAACGCCATGGCCTGCAGGGTGGCGCTGCGGATCTGGCCGAGGGCTTCGGCCAGTTCGCGCTGGTACATGCGCCCGACGTCGGTAAGGATCACCCGCCGGCCTTCGCGGGTGAACAGGCGCATGCCGAGCATCTTCTCCAGGATCTGCACCTGACGGCTGACTGCGCTCTGGGTCAGCGACAGCTCGTGGGCGGCGCGGGTATAGCTTTCGTGGCGGGCGGCGGCCTCAAAGGCCAGCAGCAACGACATCGAGGGAGTGAGGGTTCGCGGATTCATTCGTTTTAGTCATTAAAGTCGGGTCGAATTTACGTTTGTCGCAGACCGCCCCTGCAATGAACATGGGCACCATGAGATGGCGGAGCCTGACGCAATCATTCGTTGCCTACAAGTGTTTACCGCCGCAATGCCTTTTCGACCGAGACGCCCGACCCATGATTGCCCAGCTGTCGCCTGTTGCCGCCCTGAACGCCGATTACCAACGATTCCTTCAGGCCCTGAAGGATCAGGGCTTCAAGGGGGAAATCAGCGCCGACTACGCCAGCCGCGTAGTGCTGGCCACCGACAACTCGATCTACCAGCGCCTGCCCCAGGCGGCGGTGTTCCCCCGGGATGCCGACGACGTCGCGCTGCTGGCGCGCCTGATCGCCGAACCTGTCCATCGCCAGGTGGTGGTGACGCCCCGGGGCGGCGGCACCGGCACCAACGGCCAGTCGCTGACCGACGGCCTCGTCGTCGACCTGTCGCGGCACATGAACCGCATCCTTGAGATCAACGTGGAGCAGCGTTGGGTGCGGGTGCAGGCGGGCGTGGTGAAAGACCAGCTCAATGCCGCCCTCAAGGCCTCCGGGCTGTTTTTCGCCCCGGAACTGTCCACGTCCAACCGCGCCACGGTCGGCGGGATGATCAACACCGACGCCAGCGGCCAGGGCAGTTGCACCTACGGCAAGACCCGCGACCATGTGCTGGAACTGCACATGGTGTTGCGCGGCGGCGAGCGCCTGCACGGCCATCCGTTGGCTGAGCCGCAGTTGGCCGAGCAGTGCGCCCGCCAGGACCGCGTCGGCGAGGTCTACCGCTGCGCCCGGCAGATCATCGACGAGCAGGGCGAGTTGATCCGCGAACGCTTCCCCGACCTGAACCGTTGCCTGACCGGCTACGACCTGGCGCACCTGCGCGAGGCCGACGGGCGCTTCAACCTCAACAGCGTGCTGTGCGGCGCCGAGGGCTCGCTGGGGTTCGTGGTGGAAGCCAAGCTCAATGTGCTGCCGATCCCCAAGCACACGATGCTGGTGAACATCCGCTACGCCGGCTTCATGGAAGCCCTGCGCGATGCCCGGGCGCTGATGGCGCTCAAGCCGCTGTCGATCGAGACCGTGGACTCCAAAGTGCTGATGCTGGCGATGCAGGACATCGTCTGGCACGGCGTGGCCGAATACTTCCCGGAAAGCGCCGACCAGCCGACCCGGGGCATCAACCTGGTGGAGTTCTGCGGCGACGATCCGGACGACCTGCAACGCCGGGTCGAAGCCTTCCTCGGGCATCTGGGCAGCGACGCCACGGTGCAGCGCCTGGGGCACACGCTTGCGGTGGGCCAGGCGGCGGTGAACAAGGTCTACGGCATGCGCAAGCGGGCGGTGGGCCTGCTCGGCAACGTCGCCGGCGAAGCGCGGCCGCAGCCGTTCGTCGAGGACACCGCCGTGCCGCCGCAGCACCTGGCCGAGTACATCGGCGAACTGCGCGACCTGCTCGACAGCCACAAGCTGCAGTACGGCATGTTCGGCCATGTCGATGCCGGCGTGCTGCACGTGCGGCCGATCCTCGACATGAAGGATCCGCAGCAGGCGGCGCTGGTGCGCCCGGTGTCCGACGGCGTGGCCGCGCTGACCCAACGCTACGGCGGCCTCCTGTGGGGCGAGCACGGCAAAGGCCTGCGTTCGGAATACGCGCCGGCGTTCTTCGGCGAGCTGTACCCGGCGCTGCAAGCCCTGAAGGCGGCGTTCGACCCGTTCAACCAGTTCAACCCCGGCAAGATCGCGACCCCGGACATCCCCGGCGCCGCCTTGCTGAAGATCGACGAAGTGACCCTGCGCGGCGAGCTGGATCGGCAGATCGAGGAAAAGGTCTGGCAGGACTACGGCGCGGCGATGCACTGCAACGGCAACGGCGCCTGCTACAACTTCGATCCGGACGACGCTATGTGCCCGTCGTGGAAGGCCACCCGCCAGCGCTCGCAGTCGCCCAAGGGCCGGGCGTCGCTGATCCGCGAATGGCTGCGCCTGCAAGGTGAGGCGGGGGTCGATGTGCTGGCCGAAGGCACACGCCGGCCGCCGTTCTTCGCCAACCTGCTGCAGCGCTGGCGCAACGGCCGAAGCCCGGCGGCGGACTTCTCCCATGAGGTGTACGACGCCATGGCCGGGTGCCTGGCGTGCAAGTCCTGCGCGGGGCAGTGCCCGGTCAAGGTCAACGTGCCGGACTTCCGTTCGCGTTTCCTGGAGCTGTACCACACCCGTTACCTGCGGCCGCTGCGCGATTACCTGATCGCCTCGCTGGAGTACAGCATGCCGTTCCTGGCGCGGGTGCCGCTGATCTATAACGGGTTGATGGGGTCGGCGTTCAGCCGGCGGATGCTGGAGCGCGTCGGCGGCATGGTCGATGTGCCGCTGCTCAGCCGCTTCGATTTCCACGGGGCGATGCGTCGCTGGCACGTGCAGCCAGCCACGGTGCCGCTGCTGTCGGCGCTGACCCAGGCGCAGCGCGAACGCAGCGTGGTGCTGGTGCAGGATGCGTTCACCCGTTACTTCGAGGCGCCGTTGCTGGCGGACCTGGTCGAGCTGATTTCGCGCCTGGGCTATCAGGTCTACCTGGCGCCGTTCAGCGCCAACGGCAAGCCGCTGCATGTGCAGGGCTTCCTGTCGGCGTTCAACCGCGCGGCGCTGCGCAACGCCGGGCAATTGCGCGAGTTGGCCGATCTCGGCGTGCAGTTGGTGGGGCTGGATCCGGCCATGACCTTGGTCTATCGCCAGGAGTACCTCAAGGTGCCGGGGATGGAGCACTGCCCGGAAGTGGCGCTGGTGCAGGAGTGGCTGCTCAAGGTGATGCCGGAGCGCAGCGGTCTGCCGGCGGCGGAGGGCTTCCGCCTGCTGGCGCACTGCACCGAGAAGACCAACGCTCCGGCGGCGACCCGGCAATGGGAGCAGGTGTTCGAGCGCGTCGGCCTGAAACTGGCGACCCAGGCGACCGGCTGCTGCGGGATGTCCGGCACCTACGGCCACGAGGCGCGCAACCGCGGAACGTCGGCGGTGATCTACGAGCAGTCCTGGGCCCGGCAGGTCGAGGCACCGGCGGAGCGGGGCGAGGCGCTGGCCACCGGCTATTCGTGCCGCAGCCAGGTCAAGCGTCAGTCGGAGCGGGCGCTGCGCCATCCGTTGCAGGTGTTGCTGGAGCGTCTGCGCACCGTTTGAGGGCGGCTGGCCGTTCATCGAAAAATTAGTGTTATAAGGTAACGCAAATTCGGGGCCCTCCGCTGTCGGCCCCGGTCGGATTCTCTTTTCGATTGCGATACCGCCATGACTCTTGCCGCTTCCCCACCCGTTCCGCCTGTGACCGGCCGCCTGCTGTCCATCGATGCCCTCAGGGGCCTGGTCATCCTGTTCATGCTGCTGGATCACGTGCGCGAAACCTTTCTGCTGCACCGTCAGGTCAGCGATCCGATGGACATCGCCGCCACGGAGCCTGAACTGTTCTTCAGCCGCACCCTGGCGCACCTGTGCGCGCCGGTGTTCGTGCTGCTGACCGGGCTGTCGGCCTGGCTGTTCGGCGAAAGGCACGCGGGCAAAGCGGCGGTCAGCGCCTTTCTGTTCAAGCGCGGGCTGTTTCTGGTGGTGCTCGAATTCACCCTGGTGAACTTCGCCTGGACGTTCCAGCTGCCGCCGAGCGTGATTTACCTGCAAGTGATCTGGGCCATCGGCCTGAGCATGATCGCGCTGTCGCTGTTGGTCTGGCTGCCCCGTTGGTTGCTGCTGACGTTGAGCCTGGTGCTCATCGCCGGGCACAACCTGCTGGACGGCGTGCACTTCGCCAAGGAATCCGCGCTGCATGTGCCTTGGGCGATCCTGCACGACCGCGGCTGGATCGAACTGGGCGAAAGCCTGCGCCTGCGCACGTCCTATCCGCTGTTGCCGTGGATCGGCGTGATCGGCCTCGGTTACGCCTTGGGGCCCTGGTTCGCCCGTGACGCCGATGCGGCTGTGCGCAGGTCCTGCCTGCTGTTGGCCGGCATCGCGGGATTGCTGGGGTTCGCCGGGCTGCGCCTGCTCAACGGCTATGGCGAGAAGCCCTGGGCGTTCGGCGACAGCGCTGCGCAAACCCTGATGAGCTTTCTCAACATCACCAAATACCCGCCGTCGCTGCTGTTCATCGCGCTGACCGTGAGCATCGGGCTGTTGCTTTTGCGCGGCTTCGAACGCGCAGGGGAGCGGCGCTGGATCCGCTGGCTGACGGTGTTCGGTTCGGCGCCGATGTTTTTCTATCTGCTGCACCTGTATGCGCTGAAACTGCTGTACCTGATGGGCGTGGCGCTGTTCGGGCTCAACCAGGGCAGCCATTTCGGCTTTTCGTCCGTGGCGGCGGTCTGGCTGGCGGCGGTGGCGCTGGCGGTGGCGCTGTTTCCGGCGGTGCGCTGGTTTTCGCTGCTGAAGGCCCGGCGCAAGGACATCGCCTGGCTGAAGTACCTGTAGCCGCCTCAGCCGGCCTTGCCCGTGCGGGCGAAGTCGATGAAGGCCCGCAGCGGCGCCGGCACATGGCGTCGGCTGGGGTAGTACAGGTGCAGGCCGGGGTAGTGCGGGCACCAGTCGCCGAGCACCTGCACCAGACGTCCGGCGGCCAGATGCTCGCTGACCATGCCCTCGAACACATAGGCCAGCCCCGCGCCCTGCAGTGCCGGGCCGACCATCAGGCTGACGTCGCCCAAGGTCAGCGGGCCGTTGACTTCGATTTCCTGGGCGATGCCGCCGCGCTCGAACTCCCAGCGGTACAGCGTGCCGCTGGGGAAGCGGTGACGGATGCACGGCAGCCCGTGCAGGTCCTCAGGCTTGTGCGGTGTGGCATGGCGCTCGAAAAACGCCGGCGACCCGACCACCACCGAGCGCAGGGACGGGCCGATGGGCACTGAGACCATATCCGCCTCCAGCCGGTTGCCGAAGCGCACGCCGGCATCGAAGCCGCCCGCGACGATGTCCAGCAGGGCGTCGCTGTCGATGACTTCAAGGCGAATGTCCGGATAGGCCCGCAAAAAATCGCTGACGATGGGCAACAGCACCAGTTCGCAGGCCTGGCGCCCGGCGCTGATGCGCAAGGTGCCGGAGGGCGTGTCGCGGAACCGGTTGAGGTCCTCCAGCGCATCGTCGATGTCGCGGAACGCCGGTTGGAGCCGCGTCTGCAAACGTTCGCCGGCCTCGGTCAGGGCCACGCTGCGGGTGGTGCGGTTGAACAGGCGCACGCCGAGGCGGCTTTCCAGGGTGCGCAGCGCATGGCTCAGGGCCGAAGGGGTCAGCCCCAGTTCCACCGCTGCGCGGCTGAAGTTCAGGTGCCGGGCGATGCACAGGAACATCGACAGATCAGCGGTGGACGGTTGTTTCATTTGTGAGTGCCTTTCACAAAGCCATGCGAATTTGCTGGGATTATCACATCAGTAGCACGGCCTTACAGTTCGCTCAACTCATCGAGAAGGCCCGGCACGTTCGCCAAGGCCACTGACAGGAGGAGTTGATATGCGTACCTGGCTCATTACTGGCGCTTCCCGTGGTTTCGGCTCCCTGATCGCCGAACACGCCCTGCGTGCCGGCGACGCGGTGATCGCCACCGCCCGCAAGCCGCAAGACATCACCGACCGCCTCGGCGAGCACCCCCACCTGTTGGCGGTGCGGCTGGACGTCACCCGCGAGGACGAAGCCCATCAAGCGGTGGCGGAGGGCATCAAACGTTTCGGCCGCATCGACGTGCTGGTCAACAATGCCGGTTTCGGCGTGCTGGGGGCGGTGGAAGAAACCAGCGCCAGCGAAACCGAGCGGCTGTTCGCCACCAATGTGTTCGGCCTGCTCAACGTGACCCGCGCGGTGCTGCCGCACATGCGTGCCCAGCGCAGCGGGCGGGTGATCAACATCTCGTCCATCGGCGGCTACCAGGCTTACATGGGCTGGGGCGTGTACGGCTCCACCAAGTTCGCGGTGGAGGGCATCAGCGAAGCGCTGCATCAGGAACTGGCGCCGTTGGGCATCCATGCGACGGTGGTCGAACCGGGCTTCTTCCGCACCGATTTCCTGGACGAGCAATCGTTGATCAAGACCGCGCTGGTGCTGCCGGACTACGACGACACCGTGGGCAAGATGCGCACCTTCGCCGAAGCCGCCAACCATGCGCAGCCGGGGGATCCGGTGAAGTTCGCCGAAGCGATGCTGGCGCTGGCCGATGCCCCGAACCCGCCGCAGCGGCTGGCGCTGGGCAGCGACACGGTGGCGCGGATCGAGGCGAAGAACCGCCTGGTGGCGCAGGAGCTGGCCGAGTGGCACGCGTTGGCGCTGTCTACAGACTTCAAGGACTGAAGGGGTCCAACAGGTTTCTGTGGAATACAGGGATCCCTTGTGGGAGCCAGCCTGCTGGCGATGGCGGTGGCTCAGTCAACAGAGATGTTGGCAGTGCCGGCCTCATCGCTGGCAAGCCAGCTCCCACAGGTTTTGGCGGTGTACATGAATCTTGCGAACGCTTGGGATACTTGTGGGAGCTGGCTTGCCAGCGATGGCGGTAGGTCAGGCAACGGAGATGTCGGCTGAACTGGCCTCATCGCTTGCAGGCAAACTCCTACAGGTTTTGTGGTGTGCCTGGATCCTGCGGACATCGGGGATCCCTTGTGGGAGCCAGCCTGCTGGCGATGGCGGTGGCTCAGCCAACAGAGATGTCGGCAGTGCCGGCCTCATCGCTTGCAGGCAAGCTCCTTCAGGTTTTGGCGGTGTACATGAATCCTGCGGACACCTGCGATACCTGTGGGAGCTGGCTTGCCAGCGATAGCGGTGGCTCAGCCAGCAGAGATGTCGGCAGTGCCGGCCTCATCGCTTGCAGGCAAGCTCCTACAGGTTTTGTAGTGTGCCCGCGAAGAGGACCTCGCTGATCAGCGGCGATCCAACCATACGGTCTGCGCGTTGCAGAACTCGCGCACGCCGAAGTGCGACAGCTCACGGCCGAACCCGCTTTTCTTCACGCCGCCGAAGGTCACGCGGGGGTCGCTGGCGGAGTAGCCGTTGATGAACACGCCGCCGGTCTCCAGCTCACTGGTCAGTTGCTGGGCCAGTGGGACGTTGGCGGTGTAGATCGTCGCGGTCAGGCCGAACTCGCTGTCGGTGGCCAGGGCCACGGCGTGGGCGCAGTCGCGGGCGGTGATGATCGACGCCACCGGGCCGAACAGTTCCTGCCTGAACGAGGTCATGCGGTCGGTGACGTTGGCCAGCACGGTCGGCTCGTAGTAGTTGCCGGCCCCTGGGGCCTTGCCGCCGCCGAGCAGCAGGGTGGCGCCTTCTTCGAGGGTGGCGCGCACTTGCCCGTCGAGCTCGTCGCGCAGGTCGAAGCGGGCCATCGGACCGATGTAGGTGTCGGCCGCCAGCGGATCGCCCATCACCAGTTGGCGGGTGGCCTCGACGAACCGGCGGGTGAATTCCTCCACCACGCCTTCTTCGACGATCAGGCGTTTGGCTGCGGCGCACACTTGCCCGGAGTTCTGGTAGCGGCCGATCACGGCGGCCTGCACGGCTTCGTCGAGGTCGGCGTCGTTGAGCACGATGAACGGATCGGAGCCGCCGAGTTCCAGCACGCATTTCTTCAGCGCGGCACCGGCCTGGGCACCGATGGCCATGCCGGCGCGCACGCTGCCGGTGAGGGTGACGGCAGCGATGCGCGGGTCGGCGATGGCTTTGGAGACGCCTTCAGGGGTGACGTTGATGACTTCGAACACACCGTCGGCGAAACCGGCGCGGGTGAACGCATCACGCAGCAAGTAGGCGCTGCCCATCACGTTCGGCGCATGCTTGAGCACGTAGGTGTTGCCGGCGATCAGCGCCGGCACCGCGCCGCGCAGCACTTGCCAGATCGGGAAGTTCCACGGCATCACCGCCAGGATCGGGCCCAGCGGACGGTATTCGATGCGCGCCTTGCCGCCTTCGACCAGGGTCGGCTCGGCGTCGAGCATGGCCGGGCCGTGTTCGGCGTACCACTCGCAGAGCTTGGCGCATTTCTCGATTTCGCCGCGGGCCTGGGCGATTGGTTTGCCCATTTCCTGGGTGATCATGGTGGCCATGGCGTCGGCGTTGTCGCGCAGGGCGCAGGCCAGGGCGGTCAGGGCGCGGGAACGGTCCTGCAGCGGCTTGCGCTTCCACTTGCCGAAACCGAAGGCGGCGCGGGTCAGGGCGGCGTCGAGGGCGGCATCGGATTCGAACGCGTAGTGGCCGATCTGCTCGCCCGTGGCGGGGTTGACGGAAATGGCGTGGGTCAGGCTGGAAATCGGGCTCATGGCATCGTCCTGCGAGGTCAGTGGATGGGCCCAAGAGTAGGGTGGCATTCGTTTTCTGGAAACTGAATAATAAAGATCGTTTCTTTCACGACTGGAGAATGATCATGGATCTGGTGCAGCTGGAAATCTTCAAGGCCGTGGCCGAGCACGGCAGCATCAGCGCTGCGGCGGCGCAGATCCATCGGGTGCCGTCGAACCTGACAACCCGGATCAAACAGCTCGAAGAGGATCTGGGCGTCGAACTGTTCATCCGCGAGAAAAGCCGTCTGCGCCTGTCGCCGGCGGGCTGGAGTTTCCTGGAGTACGCCCGGCGCATCCTCGACCTGGTGCAGGAAGCCCGGGCCACCGTGGCGGGTGAGGAGCCCCGAGGTGCGTTCCCGCTGGGGTCGCTGGAGAGCACGGCGGCGGTGCGCATTCCCGGGTTGCTGGCGGCCTACAACCAGCAGTACGCCAAGGTCGATCTGGACCTGTCCACCGGACCGTCCGGGACGATGATCGATGGCGTGCTGGCCGGCCGGTTGGCGGCGGCATTCGTCGACGGCCCGGTGCTGCACCCGGCCCTGGAAGGCGTACCGGCCTTCGAAGAAGAGATGGTCGTGATCGCGCCGTTGCACCACGGGCCGATCCGGCGGGCGGCGGACGTCAACGGCGAGAGCATCTACGCCTTCCGCGCCAACTGCTCGTACCGCCACCACTTCGAGAAATGGTTCAGCACCGACGCCGCGGTGCCCGGCAAGATCTTCGAGATGGAGTCCTACCACGGCATGCTCGCCTGCGTCAGCGCCGGGGCCGGCCTGGCCTTGATGCCGTTGAGCATGCTGCAGAGCATGCCCGGTTCCGCGACGGTCAGCGTATGGCCGTTGGCCGCGGATTTCCGTTACCTGACCACCTGGCTGGTGTGGCGGCGGGGGACGGTGTCGCGCAGCCTGGCGATGTTCGTGAAGCTTCTGCAAGCGCAGGGCGGCGACGTCCCGCCGGGCGGGGCAGGCTAGAACAGAGGGCCGCCGGTCCACACCGGCGCGTTCTGGAACTTTTGTTGGCCAGCCACGGCGTTGTTGTACTGCTCGACCAGGTCGTAGGCGCCCAGGTCGATCATCTCGACCGAACTGCCGTCGATCACCGATTTGGTCATGGGCTGGATGACCAGGCCCTTCACCTCCGGCGGGCCCGGATTGATCATCGCATCGAGGATCTTGTTCACCATGGACTTCTTGGCGAATACGTCGGTGGTCGACGTGCTGGCCAGTTTGCCGTTCGTGCCCAGCAGGCCGATCAGGCAGTGGAACACCCACGCGGTGGACATCTGCCAGCCGTAGCTGGCTTCACCCAGTTCGGCATCCACGCTGCCCTTGCATTCGACGATGATGTATTGCTCGATGACCCCGCTGACCAGGTTGCGCTTGACCCAGATCTGGTCGATCCCGTTGGTCCGCCCTGACGACGACTTGCCCAGCTTCATCTGATAGTCCTCGCCCAGAACCGTGATCAGCAGTTTGGCGGCGGCGTATTCGCCGCGGGTTTCGCTGGCGAAATGCTGGGCGTTGGAGTTTTCGAGGTTCTGCAGGTGATTTTTGATCCTGTCTCCGGACCTTTGGTCATGCCTGGCGAATTTGTCTGACGCCCAGCCGTATTTTCCCAGCCAGTCGTAGACCTTGGCCTGTGCGGCAGGGTCGGAACCCAGCAGGTTCCAGTAGTTCAGCGCCGTTTGGTCGGGTTGGGCCTGGCACAACGCGAGCCTGCGCTCGACGACTTGCTGGGCGGCGTAGGTGGTGATGGCGTGGGTCGTTCCGAACGCGCTGGCGGCGTCCGGAATGAGTATGCTGCCGCCGGTGAACTGCCTGTCGCGCGCGACCGCTTCCTTGATCTTCACGGCGTCCAGCGTGTCGAGCAGCACCAGTTGGTCGGCCCGGTCAGGATTGCCGATGTCGGTCGTCAGGCCATGCCGGTTCTTGAACTGATTGAGGATGTACAGCCATTGCTTGCCGGAGATGTCGACCGATGAAGTGCCGATGCTACCCAGTGGCGTGAAGGGATAGACGCCGCCCGTGAGGGTCAGCGGCGGTGCGTTGTACTGGGGCTGGGGCGAGAAGTAGAGCGTGGTTTTTTTTCCGTCGCGCCGTTCCTTGGGCGCCAATTCCATGATCTTGGCGTTCAGCGCATCTGTCGGGTCGGTGTAGCTCGTCAAAGTGACCATCGCCGCATTCCCTTCCGGTGAGAGCGGATTTGACTCTAGCCAAGGCTGTCTTCAACGTCCAGGCGGCCCGGTGCCTTTCCATTTGGGTGCTCGCAATATAAAAATGTATATAGCGCATGGTGTGTGCGTTCCGGCAAAGGGAGTCAGCGATGGATATGGCATTGAGCGGCAAAGAAGCGGTAGGCGAACGGTTTGCGCTGGAGTCGATGGGGCAGGCGCAGCGCTTGACCTGGGAGGCGGTCGACCGGATCGCGCAGATCATCAGGCCCGGCATGCCGGAGTCCGAGGCGCTGGCGCAAGGCAAGCGGATCCTGGCGGACCTGGGCATGGAACGGATCTGGCACCCGCTGCTGATCCGCTTCGGCGCCAACACCCTCAAGACCTTCAAGCAGCGCTCCGACGGCGACCCGGTGCTGGGCGAGAACGACATCTTCTTCATCGACATGGGCGTGGTCTGGCAGGGCCACGAAGGCGATGCCGGGGCAACGTTCACCACCGGCTCCGATCCGCAGATGATCGCCTGCGCCGCGGCCGCCAAGGAGCTGTTCGACCGGGTCGAGGCCTACTGGCGCGAAGGCGTCGCCGGCACTGAGCTGTACCGGTACGCCGCCGATCAGGCACAGGCCATGGGCTGGACACTGAACCTGGACATCAAGGGGCATCGGGTCAGCGATTTTCCCCACGCGATCCATCGGGGCGGCGATCTGGGCCATTTCGATGGGGCACCAAGCCCCGGCGTGTGGATCCTGGAAATCCAGATCGCCCACCCCGAGCTGCCTTACGGAGCGTTCTATGAGGATCTGCTGATCTGATCCCTCTCCCTTCAGGACGCTTGTTTCCGGCGTTCGGCCTGACCGGATGCGAAAAAGCCCGATCCGACTCTGCGTCGGACCGGGCTTTTTCATGGCTGGGAATTAAAGGCCGCCGGCCAGCTTCGCCCCCGACAGCCGCCGACGGTACGCGCTGTCCCGCGTCGCCAGCCAGAAGTACAGCGGCGACGTCACCAGTAGCCCCACCAGCCACGACAGATCCGCGCCGTCGATGTGCACCGACACCGGGCCCACGTACAGCGGCGTGTTCATGAACGGGATCTGCACCGCGATGCCGATGGCGTAGGCCAGCAGCGCCTGGGGGTTGTAGCGGCCGTAGCGGCCGCCGTCGACCCGGAAGATCGAGCCGATGTCGTACTGGCCCTTGTGGATGGCGTAGAAGTCGATCAGGTTGATCGCCGTCCACGGCACCAGTACCACCAGCAGCACCAGCACCATGTCGACGAAGTGGCCGATGAAGTCCGCCGAGGCGCCGACGGCGGTGAAGCAGCAGGCCGACAGGACGATGACCGAAATCACCGCACGGCTGCGGGCGGTGGGGATCCAGCGCCAGGCGAAGGTCTGCACCAGGGTGATGATCGACAGCACCGCGCCGTACAGGTTGAGCGCGTTGTGGCTGATCACGCTGAGCAGGAACAGCACCAGCATCAGCGGGCCGATGGCGCCGGTGGCGAGTTTCACCGCGTCCATGGTGTCCATGCCGGCCGGCGTCGCCAGCACCGCGACGGCGCCGAACACGAACGACAGGCTGGAGCCCAGCGCCGACCCCAGGTAGGTGGTCCAGAACGTGGCGGCCACCGGCACGTCGGCCGGCAGGTAGCGCGAGTAGTCCGACACATAGGGCGCGAATGCGATCTGCCACAGCGCCGCCAGCGACACCGTGGCCAGCCAGCCGGACAGGTTGAAGCCGCCGCGGGTGAGGAAGTCGTCGGTCTGGATGTGGGTCAGGATGTAGCCGAAGCCGACCATGATGCCGATCCCCAGCACCCAGGTGCCGATGCGGTTGAGCACATGGATGAAGCGGTAGCCGATGATGCCGATGACGCCCGAGCCGAGGGCGCCGATCACGATGCCGACCGGCACCGGCACGCTGTCGGCCACGCCGTGCAGGGACTTGCCGGCCAGGACGATGTTGGAGGCGAAGAAGCCGATGTACATCACGCCGGCGATCACCACCACCAGCAAGGCGCCGAGGGAGCCGAACTGGGCGCGGCTCTGGATCATCTGCGGAATGCCCATCTGCGGGCCCTGGGCCGAGTGCAGCGCCATCAGCACGCCGCCCACCAGGTGGCCGACCAGGATGGCGACGATGCCCCACACCAGGTTCAGGTGGAACAGTTGCACACCGAGGGCGCCGGTGACGATGGGCAGCGGCGCGATGTTGCCGCCGAACCAGAGAGTGAACAGGTCGCGCACCTTTCCGTGGCGTTCCTGCGGCGGCACGTAGCCGATGGTGTGCTTTTCGATGAGCGGTGCGGCGTTTGTTGCTGAGGTGGCCATGACGAACTCCAAGGCAAGGACGAGTACGTGGACGTACTTCGGTGAGCGACGGCGCGGCCGGCGCATTTCTTGTCGGGTCGATCATGTGCAATGGCGCGGGGGAGATAAATTAGTAGATTTGTTGCTTCAGACCTTAAAAAAACTGGCCCCGCAGATCGGTTCACGAGGCTCTGGGCCGGGGCTTTCAGGCGCACAAGCGACAACGCAGCCGGCCCCGGGCGGAGGCGGCTGTCGCTTGTGCGTCACGCGGTTCAGCCGCGCAGGGAGGCCAGCATCCGTTGCAGCATCGCGTCGCAGGCGTCGAGCTGCGCGAGGCTGACGAACTCGTCCGGCTTGTGCCCCTGATCCATGCTGCCGGGGCCGCACACCACGGTGGGGATCCCGACCGCGTCGAACAGGCCGCCCTCGGTGCCGAACGCCACCGTGCCGAAGTCCCCAGAGCCGCAGAACGCGGCGATCAGTTGCGCGGCCTGGCTCTGCGCGTCGGTGGCCAGGCCCGGATAGGCCGACAGCTCGCTGAAGCGGATGTCGCTCTGCGCGCTGACCGCCCGCATGCGGGGCAGCACCTGCCGTTCGGCGTAGGCCTTGAGCTGCGAGGCGACCTCGGCCGGATCCTGCGAGGGCAGGGCACGGATCTCGAAATCGAAACGGCAGTCGGCGGGTACGATGTTCAGCGCCTTGCCGCCGCTGATCACCCCGGTCTGCACCGTGGAGAAGGGCGGGTCGAAACGCGGGTCGTGATGCTCAGGCGCCTTGAGCCTCTGGCCGATGCGCCCCAGTTCGCCGATCAGCTCGGCCGCGCACTCGATGGCGTTCACCCCCTGCGGCGCGTAGGCCGAATGGCAGGCGTGGCCGTGGACATCGCAGCGCATCGCCAGTTTGCCCTTGTGGCCGAGCACCGGTTTGAGCTCGGTGGGTTCGCCGATGATGCACAGCAGCGGTTTGACCGGGCGTTGCTCCAGCACCTTGAGCAGCGAGCGCACGCCGAGGCAGCCGACCTCTTCGTCGTAGGACAGGGCGATGTGCACCGGTTTGCTCAGCGGCGCCTCGACCAGCGACGGCACCAGCGCCAGCACGCAGGCGATGTAGCCTTTCATGTCAGCGGTACCGCGCCCGTAGAGCTTGCCGTCGCGACGGGTCAGCTCGAACGGCGGCACCGTCCAGGGCTGGCCGTCGGCGGGCACCACGTCGGTGTGCCCCGACAGTACGATCCCCGGTCGGTCACAAGGCCCGACCGTGGCGAACAGGTTGGCCTTGCTGCGCTCGTCGTTGTAGACCAGCTCGCAGGGCACGTCGAAGCGCGCCAGGTAATCGCGCACGAAGCCGATCAGTTGCAGGTTGGATTCGCGGCTGGTGGTGTCGAACTCCACCAGGGTCGCCAGCAGCTCGGCGCTGGCGCTCATCGGTCGTCTCCGGCCACGCCGTAGCCCGGCGCCTTCGCAGGATCCAGGGCGCGGTCGATGTAGTCCTGCAGCTGCGGGCGATAGGCCTCCCACAGGTTCTGCAACTGGCCGATGGGGTCTTCGTCGGCCCAGTCCACTCGCAGGTTGACGATGGGCCAGGTCAGTTCGCCGACCACAACGACCGCCGCCGAATGCACCGGACCCGCTTCGCCGCCCAGGGCCTGGCCGGCCTGCAGCGCGCCGATCAGCCGGTCGGCCAACTGGCCTTCGCCGTCCTCGAACGCCCGCACCATGGCTTCGATCACCGAGGGGCCGGCGAGCATGTTGCCGGCGGCCACGCATTGCTCGCCCGCCACGGCGTTGTGGGTGCCCAGGGTCTGCCCGCCGCTGAAGTGGGCGGTCTGGCCGAGGTGGTTGATCGCGGTGATCTGGCGGTACTGGCTGTAGCCGTTGCGGGTCAGCGCCTTGTCCAGCGCGGCGTCCGGCGTCAGCCCCTGTTCCATCAGCGCGAGGACTTCAGGGCCCAGGGACGGCAGGGTGATGTTCTGGGTCGATACCGCGCCCACGCCCGGCAGCAGCCAGGGGCAGCGGGCGCCGACGGCGATGCTCGACGAGCTGATGGCGATGCCGAACTGGCCGGTCTCCGGGCAGCGGGCGGCGATGGAAAATGTCATGTCTCTAACTCCTGTTCGACTTGAGAGCGGGGGGGCAGGCAAACCCGCTCCCGCAGGGTTCAGCGGTGGCGGTCTGTCGTCTTACTCGGGGATCACCGCCACCACGTCGATCTCCATCAGCCACTGCGGCTGCCCCAGCGCCGACACCACCAGCCCGGTGGAGATCGGGAACACGCCCTTGAGCCACTTGCCGACTTCCTGGTACACCGGCTCGCGGTAGCGCGGGTCGATCAGGTAGGTGGTGGTCTTGACGATGTGGCTGAGGTCGCTGCCAGCCTCTTCCAGCAGTTGCTTGACGTTGCGCATCGCTTGCTCGGCTTGGGCGCGCGGGTCGCCGAGGCCGATCAGGTTGCCGTCGAAGTCGGTGCCGACCTGGCCGCGCACGTACACGGTGTTGCCGGCGCGCACGGCCTGGCACAGGTCGTTGTCCAGGGTCTGGTTGGGGTAGGTGTCCTTGGTGTTGAACATGCGGATGCGGGTGTGGGTGGGCTGGGCCATGTGAAACTCCTGACGAAAAGGGGCCCGGCGCGACGGGCGCCGGGATGCGAAGGCAAGGTCAAGCGTCGACGGTGTCGGTGTTCTTGCGGGGGGCCGCCGCGCGCTGGTCGGCGTCGCGGTAGGCCAGGTACTTGCGCTGGGTGGCGATGTGGTCGGCCACGTGCTTGGCGTCGTGCCACACGCCCCAGATGAACGAAGAGCCGCGCCGGGACTGCCACGGCAGGCCGAGGAAATACACGCCCGGTTCGCTGGACACCCCGCGCTGGTGCTGCGGCTTGCCCTTGTCGTCGAACGCGCCGACCTTCAGCCACGAGTAGTCCACGGCGAACCCGGTGGCCCAGATGATCGAGGTGACGCCGGCGGCGGCCAGGTCCAGGTTCGCCAGCGGGTGCTTCACGCACTCGGGATCCGGATAGGTTTCCCGGGCCTCGGGCTCCGGCGGCAAATCCAGGCCGTTGCGTTCGATGTAGGCGTCGGCGGCGTCGAGCAGCGCCAGGTAGTTCTCGTCGCCGCGCTTGAGGTTGTCCGCCAGATCCTGCCTGAACGTCACCACGCCGTCCTTGAACGACTCGGTCACGCCCACCAGGGTCATGCCACGGTGGGCCAGGCCCCGGAAGTCGATGGTGCGCCCGCCGTGGGCGCCGCTTACGGCAATCGTCACGTGCTCGCGGCCCGGTTTCATGGCGGCCTGATCCCATTCGCCGAGCACGCCCAGCCACCAGCAGAAATCACGGTTGCGGTAGGCCCGGGGCGGGCGGTCGTGGGCGCCGACCGACAGGAACACCTGCCGGCCCGAACGCTGCAGCTCATCGGCGATCTGCACCCCCGAGGAACCTGCGCCGACCACCAGCACCGCGCCGTCCGGCAGTTGCTGCGGGTTGCGGTAGTCGGCCGAGTGGATCTGCTGCAGGCGTGGGTCCTGCGGGGCGATCGGCGGGATCACCGGCCGCTGGAACGGGCCGGTGGCGGCCACCACGCGGGCGGCCTCGATCACGCCCTCGGAGGTCTCGACGGTGAAGCCCGGACGCCCGACATTGCGCACCACGCTCTTGACCTCGACGCCGGTGCGGATCGGCGCGTTGAATTTTTTCGCATAGGCCTCGAAGTAATCCGCCACGCGATCCTTGTGGGCGAAACCGTCAGGATCCACATCGTCGAATTCCATCCCCGGAAAGCGGTCGTGCCAGGCCGGGCCGTTGGCCACCAGCGAGTCCCAGCGCCCGGTGCGCCAGCGTTCGGCGATGCGGCTGCGCTCCAGCACCAGGTGCGGGATGCCGAGCTTGCCCAGGTGTTCGCTCATGGCCACACCCGCTTGACCGGCACCGACGACAAGCGTGTCTGTTTTTATTGTTTCAGTGGTCATCTCTCATCCCTTTTCACGAGGCAATTGGATTCAGGCGGCGTGCGGCCTGCTCTCTGTGCTTGGGATCAGACTAGGGTCGGGGTGCCCATCGGTAAAATATTATTAAGCTGGGATCTGAGCATAAATTGCTGATGCAGCCGCTCGCCCGCCACGGCCCGAAACGCCGAAAGTGTTCGGTGATCGACCGTTCGACGGGCCGCCGATTGTCGCTGCCGCCACGCCGGCGTACTGTGGACGGCATCCGTGAAAACCTGACAAGAACGAGTGCCCTCCATGGACAGCCGCCTGCTGAGCGAGCGCAGCAGCGTGTTTCACCACGCTGACCCGTATGCCGTGTCCGACTACGTCAACCGGCACGTCGGTCAGCACCTCATCGGCCTCGCCAAGACCGCCCATCCCCAGGCCAGCCTCAACCACCGCAAGTTCGCCGACCTGGACCTGTGCCGCATCAGCTACGGCGGCAGCGTACGGGTCACCTCCCTGGCGCTGGAAACGGTCTACCACCTGCAAGTGCTGCTGCAGGGCAACTGCCTGTGGCGCGGGCACAAGCGCGAGCAGCATCTGGTGCCGGGCGAGCTGCTGCTGATCAACCCGGACGATCCGGTCGATCTCACGTATTCCGACGACTGCGAGAAATTCATCCTCAAGGTGCCGGTCAGCGTGCTGGAGTCGGTGTGCGACGAGCAGCGCTGGCTGCGTCCGTCCGGCGGCATCCGCTTCCGGCGCAACCATTACCGGCTCGACGACCTGGAAGGCTTCACGCCGTTGCTCGGCATGATCTGCCAGGAAGCCGAAGCCAGCGATCCGCTGCTGCGGGTGCAGGAGCACTATGTGCAGATTATCGGCAGCAAGCTGCTGTCGCTGCTCGACACCAATGTCAGCCGCGAATCCTTGAGCGCGCCGTCGGCCAGCCTGGAGCGGATCCTGGAGTTCATCGAACGCAACCTCAAGCAGAACCTGAGCGCCGAAAGCCTGGCCGCGCAGGCGTGCATGAGCCCGCGTTCGCTGTACGCGCTGTTCGAACGCCAGTTGGGCGTCACACCGATGCAGCACATCCGCCAGCGCAAGCTGGCGCGCATCCACGCCTGCCTCACCGACCCGAGCTGCCCGGTGCGCAACCTCACCGAACTGGCGCTCGACTACGGCTTCCTGCACCTGGGCCGCTTCTCCGACAGCTACCGCCAGCAGTTCGGCGAGCTGCCGTCCCACACCTTCAAGCGCCGCCACTGAGTCCCCGCACCCTCTGAAACACCTGCCGCGCCGTCCTGCGCAAAACGGATAGCGATGTGCAGGAATCGGCTATTGCGCCCGCCGTCGCCTCCCTAACCTGACCTGGACTGAACAATAACAATGGAGGCCCTGGCCATGTCCCTGGGAATCGACTACCTCACTGCCTTGCTCGAAGAAGACAAGGAGCAGGGTGCCTACCGCTGCAAGCGGGAGATGTTCACCGATCCGCGGCTGTTCGAGCTGGAAATGGCGCACATCTTCGAAGGCAACTGGATCTACCTGGCCCACGAAAGCCAGATCCCCCGCAACAACGATTACCTGACGCTCACCATGGGCCGTCAGCCGGTCTTCATCGCGCGCAACAAGGACGGCGTGCTCAACGCCTTCCTCAATGCCTGCAGCCACCGCGGCGCCATGCTCTGCCGGCACAAGTCCGGCAACCGCTCCAGCTACACCTGCCCGTTCCACGGCTGGACGTTCAACAACAGCGGCAAACTGCTCAAGGTCAAGGATCCCGCCGAGGCGGGCTACCCCGAAGGCTTCAACTGCGAAGGCTCCCACGACCTGACCCGGGTGGCGCGCTTCGAGTCCTACCGCGGCTTCTTGTTCGGCAGCCTCAACCCCGACGTGAAGCCCCTCGCCGAACACCTGGGCGAGTCGGCGCGGATCATCGACATGATCGTCGACCAGTCCCCCGAGGGCCTGGAAGTGCTGCGCGGCTCCAGCTCCTACATCTACGAGGGCAACTGGAAACTCACCGCCGAAAACGGCGCCGACGGCTACCACGTCAGCTCCGTGCACTGGAACTACGCCGCCACCCAGAACCAGCGCCAGCAGCGCGAGGCCGGCGAAGAGATCAAGACCATGAGCGCCGGCAGATGGGCGAAGAAGGGCGGTGGCTTCTACTCCTTCGACCACGGCCACCTGCTGCTCTGGACCCGCTGGGCCAACCCCGAGGACCGTCCGGCCTACGAGCGCCGCGACGAACTGGCCCGGGACTTCGGCCAGGCCCGCGCCGACTGGATGATCGAGAATTCGCGCAACCTGTGCCTGTACCCCAACGTGTACCTGATGGATCAGTTCAGTTCGCAGATCCGCATCGCCCGGCCGATCGCCGTGGACAAGACCGAGATCACCATCTACTGCATCGCCCCCAAAGGCGAGAGCGCCGAGGCTCGGGCCAAGCGCATCCGCCAGTACGAGGACTTCTTCAACGTCAGCGGCATGGCCACCCCGGACGACCTGGAAGAGTTCCGTTCCTGCCAGACCGGCTACGGCGCCGGGCGCGGCTGGAACGACATGTCACGCGGGGCGGCCCATTGGGTCGACGGCGCGGATGCCGCCGCCGAAGAGATCGGCCTCAAGCCGCTGCTGTCCGGGGTGCGCACCGAGGATGAAGGCCTGTTCGTGCTGCAGCACAAGTATTGGCAGGAAACGATGCTCAAGGCCGTGTCCGCCGAACCGCAGCTGATCCCTGTGGAGGCCGTGCCATGAACAGCCTCTACGACACCGTGCGCGATTTCCTCTACCGCGAGGTCCGTTATCTGGACGACGCCGAGTGGGACCGTTGGCTTGAGCTCTACGCCGCCGACGCCAGCTTCTGGATGCCGGCCTGGGACGACAACGACACGCTCACCCAAGACCCGCAGAGCGAGATCTCGCTGATCTGGTACGGCAACCGCGGCGGCCTCGAAGACCGGGTGTTCCGGATCAAGACCGAGCGCTCCAGCGCCACCGTTCCCGACACCCGCACCTCCCACAACCTGAGCAACATCGAGATCGTCGAGCAGGGCGAAGGCCAGTGCCGGGTGCGCTTCAACTGGCACACCCTGAGCTTTCGCTACCAGGTCACCGACAGCTATTTCGGCACCAGTTTCTACACCCTCGACCTGCGCGGCGAGCAGCCGCTGATCAAGGCCAAGAAGGTCGTGCTGAAAAACGATTACGTCCGTCAGGTCATCGACATCTACCACATCTGACCGAGACGGCGCGGGCCTTGGCCGTTGGCCGGACCGGCGCCGTGAGCGAGGTGCAACATGGGTTTTCGCATCGCATTGAATTTCGAGGACGGGGTGACCCGCTTCATCGAGGCCGACGGCCAGGAAACCGTCGCCGACGCGGCGTACCGCCAGGGCATCAACATTCCGCTGGACTGCCGCGACGGCGCTTGCGGCACCTGCAAGTGCTTCGCCGAATCCGGGCGTTACGCCCTGGGCGACAACTTCATCGAGGACGCCTTGAGCGAGGACGAACTCGCCCAGGGCTACGTGCTCACCTGCCAGATGCGCGCCGAGAGCGATTGCGTGGTGCGGGTGCCGGTCGGCTCCCAGGTCTGCAAGACCGGGCAGGCCAGCTTTGAGGCGGCGATCAGCGATGTGCGCCAGCTCTCCGAGAGCACCATCGCCTTGTCGGTCAAGGGCGAGTCCCTGAGCCGGCTGGCGTTCCTGCCGGGCCAGTACGTCAACCTGCAAGTGCCGGGCAGCGACCAGAGCCGGGCCTATTCCTTCAGCTCGTTGCCGAAGGACGGTGAAGTCAGCTTCCTGATCCGCAATGTGCCCGGCGGTCTGATGAGCCGCTTTCTCACCGGGCTGGCCAAGGCCGGCGACAGCATGACCCTGGCAGGCCCGCTGGGCAGTTTTTACCTGCGCGAGATCAAGCGGCCGCTGCTGCTGTTGGCCGGCGGCACGGGGCTGGCGCCGTTCACGGCGATGCTGGAGCGGATCGCCGAGGAGGGCAGCGCCTACCCGGTGCACCTGATCTACGGCGTCACCCATGACTTCGACCTGGTCGAGCTCGACCGCCTCGACGCCTTCGCCGCGCGCATTCCCGGCTTCAGCTACGGCGCCTGCGTGGCCAGCCCCGAGAGCCGGCACCCGCTCAAGGGCTACGTCACCCAGCACATCCAACCGCGCCACCTCAACGATGGCGACGTCGACGTGTACCTGTGCGGCCCGCCGCCGATGGTCGAGGCGGTCAGCCAACACATCCGCGAGCAGGGCATCACCCCGGCCAATTTCTACTACGAGAAGTTCGCCGCCGCGGCGGCCTGAGCCCTGCGCCGAACCTGAGCCTGATGCTGGAGAACACCATGAACAACAGATTCGCCGACAAAGTCGCGCTGGTCACCGGCGCCGCGCAAGGCATCGGTCGCCGGGTGTGCGAGCGCTTGCTGGAGGAGGGCGCCCGGGTGGTGGCCGTCGACCGTTCGGAGTTGGTCCATGAATTGCAGGGCGGGCACGTCCTGACGCTGACCGCCGACCTTGAGCAATACGCCGATTGCGCCCGGGCGATGGCCGCCGCCATCGATGCCTTCGGGCGTCTCGACATCCTGGTCAACAACGTCGGCGGCACGATTTGGGCCAAGCCGTTCGAGCACTACGAAACCGCGCAGATCGAAGCCGAAGTGCGCCGCTCGCTGTTCCCGACCCTGTGGTGCTGCCACGCGGCGTTGCCCCACATGCTCAAGCAGGGGAGGGGCGCCATCGTCAACGTGTCGTCGATCGCCACCCGCAGCGTGAACCGCGTGCCCTACGGCGCGGCCAAAGGCGGCATCAATGCGCTCACCGCGTGCCTGGCGTTCGAGAACGCCGAGCGCGGCATCCGCGTCAACGCCACCGCCCCCGGCGGCACCGAGGCGCCGCCGCGGCGCATCCCGCGCAACGCCGCGCAGCAGTCGGCGCAGGAGCAGGCCTGGTATCAGGAGATCGTCGCGCAGACCCTCGACAGCAGCCTGATGAAACGCTACGGCACCCTCGACGAACAGGTCGGCGCGATCCTGTTCCTCGCCTCCGACGAGGCCTCTTACATCACCGGCGTGACCCTGCCGGTCGGTGGCGGCGACCTCGGTTGAACACGTTGAAACGGACATTGAAATGAACCCAATCCTGATCGAAAGCCTGACGGCGGTGATCGTCGACCTGCCGACCATCCGCCCGCACAAACTGGCGATGCATACGATGCAGAACCAGACCCTGGTGATCCTGCGCCTGCGTTGCAGCGACGGCATCGAGGGCATCGGCGAGGCCACCACCATCGGCGGCCTGGCCTACGGCAACGAGAGCCCGGAAAGCATCAAGGCCAACATCGACGCGCACCTGGCGCCGGCCCTGACCGGCCTGGACGCCTGCAACATCAACGCCGCCATGCAGACCCTGGACAAAGTCGCCAAGGGCAACACCTTCGCCAAGTCCGGCATCGAAAGCGCCTTGCTCGACGCCCAGGGCAAGCGCTTGGGCCTGCCGGTCAGCGAACTGCTCGGCGGCCGGGTGCGCGACAGCCTGGAAGTGGCCTGGACACTGGCCAGCGGCGACACCGCCCGGGACATCGCCGAAGCCGAGCAGATGCTGGAGGCGCGCCGGCACCGCATCTTCAAGCTGAAGATCGGCGCCAACCCGCTGGAGCAGGACCTGGCCCATGCGGTGGCGATCAAACGGGCCCTGGGCGACCGCGCCAGCGTGCGGGTCGATGTCAACCAGTACTGGGACGAGTCCCAGGCGATCCGTGGCTGCCGGGTGCTCGGCGACAACGGCATCGACCTGATCGAACAGCCGATCTCGCGGGTCAACCGCGCAGGCCAGGTGCGCCTCAACCAGCGCAGCCCGGCGCCGGTCATGGCCGACGAATCCATCGAAAGCGTCGAGGACGCCTTCAGCCTCGCCGCAGACGGCGCAGCCAGCGTGTTCGCCTTGAAGATCGCCAAGAACGGTGGTCCCCGCGCGGTGTTGCGCACCGCGCAGATCGCCGAGGCCTGCGGCATCGCCCTGTACGGCGGCACCATGCTCGAAGGTTCGGTTGGCACCCTGGCCTCGGCCCACGCGTTCCTCACCCTGCGGCAGCTGACCTGGGGCACCGAGCTGTTCGGCCCGTTGCTGCTGACCGAAGACATCGTCACCGAAGCGCCGCAGTACCGCGATTTCCACCTGCACATTCCCCGCACGCCGGGCCTGGGCCTGACGCTGGACGAAGCGCGCCTGGCGCGGTTCCGCCGTGCCTGAACCGAAGGAGAGAGCACCATGCTGTTCCACGTAAAGATGACCGTGAAACTGCCCGCCGACATGGATCCGGCCGTCGCCGCGCGGCTCAAGGCCGACGAAAAGGAACTGGCTCAGCGCCTGCAGCGCGAAGGCCTGTGGCGGCACCTGTGGCGCATCGCCGGGCACTACGCCAACTACAGCGTATTCGACGTGCCCAGCGTCGAGGCGCTGCACGACACCCTGATGCGCCTGCCGCTGTTCCCTTACATGGACATCGAGATCGACGGGCTCTGCCGCCATCCGTCGTCGATCCACGAGGACGACCGCTGACCCTGTGCACACCAGTTCCCCCCTGTGGGAGCGGGCTTGCCCGCGATTGCGGTGGACCTGTAACGAATACTTCGACTGACACGCCGCCATCGCGGGCAGCCCGCTCCCACAGGGGACGGTGCACTGCTCCGGGACTTTTGCGACCCGCACAACAACAAAATGAGGTGAACCCCATGACCGTGAAGATTGCCCACACCGCCGAGCTGCAAGCGTTCTTCGAAGAGGCCGCCGGCTTCTCCAACGACCTTGGCAGCACCCGTTTGAAGACCATCGTCCTGCGCGTGCTCCAGGACGCCGCCCGGCTGATCGAAGACCTGGACATCACCGACGCCGAATTCTGGAAAGCCGTCGACTACCTCAACCGCCTCGGCGAACGCTCCGAGGCCGGGCTGCTGGTGGCGGGGCTCGGCATCGAGCATTTCCTCGACCTGCTGCAAGACGCCAAGGACGCCCAGGCCGGCCAGACCGGCGGCACGCCGCGCACCATCGAAGGGCCGCTGTACGTGGCGGGTGCGCCGCTGTGCGAAGGCACCTGCCGGATGGACGACGGCAGCGAGGAGGGCAGCGCCACGGTGATGTTCCTCGAAGGCCGGGTGTTCGACCTGCACGGCGAGCCGCTGGCCGGCGCCACCGTCGACCTGTGGCACGCCAATACCCGAGGCACCTACTCGTTCTTCGACCCGAGTCAGTCCGAGTTCAACCTGCGCCGACGCATCGTCACCGACGCCCAGGGCCGCTACCGCGCCCGCAGCATCGTGCCGTCGGGCTACGGCTGCGATCCCCGAGGCCCGACCCAGGAATGCCTGAACCTGCTGGGCCGCCACGGCCAGCGCCCGGCCCATGTGCATTTCTTCATTTCGGCGCCGGGCCACCGGCACCTCACCACCCAGATCAACCTCGCCGGGGACCGCTACCTGTGGGACGACTTCGCCTACGCCACCCGCGAAGGCCTGGTCGGTGAAGTGACGTTCCGCGAGGACGGCGCCCGGGGCGTGGCGGGGCGTTACGCCGAGCTGAACTTCGACTTCCGGTTGCAGCCGGCCACCGATGCGGCGGCCGAACGGCGCAGCGCCCGTCCGCGGGCGTTGCAGGAAGCCTGATCGCGTTCGATGCGGCGCTAGGTTCGCGCCCGTCCGACAGGTAGCATGGGTGCATCCATGTCACAGAGCGGACCGCAAATTGATCGAGCGTCGCCACTTCAGCGGAGGCATGAAAGGCAAGAACCTCCGCTACCTCAACGAAAACCCGGACGGGCCGGTCTCCCGGCTCCGCACGGGTTTTCTGTTGCTGGAGCATTTCTCCCTGCCGGCGTTCACCCAGACGCTGGACACGATCGTCACCACCAACCTGCTGCGCCCCGGCCTGTTTTCGTCCCGCACGTTCGGCCTGAGCGACGGCGAAGTGATCAGCGACCTGGGCCTGGTGATCCGCCCGGACGAGCGTCTGGACGCCTCGTCGATCCAGGCGCTGGACCTGTTGGTGATCTGCGGCGGCTACCGCACCGAACTCAAGGCCGGCGAAGAACTCATCCAGCTGATCAAGTCCGCCGCCGCCCAGGGGGTGGTGCTGGCCGGGCTGTGGAACGGCGCGTGGTTCCTCGGCAAGGCCGGGGTGCTGGACGGCTACCGCTGCGCCATCCACCCGGAACACCGCCCGGCGCTGGCGGAAATCAGCAAGGCGACCCAGGTCAGCAGCGAACCCTACGTGATCGACCGCGACCGCCTCACGGCCTCCAGCCCCTCCGGCGCGTTCCACATGGCGCTGGACTGGATCAAAGGCTTGCACGGCAAGGCGCTGGTCGAGGGCATCGAAGACATCCTCGCGTTCGAGGAATCCCGTTACCGGCGGATCAAGCCGAGCGAGAACATCTGCGTCAGCGCGCCCCTGCGCGAAGTGGTCAAGCTGATGGACGCCAACCTGGAGGAACCGCTGGAGCTGGAGCAACTGGCGGCCTACGCGGGACGCTCGCGGCGCCAGCTCGAACGCCTGTTCAAGGAGCAACTGGGCACCACCCCGCAGCGCTATTACCTGGAGCTGCGCATCACCGAGGCCCGGCGTCTGCTGCAGCACACGGAGCTGTCGCAGATGGAAGTGCTGGTGGCCTGCGGCTTCGTGTCGCCGAGCCATTTCAGCAAATGCTACAGCGCGTTCTTCGGCTACCGGCCGTCCAAGGAAAAGCGCCTGGTCAAATAGGCAAAAAAAGGCCGGGAGCACCCGGCCGAAAAGGAAGGAAAACGGATCAGTCGCAGACCGCACTCAGCGGTTGAGGAACGCCAGCAGGTCTTCGTTCAGCGCTTGGGCGTGGGTCACCGCAAAGCCGTGGGGCGCGCCGGCATAGACTTTCAGTTCGGCGCCCTTGATCTGCTCGGCGGCCAGTTTGCCGGTGGTCTCGAACGGCACGATCTGGTCGTCGTCGCCGTGGATCACCAGGGTCGGCACATCGATCTTGGCCATGTCCGGACGGAAGTCGGTTTCCGAGAACGCGGTGACGCAATCCACGGTGCCTTTGAGCGAGGCCAGCAACGCGATGTTGAGGGTCTGGGTCAGCACGCCGTCGGAGACCGTCTGGCCCTTGTTGGTGCCGTAGAACGGCGCGGCGAAATCGGCGATGAACTGCGCACGGTCCTTCAGCAGGCCGGCCTTGATCCCGTCGAACACCGGCTTGCCGACGCCGGCGGCGAAGTCAGGCTTCTGGCCGAACAGCGGCGTCACCGCGCCGAGCAGCACCAGCCCGGACACCCGCGCGCTGCCATGGCGGGCGAGGTAGCGGCTGACGTCGCCGCCACCCATGGAGAAGCCGACCAGGGTCACGTCACGCAGGTCCAGGTGGTTGATCAACTGCGCGATGTCGTCGGCGAAGGTGTCGTAGTCGTAGCCGTTCCACGGCTGGTCGGACCGGCCGAAGCCACGGCGGTCGAACGCGATCGTGCGGTAGCCGCGGCTGCTCAGGTACTCCATCTGGTATTCCCACATGTCGGCGTCCAGCGGCCAGCCATGGCTGAACAGGACGGGCCGGCCGCTGCCCCAGTCCTTGTAGTAGATCTCGGTGCCGTCTTGGGTCAGGAACGTGCTCATGGAAACTCCTTGTGTTCGAGGGGAGGGGATGAAGGCAGCGATCACTATCCACGCAAAGCGCGGCGGCTTCTTGTACGCAGGTGCTAAGTTTTCGGCGGGTGGGCTACAGGGCGGAAAATTCGCCGTCTCCGGGGGGCGGTTTTTCCCGTCCTATCTGGGAAACATCCTGCGTCCCTGTCGGAGTCGGACGATTTCGCCGATACCGTTCGTCGGCGACACTGAGGCGGTGAATCGATTAATTGACGCCAGAATAGTGGCTCCCTATGATGCGCCACCATTTTGATATCATTCTCCGTCTCGAGGGATCGAACATGTACCCACCCGCCCTCGCGGCGAGACTGGGCGTAGCTTTGCTGTGCCTTTCTCCACTTGCTTTCGCTGCCCCCACCCCCGGCGACACCGACCTGATCCGCGACCGCCAGAACCGCCTGCTCGAAGAACAGCAGCGGCGCCTGGAGGAGCTCAAGGACCTGCCGGGCAAGTCGGCCGAGCCGGCCAAGCCTGCCGCGCCCGCCGACACCCGCTGCTTTCAGATCGACGACATCGAGCTCAAGGGCGCCGACAGCCTGTCCGAGGGCGAGAAGGCCGGGTTGCTCAAGCCTTACATCGGGCAGTGCCTGGGCGTGCCGCAGCTCAACGAGCTGCTCAAGGTCATCACCGACCGCTACATCGAGAAGGGCCTGGTGACCAGTCGCGCCTACCTGCCGCAGCAGGATCTGTCCGGCGGGCACCTTAAGGTGCTGGTGGTCGAGGGCCGCCTCGAAGGCCTGAAGGGCGCCGAGAGCAGTGGGCTCTCGGAGCGCGAGCTGGCCATGGCGTTTCCCGGCAAGAGCGGCGAGCTGGTCAACCTGCGCGAGATCGAGCAGATGGTCGACCAGCTCAACCGCCTGCCGTCCAACCAGGCGAAGATGGAGCTGGCGCCGGGCAAGAACGTCGGCGGCAGCGAGGTGCTGGTCACCAACACGCCGCAGAAGCCGTGGCGGGCGGGGTTGTCGCGCAGCAACGAGGGCCAGCGCAGCACCGGCGAGCAGCAGTGGGGCACCACCTTCGACTGGGACAGCCCCCTGGGCCTGGCCGATCAGCTGTCGCTGCGCGGCGGCCACGACGCGATGACCGACCACCAGCACACCTCCAACAACGCCATGCTGTCCTACAGCGTGCCGTGGGGCTGGTGGAACTTCAGCTACACCTACAGCCAGAGCGAGTACCGCTCGCAGATCGCCGCCAACGGCTACAACTTCAAGCAGACCGGCGACAGCGAAAACCATCAGTTGCACGCCGAGCGGGTGATCCAGCGCGATTCGGTGAGCAAGACCTCCCTCAGCGGCGGCCTGTCTTACCTGCGCAGCAACAACTTCATCGAAGACAGCAAGCTGCGCCTGAGCAGCAACCGCATCAGCGAGGCGCAGCTGGGCTTCAACCACGGCCGGCGGATCGGCGGCGCCTTCGTCAACTTCGACGCGGGCGTGCAGCAGGGCATCGGCGCCTTCGACGCCCAGGGCCGCCACGACCCGGGCCCCGGCGAGCCGGACGCCCGCTACCGCAAGTACACCGCGACCCTGAGCTACCTGCAGCCGTTCAAGCTGTGGGGCGAGTCCTTGAGCTTCAGCAGCCTGATGACCGGCCAGCGCAGCGAAGACGTGCTGTTCAGCCCGCAGCGCACCAGCCTCGGCGGGCTGTCGTCGATCCGCGGCTATAAGGATCAGTCGCTGTCCGGCGACAGCGGCGGCTACTGGCGCAACGACCTGCGCTGGACGCGGCCGGTCGACGTCGAATGGCTGCGCCCGGTGTTCGCCGAATACGGCACCAGCCTCGGCTACGACCAGGGCGTGATCCGGCGCGACCGCTACAACGGCGACCAGCACGGCCGCATGTCGAGCAACTCGCTGGAGCTGTTCGCCCGTGGCCAGCACGTCGCCGCGACGGTGACCTTCGCCCATTCCCTGGAACGCCCGGACGCGCTGCCCGAGCGCGAAGCGCCGATCTGGTTCCGCCTGGACTTCTTCATCTGATATTTGCCTGACCCCGAGACTCCAATATGAACATTCGTCAACCGGCCTTCCTGGCCGGTCAGCCTACTGCTGCCGTCAATCCGCGCGAGCGCTTCCTGGGCATGCCCAAGCGCGGGCTGGCGTTCCTGCTGGCGAACGTCATGTTCTGGCAGCCGTTGTGGGCGCAGGCGGACGGGATCGTGGTGGCCAACCCCGGCACCGGGCTGGACCGGGCCGGCAACGGCGTGCCGATCGTCAACATCGCGACGCCCAACGGCACGGGGCTGTCGCACAACCAGTTCAACGACTACAACGTCGGCGCCCAGGGGGTGATCCTCAACAACGCGGCCACCCAGACCGCCGCCACCCAACTGGGCGGCCACATCATCGGCAACCCGAACCTGAAGAACAGCGGCTCGGCCCAGACCATCCTCAACGAAGTGGTCGGCGGCAGCCCGAGCCAGCTGCGCGGCTACACCGAGGTGGCGGGTCAGTCGGCGCGGGTGATTGTGGCCAACCCCTACGGCATCACCTGCAGCGGCTGCGGCTTCATCAACGCACCGCGGGTCACGCTGACCACCGGCAAGCCGGTGCTGGACAACGGGCGCCTCGACCGCTTCCAGGTCGACCAGGGCAGCGTCGCCATCGAAGGCGAGGGCCTGAACGCGAGCAACGTCGACCGCTTCGAGATCATCACCCGCAGCGCGAAGAGCAGACTTCGACGCCAGTTCAGCTGAATGCCGGCGGCAACATCACCCTCGATGCGAAAAACGACCTGACGCTGGTTGGAACCCAGGTCACTGCCGAGCGGGATATCACGCTCAAGGCCGCCAACGATCTCAATATTCTGTCGGCACAAAACGCTCACAGCAGTTCCAATGACCGTCGCAGTTGGGGAGCCGAAGGCGGGATCATGCTCGGTCAGGACGGATTCGGCATTTATGGTTCGGCGAACATCGGCATCGGCGATCTCAATCGCGAGGGGGTCGAACAACAGGAGGCCTACCTTTACGCCGGCAACAAACTGACCTTCGAAAGCAAGCGCGATACCACCATCGCAGGTGCGACCTTGCGCGGTGATGAGGTCACTGGCGTCGTTGGTCGCAACCTGGCTGTATCGTCAGTACCCAACACCGGGAAGGTCAGTGGGCAAGAGTTCGACTTGAGCGTTACCGGTTCGTTTGGCGGTGCAAGTGGTTCGGTGGGTTATGGCAAAACCACCGGGAAAACCAATTGGGTCGAAAACCAGACTGTCATCAGCGGCAAGAGCAAGGTCGATATCCGCACAGAGGATCACACCCAACTCGACGGCTCGGTCATCACCGCCGACAACGGCAATCTGAAGCTCGATACCGGAACTCTCGGTTTCCGCAACATCACCGGCAAGGACAACGAGCACAGTTACTACCTGAACGTCAGCGGCAGCTATAGCTCCAATGGCAACGCCCAGACCGACAAGCCGAACAAAGGCATGGAAGGCGATGAAAAAAACAGCTGGGCAGTGGAGGGGTACAAGTACGACAAGGATCGTGAGCAGACTCTGAACGCGACGGTGGGCACCGGCCAGATCACCGTCCGCAACGATAAGGTCACAGGGCAGGACTCTACGGCGGGTCTCAATCGTGACGTGAAAAAGGCGTACGAGATTACCAAGGATGAGGAACATCGTACGGATCTGTATGTGAGCAGCAGCTCTATCGATGCGATCAGACACCCGTTCGACACGCTGGATAAATGGGAAAAAAACGCCACCCATTTCACGGAAAACATGCGCAAGCAGGCCAAGGCCAGCGTCAACTTCCTGAACAACCTCAATCAGGCGATCGATGCGCAACTGGTCGATATCAACGACGTTTCCCCAACGCTGCGTAAGGACCTGGGGGATGAGCAGGCGCTTGCGATCACCAAGAACTTTGTTCGACAAGGACTCAGTCCGGATCAGATCGATGCCTTGCCTGAAAATGTCCTGACGGAGCTTGCGGAGTTTGCGAAAGAGGCTGCGGATTACGAAAGTCGGGTCAAGAGCTGCAAAGAAGACAATACGTGCCCGAACATTGCCGTGTCCGAGATGCCGGATGATCCGAACGTAATCAATTTGCCGGCGACCGAGATCGAGGCGCAGCTGGCCACGCGTGGGCAAGTCGCTCTGGACAAAGTGGTGGGACTGATCCGGCTTACCAAAAACTTTTCATCGGAGAAAGTTGAAGCTACGGCCATCGCCATACAAGCGGTCATGGGGCCGATGAAGTTCCTGCTTGCCATGACGGCCAACGGTCTGCTCAACGCCGCTTATGGCGACAAGATCGATGAGTTGAAAGATGCGGCTGCGATTGCGTTGGCGGCACAAATTGTGAAAGGCGACGAGGAGGTTCTGAAGAAGGACAACGACTACGCGAAAGAGCAGCATAGACAGGGCAATCCCGACTACGAGTTTGAGGGTGACAATTATGTGGTCGCGACGCGTTTTCTGATTGACGCCGTATTGGGTGAGTTCAAGGCGCTCGGCATCAAGAGCGGTGGGCGAATCCTCCAGATCGTGGACAAAAAAGGCCCTCTGGACGGAACTCCCCGTCGAGAGATGAGCAAAGAAACTCTGGACGCGCTGGAGAAAAAGTTTGGCGCGGACCTGGCGAAGCAGGCGGGCGGTCTTTCGCCTGAAACGACAGCCTTGGCCCTTTCCAATCTCTCACGTGTGGATCATTCGGCACGACACTTGATTGACGCGGGCATCATCACCGCCAATGCCGGTTCGAAAGCCGCGAGGGAAAGTTTCAGGGAAATCGCGGAAAACGTATTGACCAACCCGACAAAGACCTTCGATCACGTCATGTCCCAGGGTGGGCAGGCGGTGAAGGGGTACTACGGGAAGATCGATGGCAAGGATGTGGTAATTTACGTTGCGAAAGAGCCGAAAGGAAAGATCAAGGTAGGTGATCTCGTGACGGCTATTCAGCCAACACCTCAGCAAATGGTGAATTTTGGATTATGAAAACGGCTGAATGTCTCGGAATTTTCTGGAGCAGCAAGGATCCGGCTACCGGCAATGTTTGTCAGGATGAAGTCAGTGGCCTGATATTTTATGGTTACTGGTCACAAGGCTTTTCGTCTGAATTCGCCAACCGGTTGGCGGCATTCGAGGCCATCTGGCAGGGGCGGGCGCAGTTCAATCCACGGTTATGGGAGGATGCCTCCCTGAGCGATCTTTCGGTGGAGGTCAGGATTCTCGCCTGGCCTTCCGACAGCGAGTGGCCTTCGCTGATTGAGCGCTCGCTGGCGTGGTTCGTCAGTCTGGGCGCCACCATCGCGTGGTGCGGAACGGAATACAGCAGCCCGTCAATTGAAGTGTTCAGCCTTGATGACGATCAATGGGCCGGGAGTGTGTATGCCGCCTACAGCAACGCAACCGGACTGCTCCTGGGCTCCGGTTTGTCCGCCGATTACAGGGAGCTCGAAGCGGTCGAGCTGAATCATGCCTACAAAGCAGCGTTCGGGCTTGTCTGAAAAGCGCCTTTCGTCTGGTTCTTTGAGTAGTCCGGGCTACTTGGGGTAGAGCGGCGGCAACCCGCTGTCGCCCACCGAAAAAGAAAGGGGACGAATCTATTTAATGCCAGTACCTTGCCTGCCGACAAGGTGGAGCAGATGAAGACGGTTGCCATCGGTGCGCAGGCGATAGTGGGGCCGATGAAGTTTGCACTGAACCTGGCTGCCAACGGCATCATGAATCTGGCCGCTGGCGAGCAGATTGAGGAGTACAAATCAAAAGCGGCCTTCAATCTGACCGTGTTTTTTACCGGGAGAAACACAGAAGAAGACATTAAAGCCCTGGACGCGAGCAATGAGCTTGCGAAGATCGAACACGCCAAAGGGAACAAGGACTACCCTCTCGATGGCGATGGACAGGTTGTCGCTTCACGGTTTTTGATTGATGCTGTGTTGGGTGAATTCAAGTCGATTGGCGCCAAGGCTGGCGGTCGGGTAGTGGAAGTCACCAGGAAAAAGAGTCCAAAAGGCATACAGAAGATTCCTGGCTTTGGAGAGATAGATGATTTCATTGCATCACAATCGACTAACCTTAACAAAAAGCTTGGAGCAAAAATTGGTGAAGGTCGGTTACCCTATGAAAGAAGTAGGGCTGGGGTAGAGCAGGCTAAAGCGACAGTTAAAGAAACTTTGGAGAACGCCACCTCTGTGAGTCCACTGATCCCCAGCTCAACTGTTCGAGGAGGTTACGATCTAATTCATGTATACAGCTCCAAGACGAATAGCACCGTAAGTCTGCGAGTGTTGCCGGGCGGAAAGTATGAATTTGATACATTGATTCCAGAAAAGTCATCCAAATTCTAATATAGGGAGCGAAATCCTGTGCTGATTAATGAATTGTTGCGTGATGTCAGGTTTCGCTCGTTTTTTATGAGTGGAAGTTTGGTTTGTGAGTTTTTAGTATTGTTTTTTAAGGTTTCTATTTCTGGGTGGGTGTCTCTAACGATTAGCGAAGGAGTATTAAAGTTTGTAGCGTTGGATTCAGATCCGGAATTGCTGGAATTGTCGGAAATAAATGATGATTTTGCGTACCCTATTAAGTCGTTTAATGGGTTGGATAAGTTTCTGGGGTTGAAGATTTTGGCGGTGTATGAATACAGGTTGAACGGTGTCGATGAAGGTTGCATTGGAGTGTATTTGGATTTTGGCGACTGCGGGTTTAGTGTGGTTGAGTCTGATGGCTGTCTGTCAGTTATAGATGGCGCTGTTCAATTTTTAAGTGATAATGTTTTGCTGTGTAAAATTGGAGTTTAGTTGGTGGTAAAGGGTTTGGTTCTGACCCAGCATCGCCTCCTGTTCGGTCTGATATTTAAAAAATCATACTGATTGGTAAAAGGCTAAGCAAGCAAGGAAGTGTAAATGGCTAGAAAATAGAATGAAGGAGGGGTGAGTCTATTTAATGTGATGAGCAATTAAATAGATCTATCCCTTTATTAGTCTTCAACGTTCACAGGGCAATCTTCCGCGTCGTTGACTGTAGAGTGGGTGAAAAACCAACTGTGAAAATCAGGTTTTCAGGAGAGTAGTCGTGGCTGTTTTGAAAGTTGAAGATAAAGCTTTGAATTCTTTTATTGATAGACTGTCAGGTGTCATAAACTTTAATAAAGACTTGCCGATGAATATTTTTGTTGGTGGTGGATTTCTGTTTTGGTTTTTTGAGAGACCATTGCTCTGCTTTTTTGAAATCTTTTCGGGATTGGTATCGAATAGCGTTTCCAGCTTTAAGTCAGATGTGTTTATAAAGTTTTCAGGAGGTGAGCGATTAGGTAACTCTTGTTTTTCCTTCGATGGAAGCGATTTAGAGAAAGATGTTCGTTGGTTGAGTAAACAGTTTGAAAGTTTTTTTGATGGGACGGTTGGTTATCCAATAGTTCTATGCGATAGCGCGTGCAAATGGGTTGCCTTTGAAAGCGCATATGAGGAATTTGGCATTCTTGCTGTGAAAAAATCAGAGCTTCAAGAGGGGTTTTACGAGTATTTAAACTCAAATTTTATCTCCATGGATGAGTTGGCTAAGCTGGCATCCGGTTGCACCGCGGAAGGTATAATCGCAAAGGCTCTGATTTCTTCATATTCTAGCTAGTCGGTCCAAAAGAGATAGCGGTAGCGAGTACCGGGCCGAAGGTACCGAAAAAATTGCAACCATTCACTAATCCACCTCAAGGGCCGGTAATTCCAGTGGGGTGGATAGGTCGTCCAGGTAGGACTCCCGGGAGCACCATTTATTATCCGCCAGGCACTGATCCAAGCGCTCTTGGGAGCACCTATATTTCAGGTTCGACCCTTGTTCCTGGTTTAGAAAATGGATATTGGATTTCAGTGAAAAATGGGCAGCCGATAAACCCAGAAACTTTCTGTAGCGAGGCTATATGATCTGCCCAAGGTGTCAGCAGGATTACATTTCTCATGCAAAAATAAAAGCGACCGGGGTTTGTGTTTTTATTTGTCCGGAGTGCGATGCAGTTTGGTTTGCGCGAGAAGATATTGGTATCAAACCTTTTTTGGATTATGGAGCTTATATGGAGAGTGCTGGGCTTTCCGTATTGTGGGATGAGTTGGAGATTATGGTGGAAAGAATATAGTGGTGGGTGAACGGGATGGCGAGCTTGTTGTAACTTTAGCTTTTTGGTGGGAAACAAAAATGTCACGTTCAAAAGAGTTTCATGATGCATAGATCTGCTCCCGTTCTTTTTGTACCCTTTGTTCGTTAACCCACCCAAAATCTGAATCGCCGACCTTGACCAGAGCAAACGGAACTCTCTCATTGCATCATTCGAACTACCCCCGCCTAAAGGTATTCCTGGCCTTTCTTCTGTGCCCGTTGATCCCTGGCTTCATGGCCGGGATCGTCAAGACCGTTGCGGCGGTTGCCCATCTGGCCATGAACCCGAGGTTGATCGGCGAAGTGGGGCCGGAGTTGATGTTGATGCCGTTCCTCGCGCCCGTGCTGGCGTTGTTGATTTTCATCGTGCCGTTTCTGCTGTTCTCTTCGGCAATTGCGGGGCTGAAAGTGACGAGAACGGTGCGGGCCTGTGCGACGGTTGCGTTGGTGGGGGCCTGTGTCGCCACGTTGTGGGTCGTTCCGTTTGTGGTCGCCGTTTTCCGGGATGACCCACGGGGGGATGGTCTGGAATATGCCTTGGAGTTGGCCGTGCTGTTTGCTGTCTCGACGGCCACGTGCTGGCTGACCGCACGTTTCTTTTTGCCGGAGCCGGTCAGTCTTGAGGCCGATTCCGGTTCGGGTGTCGATGGATCACAGCGCCACTGATTCAGAATCCCAACGCAAACGCCCCGAACAATGTCGGGACGTTTTCATTAATGTTGAGGCTGTAGAGAAAGGGGCATATCTATTTGAAGTGGGAAGCAATTTAATCGATGTGTCCACGTTCTTAATAAGCCTTGATTGTCGAGGATGTTCATGAAGCTCAAGTTTTATCATCAGCCAGGCGGAACCTATCCTGAAGTCGGGCAGATATTCCATGCGGTAGCTGAAGTGGTTTCAATGGATAAAGAGGCGTCGCGCTACGAGCTCTATGTCTGCAGTGTTCTCGGTGCGATCGCTCAGATCCGAAAGGATTGCGATCGATTGCTGACTGCCATTGAGTCGGTAGAGACAGGCGAGCAGGAGTCCGTCAGCGATGGTGGCAATGATGTTCTGTTGAACATTGATGCGAGCGCTGTGCAAGTCGATATTCTGGTCAACGATGACTGGGTGGGTCAGCCTGAGGGCAGGTTTACTCTTCAGGAGTGGCGTAAAGTGCTCGAAGGATGGAAATATCTTTTGGAGCTACCTGAAGGTTCCGCGCAAGTTGTGATGGTCGAGTTGCCATAGGCAAACGGTTGACCGCGCGCTTCTTTTGCCTGAGCCGGTCAGTCTTGAGGTCGATTCCGGTCAGCGCGCCGATTGATTTCGGCGGCGCTGATTCAGGCCCCCAACGCAAACGCCCCGAACGATGTCGGGGCGTTTTCATGTGTCGGGTTCAATAGCCGGGGTGGTTAGCGAAACGCCGGCACCACGTGTTTGATGAACAGCTCCAGCGACTTCTTCTTCTCCGCATGGGACAGGCTGTTGTCGCACCAGAAGCTGAACTCGTCCACGCCCAGTTCCTGGTAGTACTTGATCCGCGGAATGATTTCTTCCGGCGTGCCGATCATTGCGGTCTTGTGCAGGCTCTCCAGTTCGAATTCCGGGCGGCCGGCGAATTTTTCTTCCGGGCTGGGGGCGAGGAAGCCGTTGACCGGGACTTCCTTGTTGCCGAACCACGCGTCGAACGTGCGGTAGAAGCGTGAGATGGCCTTGGCGCCGACTTTCCAGCCGTCGGGATCGTCAGCGGTGTGCACGTGGGTGTGGCGCAGCACCATCAGTTGCGGGCGTGGCACGCCGGGGTTGTTGTCCAGGGCGGTTTGGAACTTGTTCTTCAGGTCGACGACTTCTTCGTCCCCCTTCATCAGTGGCGTGACCATCACGTTGCAGCCGTTGGCCACGGCGAAGTTGTGGGAGTCCGGGTCGCGGGCGGCGATCCACATCGGCGGGTTGGGCTTCTGCACCGGCTTCGGCACGCTGGTGGAGGTCGGGAATTTCCAGATGTCGCCGTTGTGGGCGTAGTCGCCCTGCCACAGGGCGCGCACCACCGGAACCATTTCCCGCAGGGCCTGGCCGCCGGCCGATGCGGGCATGCCGCCGGCCATGCGGTCGAACTCCACCTGATAAGCGCCGCGGGCCAGGCCGACTTCCATCCGGCCGTTGCTGATTACGTCAAGCAAGGCGCATTCGCCGGCCACCCGCAGCGGGTGCCAGAACGGCGCGATGATGGTGCCGGCGCCCAGGTGGATGGTGGTGGTCTTGGCCGCCAGGTACGCCAGCAGCGGCATCGGGCTCGGCGAGATGGTGTATTCCATGGCGTGGTGTTCGCCGATCCACACGGTGCTGAAACCGCCGGCCTCCGCCATCAGGGTCAGTTCGGTCAGGTCTTCGAACAGTTGGCGGTGGCTGACGCTTTCGTCCCAGCGTTCCATGTGTACGAACAGGGAAAATTTCATGACGCTACCTCGGATCTCTTGTTGTTGGCCGGTCGCTGTCGGGCCTGTTTAACGGCAACCGGTTGGGGTCAGGCGAAAACGGGCAGGGCGCCCATCTTGCCGTGGCAATACACCAGCGGTCCTGCGTCTTGCTCGGGCACGATCAGGTTCTTCACCGCGCCGACCATGATGGCGTGGTCGCCGCCCTCGTATTCGCGCCACAACTCACATTCGATGATAGCCGTGGCGTTGGCCAGGATCGGGTTGCCCAGCTCGCTCAGCGTCCATTCGATGCCCTGGGCCTTGTCCTTGCCTTTGCGGGCGAACGCGTAGGCCTCGCTCTGCTGGCCGCCGGACAGCACGTGGATGGCGAAGCGTTTGTTCTTGATCAGGACAGGGTAGGAGTCGGAGCTGTAGTTGGGGCAGAACAGCACCAGGGCGGGATCCATCGACAGCGAGCTGAAGGCGCTGGCGGTCAGGCCGACGATCTGGCCGTCGTCATCCAGGGTGGTGATGACGGTTACGCCGGACGGAAACGAACCCATGACTTGTTTGTAGAGGGCGGCATCGATCATTGGACGATCCTCGGATGGGGTGACGCGGTTTTTATGTGTTTGTGGGTCTGATGGTATACCGTAATACATCGTTTGCAAGCGCTTTTTTGATGAAACGATAAACGCGGCGCTTTCGTCGGAAACTCAGGGTTTACGGGGCTTTTCCGTAGCCGCAGGGGTTTGGGATCAGGGAGGATGGCGGATCAGATGGCGCGCCGAACAGCGGATCAGTCTTGTGTAAATGTTGGAATACCATAATATGGTGTTCGCTCAGGGTGGGCGGCGAATCCCTCCTGGTTTGGCTTCATACAAAGATAAAAACAGACAAGCTCGAGTTCATGCATATGTCCCAGATGTCCCGGCAAGATCCGTTGATCGAGAATCACACGGTCGACTACGTCCCACTCGCGGAACGCCACGGGAAGGCCCGCGACCTGTTCACCCTGTGGTTCAGCACCAACATCGCGCCGCTGCCCATCGTCACCGGCGCCATGGTGGTTCAGGTGTTTCACTTGGATCTGTTCTGGGGGCTGCTGGCGATTGCGCTGGGGCACCTGATCGGCGGCCTGGTGATCGCCCTGGCGTCGGCCCAGGGGCCGCGCATGGGCATTCCGCAGATGGTGCAGAGCCGCGGCCAGTTCGGCCGTTATGGCGCGCTGCTGATCGTGTTCTTCGCGGCGGTCATCTACATCGGTTTCTTCATTTCCAACATCGTGCTGGCCGGCAAGTCCATCGTCGGCATCGCGCCGTCGGTGCCGGCGCCGCTGAGCATCCTGATCGGGGCCCTCGGCGCCACGGCCATCGGCGTGATCGGCTACAACTTCATCCATACCCTCAACCGCATCGGTACGTGGGTGATGGGCAGCGCGCTGCTGGCCGGGTTCCTCTACATCTTCGCCCATGACCTGCCGGCGGACTTCTTCACCCGCGGCAGCTTCAACCTGTCCGGCTGGCTGGCCACGGTGTCGCTGGGGATCATCTGGCAGATCAGCTTCTCGCCGTACGTGTCCGACTATTCGCGTTACCTGCCGGCGGACATCGGCATCGCCAAGCCGTTCTTCGCCACCTACCTGGGGGCGACGCTGGGCACGATCCTGTCGTTTGCCTTCGGTGCGGTGGCCGTGCTGGCGGCGCCGGAAGGCACCGAAGCGATGGCGGCGGTCAAGCTCTCCACCGGTTGGCTGGGGCCGATCCTGATGGTGCTGTTCCTGCTCAACATCATCAGCCACAACGCCTTGAATCTGTACGGCGCGGTGCTGTCGATCATCACCTCGATCCAGACCTTCGCCAGCCAATGGACGCCGAGCGTCAAGGTGCGGGTGGCGCTGTCGAGCGTGGTGCTGGCGGGCTGCTGTGTGGTGGCGCTGGGCGCGTCGGCGGACTTCATTTCCCAGTTCATCGGCCTGATTCTCGCGCTGCTGTTGGTGCTGGTGCCGTGGGCGTCGATCAACCTGATCGACTTCTACCTGATCAAGCGCGGCCGCTACGACATCGCGTCGATCTTCCGCGCCGACGGCGGCCTCTACGGGCGCTTCAACCTGCACGCGATCATCGCCTACTTCATCGGCATCCTGGTGCAGCTGCCGTTCGCCAACACGTCGCTGTACGTCGGGCCCTACGCCAATCTGGTGGAGGGCGCGGACCTGTCGTGGCTGGTGGGCCTGGCCGTGACGTGCCCGCTGTACTACTGCCTGGCGACCCGCAGCCAGCCGCAGCGCAGTGGGGCTGCGCAGTTCAGCTACACCGACTGATCCGCAAGCGCCTCACCCGCAATGCCCGGCCCTTCGCCGGGCATTGTCGTTTCCGCACTGCGGCGGTCACTCAAATTGGCCGTTTCGATCCCCTTTTGGCCAACCGGCCACTGTGCCCGGCCAGCGCCGTCGGCAAGAATCGGACGCAACCGACAAGAACAACAGGATGCCGCAACACCTTGCCCTTGGCTGACGATCAGCCGCTGCCGTGTACAGAACAACAAAACCATCGAACTCACGCCGCTTCAGGGGAAACAACCATGGTCACGATCAAACGCATGCTGGGCGCCACCGTGTGCGGGCTGACGCTGCTGGCCAGCGCCGTCCAGGCCGAACAGCGCGAATTGCGGGTCTACAACTGGGCGGACTACATCCTGCCGTCCGTGCCCAAGGATTTCGCTGCCAACAGCGGGATCAAAGTGACCTGGGACACCTTCGACACCAACGAATCCCTGGAGGCGAAACTGCTGACCGGCAACTCCGGCTACGACCTGGTGGTGCCGTCGAACCAGTTCCTCGACACCCAGATCAAGGCCGGTGTGTTCCAGAAGCTCGATAAGTCCAAATTGCCGAACTGGCAACACCAGGACCCGGCGCTGCTCAAGCTGCTGGACGCCAACGACCCGGGCAACCAGTACGGCGTGCCCTACATGTACGGCACGGTGCTGATCGGCTTCAACCCGGCCAAGGTCAAGGCCGCGCTGGGCGAGAACGCGCCGGTGGACAGTTGGGACCTGGTGTTCAAGCCCGAGAACATGGAGAAGCTCAAGTCCTGCGGCGTGGCGATGCTCGATTCGCCGTCGGAGATCCTGCCGCTGGCCCTGCATTACTTGGGGCTGGATCCGAACAGCCAGAACCCGGACGACTACGAAAAGGCTAAGGCGCTGATGCTGAAGGTTCGGCCGTATGTCACCTACTTCAACTCGGCGAAGTACATGACCGACATCGCCAACGGCGACATCTGCGTGGCCATCGGCTACTCGGGCAGCTTCTATCAGTTCGGCAACCGGGCGAAGGAGGCGGGCAACGGCGTGGTGGTCGACTGGCGCCTGCCGAAGGAGGGCGCGCCGATCTGGTTCGACACGTTCGCCATTCCGAAGAGTGCGCAGAACGTGGCCGAGGCCCATGAGTTCCTGAACAACCTGCTCGATCCCAAGGTGATCGCGCCGATCAGCGATTTCCTCGGCTACCCGAACGCCAACAAGGATTCGATGGCCCTGATCAACAAGGACATCACCGAAAACCCCAACCTGACGCCGACCCCGGCGGCGTTGGCGAAGCTCTACGTGGTGCAGCCGCTGCCGCAGAAACTGGAGCGGGTGCGCACGCGGGTGTGGACGAGCATCAAGTCCGACAAGTAAGAGCGGGGCGTGTGTGTGGTGAGGGAGCAAACGCCCTCACCACAACGCAAATCACCGGGCATCCGGCTCGGCGGCAGCCTTGCTCCGGCTGACGATCAGGCTCAAGACCACCGACAGCAGAATCACCCCGCCCACCACCGCCAGCGACCATTCCACCGGCATGTGGAACCACGGCATGAGCGTCATCTTGCCGCCGATGAACACCAGCACCAGCGCCAAACCGTACTTGAGCAGATGGAAGCGGTCGGCCATGTCCGCCAGCAGGAAATACAGCGCCCGCAGGCCCATGATCGCGAAGATGTTCGAGGTGAACACGATGAACGGGTCGGTGGTGACGGCGAAGATCGCCGGGATGCTGTCGACCGCGAACATCAGGTCGCTGGCCTCGATCAGCACCAGCACCAGGAACATCGGCGTGGCCCAGCGCACGCCGTTCCGCACCACGAAAAAGCGCTCGCCGTGAAACCCGTCGGTGATGCGCAGATGCCCGCGCACCCAGCGCAGCAGCGGGTTCTTGTCCAGGTCCGGCTGGTGCTCGGCGAACATCAGCATCTTGATCCCGGTGACGATCAGGAACGCGCCGAACACATACAAGAGCCAGGCGAACTGCGACACCAGCCACACGCCGGCGAAGATCATTGCCGCGCGCATCACGATGGCCCCGAGCACGCCGTACAGCAGCACCCGACGCTGCAGCTCCGGCGGCACGGCGAAGTAGCCGAAGATCATCACGAACACGAACATGTTGTCGATCGACAGCGATTGCTCGATCAGGTAACCGGTGAGGAACTCCAGGGTTTTGACCTTGGCGATTTCAGGGCCGAACTCGCCGTTCAGGTACCACCAGAGCAGCCCGGCGAAGGCCAGCGCCAGCGCGCACCAGGCGATCACCCAGCCTGACGCTTCGCGCACCGACACCCGATGGGCCTTGCGCCCGCCGAACACGAACAGGTCCAGGGCCAGCATGGCGAGGACGAAGACAATGAAGGCGCCCCACATCCAGGGCTCGCCGATGTTGATGGGTTGCATGCCGTTCTCCCTGTCTTTATGTTTTTCGGGGTGGACGGGGCCATGCTAGTGGGAGCCTTCCGACAAAGAAAAATCGTTTATTTCGTGGGTATTGTTCGTAAATAGCGAAGTGTCGGAATACAACACTTCTTTGCTAATCTCGCTGTCGAGTCAGTCCACCACTCCGGGAGCCAAGATCATCGACACGCCAGATCCTCAAGCCGTCTGCAGCCCGATCACCAGCGCCGCCATATTCATCGTGGCGACCCTCAACGCCGAGGCTGAGGCCGCCGAGACCGTTCGCGGTTGGTGCGCCGACGTCGCGGGGCTGACGCGCTCGGTCGGCAAGCGCGTTCCCTCGGGCAACCTGTCTTGCGTCTGCGGGTTTTCCTCCAACGCCTGGGATCTTTTGTTCGGCGATCCGCGCCCGGCGTCCTTGCACGGTTTTCGTGAGTTCGGTGTAGAAGGGCGGCGTGCCGTTTCCACGCCGGGCGACCTGCTGCTGCACATTCGGGCCGACCAGATGGATCTGTGTTTCGAGCTGGCGACGCAGTTGATGTCCGCGCTGGACGGCGCCGTGACGGTGACCGACGAAGTGCAGGGTTTCCGTTATTTCGATATGCGCAGCATCATCGGGTTTGTCGATGGCACGGAAAACCCGGTCGGCCGCAAAGCCGAGCATTTCGCCCTCGTGGGCGATGAAGATCAGGCGTTCAGCGGTGGCAGTTATGTGCTGGTGCAGAAGTACCTGCACAACATGAAGGCGTGGAACGAGTTGTCGGTCGAGGCCCAGGAGCGGGTGATCGGCCGCACCAAACTGTCCGATATCGAGCTGGACGATTCGGTCAAGCCGAGCAATTCCCACAGCGCGCTGACGACAATCACCCAGGATGGCGAAGAGGTGAAGATCCTGCGCGACAACATGCCGTTCGGTCGGCCGGGCGCGGGGGAGTTCGGTACTTACTTCATCGGCTACGCGCGCTCGCCGGAGCCGCTGGAGCTGATGCTGGAAAACATGTTCGTCGGCAAGCCGCCCGGCAACTACGATCGGTTGCTGGACTTCAGCACGGCGGTCACCGGCAGTCTGTTCTTTGTGCCTTCGGCGGATCTGCTGGAGGCGTTGGCGGAGCGATAAAAAAAGGCGGGATCGAATGATCCCGCCTTTTTTCTTACTTGCCGGTCGCCAGGGCTGGCGTACGCGGCGGCACCAGACGTTTCGAGCCGGTTGCCTCAAACGCCGCCGCCAGGCGCAGCAGCGTCGAGTCGTCGTAGGCGCGGCCGGCGAAGGTCAGGCCCACCGGCATGCCGATGTCCGCCATGACGCCCATCGGCACGGTCACGGTCGGCACGCCGAGGTGACGGATGGCGAGGTTGCCGTTGGCGACCCAGATGCCGTTGCTCCAGGCGATGTCCGCCGACGCCGGGTTGACGTCCGCGTCCGCCGGGCCGACGTCGGCGTTGGTCGGGAACAGCACGGCGTCGAGGCCGAGGCGGTCCATCCAGTCTTCAAGGTCGAGCTTGCGGGTCTGCTCCAGGCCGCGCAGGCCGTCGGGCAGGGTCGGGATCTGGTCCCACGGCTTGATGCCGCGCTCGGCCATGCGCACGTATTCGTCCATGCCGGCGGCGAGGTCGCCTTCGCGGTTGGGCAGGGTGCCCGGATCGTGCGGGAAGATCTTCGGCCCGTCGACGTCCGCCAGGCGGTTGAGTTTCGGATCGCCGTTGGCCCGCAGGAAATCATCGAACGCCCAGGCCGACAGATCCCACAGCTCGTCGTGCATGAACTCCTTGGACACGATCCCGCGGTTGAACACGGTCGGCGCGCCCGGGCGGTCGCCTTCGCAATTGGACACCAGCGGGAAGTCCACCTCGATCACCTCGGCGCCGGCGGCTTCCAGCGCCTTGCGCGCCTGGTTCCACAGGTCGATCACCGAAGGACGGGTGTTGATGCGTTGGCCGGTCGGGCCGCCGATGCCGGGCGCTTCGCTGGTGCCGGCCTCGGCGTCGGCGTTGATGTACATGCGCGGCACGCCCAGGCGCTTGCCGGCCAGGGCCGCAGTGCCGACGGCCAGTTCGGCGTAGGAGGCCGGACGCACCGACGCCACGCTCGGGATCGGCACCCACGGCTGCAGACGCCACAGGTCGCCGCGGGTGTCGGTGTCTTCGGCCACCACCACGTCGAGCACTTCAAGCAGGTCGGCCATGGTGCGGGCGTAGGGCACGACCACGTCCATGGTCGGCGTCAGCGGCCAGTTGCCGCGCACCGAAATCACCCCGCGCGACGGCGTGTAGGCGCACAGGCCGTTGTTGGAGGCCGGACCGCGGCCGCTCGACCAGGTTTCCTCGGCCAGGCCGAACGCCGAGTAGCTGGCGGCGGTGGCGGTGCCGGCGCCGTTCGACGAGCCGGAGGCGAAGGGGGCGGTCAGGTATTTGGCGTTGTAAGGGCTCTCGGCACGGCCGTAGACCCCGCGCTGCATCCCACCGTTGGCCATCGGCGGCATGTTGGTCTTGCCCAGGCAGATCGCCCCGGCGGCGCGCAGGCGTTCGATGGTGAACGCATCGCGGTGGGCGACCAGGTCGGCGAAGGCCGGGCTGCCGGACGCAGCGGTCAGGCCCTTGACCAGGTAGCTGTCCTTGGCGGTGTAGGGGATGCCGTCCAGCGGGCCGAGGGTCTTGCCGGCGGCGCGGCGGGCGTCGGAGGCCTCTGCTTCCTTCAGGGCTTCAGGGTTGCGCACCACCACGGCGTTGAGGGCGGTGGCGGTCTGCGGGCCGTCGTAGGCGTCGATCCGCGCGAGATAAGCCTGCACCAGCTCGACCGCGGTGGTCTGGCCCGATTCCAGGGCTGCGCGCAATTGGGCAATGGAAACTTCAGTGACTTCGATCATGCTGTTACCGCCGACAGGTTCTCAGATGGGTTGTTCGTCATGGTTATCGTGGCACGGTGTCAAGAATCCTTGATGAGCGAGACTCTACCCTGAAGTGATGCGGATGGGGTATTCAAATTCGATAAATATCGGCATTTATCATCGAAAAAATTCACCGGGCGTCTCTCCGAACTGTTGCCGGAACGCGGCGATGAAGGCCGAAGTTGAATCATAGCCGCAGGCCAGCGCCACATCGGTGACCCGTTCGCCCCGTTCCAGCGGCGTCAGGGCGCCGAGCAGGCGCAGGCGCTGGCGCCAGGCCCGGAAGGTCAGGCCGGTGTCGCGCAGGAACAGGCGGCTGAGGGTCTTTTCGGTGACGCCGAACCGGTCGCTCCAGTGCTGCAGCGTGGTCGACTGATCGGGATGCTGCTCAAGGCTGCGGTAGATCTGCTGCAAGCGGCTGTCCTGGGGCAGTGGCAGCATCAGGTCGATTTGCGGGGCTTCGGCCAACTGGTCGAGGATCACCTGAGCGAGCCGGCCGTGGGGGCCGTCCAGGTCGTACTCCACCGGCACGCCGCTGAAGGTGCGGATCAGCTCGCGCAGCAAGTCGTTCACGGCCAGCACATGACACCGTTGCGCCGCCCGGCCTGCGACGCTGCAATCGATGTACAGGCTGCGCATTTCCGTGTGCGGCGAACTGAACACCCGATGCGGCACGCCGGCCGGGATCCACACCGCCCGCTCCGGCGGGGCGACGAAGCGCCCGGCGGCGGTCTGCACTTCCAGCACGCCCTGGATCGCGTAAGACAACTGCACCCACGGGTGGCTGTGGCGGCGGGTGAGGGCGCGGTTGGGCAGCGATTCGGTGCGGCCGTAGAGCGGTCGCGGCAGGCTGGGCAGTCCGGGAATGCTGCGTCTGACGCTTTTGTCGTGTCCTTTAGGCGGCATCTGTGGGCTCTTCGGCGTTAGTCGGTCATTGCCGATCACGTTAGAGTCGCCTTCACGTACTGGCAACCCCCGGAAGACCGCTTATGACCCGCCCACGCTTGTTACCCGACAACTTCACCCTGACCCTGATCGGCGTGGTGCTGCTGGCCAGTTTCCTGCCCGCCAGCGGCCAGGTCGCGGTCGGCTTCGGCTGGCTGACCAACATCGCCATCGCGCTGCTGTTCTTTCTGCATGGCGCCAAGCTTTCGCGGGAGTCGATCATCGCCGGCGCCGGCCACTGGCGCCTGCATTTGCTGGTGTTCGGCCTGACGTTCGTGCTGTTCCCGCTGCTGGGCCTAGCGCTCAAGCCGCTGCTGTCGCCGCTGATCGGCGACAACCTGTACATGGGCATGCTCTATCTGTGCGCGCTGCCGGCCACGGTGCAATCGGCGATTGCGTTCACTTCGCTGGCCCGGGGCAACATTCCGGCGGCGATCTGCAGTGCGGCGGCCTCCAGCCTGTTCGGGATCTTCCTGACGCCGCTTTTGGTGACGCTACTGTTGAACGTCCATGGTGACGGCGGTTCGACCCTCGATGCCATCGTGAAGATCAGCGTGCAGCTGCTGTTGCCGTTCATCGCCGGACAGATCGCCCGGCGCTGGATCGGCGCCTGGGTCGGGCGCAACAAGCATTGGCTCAAGTTCGTCGATCAGGGTTCGATCCTGCTGGTGGTCTACGGCGCCTTCAGCGAGGCGGTGAACGAAGGCATCTGGCATCAGATCCCGGTGCTGGACCTGTTCGGGCTGGTGGTGGTGTGCTGCATCCTGCTGGCGCTGGTGCTGCAGGCGTCCACGGTGCTGGGCAAGGCGTTCGGCTTCAGCCAGGAAGACCGCATCACCATTCTGTTCTGCGGTTCGAAGAAGAGCCTGGCAACCGGTGTGCCGATGGCTCAGGTGCTGTTCGCCGGCAGCACGATCGGCGTGCTGATCCTGCCGCTGATGCTGTTTCATCAGATTCAGTTGATGGTGTGTGCGGTGCTGGCGCAGCGATATGCCAAACGGCCGGAGTCGATTCCTGAACTGATGGCTCAGGTGGATCCATAAGGGAGTTGGCTAAGCAAGGGAGGGTGAAACGAGGAAGAAAATGGCAGGGGCGGCTGGATTCGAACCAACGCATGGCAGGATCAAAACCTGCTGCCTTACCGCTTGGCGACGCCCCTGTATTCGGTTGGCCTGTCTGGCTTCCCGGAAAGTGCGCGAAATTTAACAACATTTTTTCCGTCTGGGAAGCCCCGAACGAAATAATTTTCTTGGAAAACAGCCTGTTATCTTTTTTGCGCCGCCCGTGACGGCTCATTTCGCCGCTTTTCCTACAGCGTCCCCGAGTATTTCACCGCCGCAGCGGCACGGGAGGGGACGTTCAGCGTGCGCAGCAACGAAGACACATGAATGCGCACGGTAAACGGAGATATATCGAGTTCACGGGCGATTTCCTTGTTCGTCTTGCCTTGGGCGATCAGCCGCAGCACTTCCTGCTGACGGGCGGTCAACGCCGTGCCGGATTCCAGCGGCAACAGGCCCGAAGGCGCAAACCTGACCAGCACTTCACCCTCGCGGATGGCCAGGATCGCCTGGCCGATCTCGTCCGGGGCGATGTTCTTGCCGATGAACCCGTCGATCCCGGCGGCCATCACTTCGCCGATCAGCGTTTCGTCGTCCACCATCGACACCACGATCAATGTGGTGCGCGGCCATTGCAGGCGCAGTTGCGCCAATTGGTCGAGGCTGGTCAGGCCGGGAAAGCGCAGGTCGAGGATCAGTGTGTCCGGCTCGTCGCCTGACCGGAGCAAGCGCTGCACGGCCTCGAAATCGCCGGCCTCGTCGACGGCGGCCTCGGGCAACAGGCGCTGGACGGTGCGCAGCAGCGCTTCGCGAAACAGCGGGTGATCGTCGGCTATGATGATTCGGCAAGCCATGGCTGCACCCTCCCTGGGTCTGGCGTTCCGTTGGCTTGCACCTTAGCACCGGGCAAAGGCGTTGCCTGTTGGTTCGTGCTGGATCTGACGACTGCCGCACAAGGACGTTCCCATGAAGTTCGAAAAGAACACCGAGCTCGACCAGGCCAACCTGCGCATCATTCTGGCGAGCGTGGCCCTGGCCTACATCAGCGTGCTGGGCTTTCTGCCGGGGCAGCGGGTGGACACCTACCTGCCGATCATCGCCTACATCAGCGTGTTCCTGCTGGCGTCGGCGGTGCTGCGCCAGGCCATTGTGCGTTGGCCCGGGCATTATCCGGCGCGGCGGATCTTCGGCATGGTCAACGACTACACCGGCACCTCGTTCGGGCTGGTGATGGGGGGCGCCACCGCGTTGCCGCTGTATGCGGTGATGGTCTGGGTCAACCTGGGCAACGGCATGCGCTACGGTTCGCGTTACCTGGCGATTGCCACGGCGCTGGCGTTGGCGGCGCTGGTCGTGGTGTACAGCCTGACGCCGGTGTGGCAGGCGCAGCCGTTCATGGTGCTGATGCTGATGATCACCAGCACGGTGATTCCGTTCTATGCGCACCTGCTGCTGGAACGCACGCGCAAGGCGTCGGAAGAGGCGGTCGCGGCCAATCTGGAGAAGTCGCGGTTCCTGGCCCAGGCCAGCCACGACCTGCGCCAGCCGATCCACTCCATCGGCCTGTTCACCGCGTGCCTGCGCGAGTCCCGCCTGGGTGACGAAGAGCGCCGGCTGGTGGACAACATCGACCGTTCGCTGCTCAACGTCTCGCAGCTGTTCCGTTCGATCCTCGACCTCTACACCCTCGACAACGGGCGGATCCAGCCCAAGCTCCAGACGTTCGAACTGGGCGAATGGCTGGCCGACCTGATCCGCCAGAACGCCGAAGCCGCACGCTGGGCCGGCGTGGAACTGCGCCTGCGTCCGTGCCGGCACTGGGTGCGCACCGACCCGGCGCTGCTGGCGACCATGGTGCAGAACGTCCTGTCCAACTGCTTCAAGTACGGTGCGCACCGGCCGGTGCTGATCGGCGTGCGCAAGCGTGCCGGCGGGCTGGCCATCGTCGTGTACGACCGCGGCAACGGCATCGCCGAGGAACATCTGCCGAAGGTCTTCGAGGAGTTCTACCGGGTTCGCCAGTTACGGGACAAGGATGTGGAGGGCGTGGGGCTGGGGCTGTCGATCGTCAAACGGTTGGGGCAACTGATCGGTGTCGGGGTGACGCTGCGCTCGCGGCTCGGGCATGGCACGGCGGTGACCCTGTTCGGATTGCCGTTGGCGACGGCGTCTGCGTTGCCGGCGGTGCGCGATGAGGCGCGTCAGGCGGGCATGCTGACCGGGCTGAAAGTGTGTCTGGTGGAGGATGACCGCAACGTGCTGCTGGCCACGTCGGCGTTGCTGGAGCGTTGGGGGTGCGTGGTGCAGGCCGAGACGACGGGGCAGGGGCTGGTGACGGACTGCGACATCATCGTCGCCGACTACGACCTGGGAGCCCACGGCACCGGCATCGAGTGCATCGACGACATTCGCCGGCAGCGCGGTCAGGCGGTGCCGGCGATGATCATCACCGGGCATGACATCGAGAAAATCCAGGCGGCGCTGCATGACCGTCGGATCGCCATCCTGTCAAAACCGGTGCGTCCGGCCGAGCTGCGCGCGACCTTGCGTGCGCTGCGCGAGCGGCGGGACGAGCCGGTGGGCGCCGGCAGCGACAGCCTGGCGTGAGGGCGGATCCGGTTACCGGTACGGGATCGGCGAGGCGCCTTTGGGCAGGCAGGTCAGCGGCGGCGACATGATCCCCATGCTGGCCACGGCGACGATCGCGCCGCTGGGCAGCTCGCAGTTGTACTCGCCGCCGGCGGTGTAGGCCGTGTAGTAGGTGAGGGTGCTGTCGCTGCGCACGTTGGCGATCTTGGTGACGGGCTGGCCGATCACGGTCTGGGCCCGTTCCTTCATGCTGTCTTCGGTGGGTTTGGCGGTCTGGCAACCGGCGGCGCCGGCCAGCAGGGCGCCGATGACGGCGAGTTTGCAGAGGCGTGAGTGCAGTTTCATGGTGTGTCTTCCTTGGTGTTGTTCTTTTTCCGGGCGCGACGGTGCCGTGCACGGTGCAAGGACCGTGTGGGGAAGCGTCGGGGGTTGCGGGGACTATAGCGCCGGGCGACGCAGCGGTCATTAGCACAAATGTGCTAGCGGGGACGAAACGGGCGGTCGGATGGGACCGCCCGTTTTACCTGGCTGGGCCGGTTATTGAGGGCTGTTGAACTGGTCGGAATAGCTGCCGGTCATGAGCGCCGAGGCGACCCGGTCGGAGCCGACGCCGACGCGGGAGTAGGCCAGCCGGTTGGCGCCGACCTTGTCCGCGCCATCGGCGGCCAGGGCGCCTGCGCCGACATGATCGGAACCGTCGGAGGCCACAGCGCCCGCGCCGACGTGGTCAGAGCCATCGGAAGCCACAGCGCCCGCGCCGACATGATCGGAACCGTCGGAAGCCACGGCGCCCGCGCCGACGTGGTCAGAGCCATCGGAAGCCACGGCGCCTGCGCCGACGTGGTCAGAGCCATCGGAAGCTACAGCGCCTGCGCCGACATGATCGGAACCGTCGGAGGCCACAGCGCCCGCGCCTACATGATCGGAGCCGTCGGAAGCCACAGCGTCCGCGCCGACGTGGTCGGAACCGTCGGAGGCCACAGCGCCCGCGCCTACATGATCGGAGCCGTCGGAAGCCACAGCGCCTGCGCCGACATGGTCGGAGCCGTCGGAAGCCACAGCGCCCGCGCCGACATGGTCAGAACCGTCAGAGGCAACGGCACCCGCACCGACATGATCCGAGCCATCGGACGCCAACGCCTGCGGCTGCGCCGCCCAGGCCACCGGCACCACCACCGTTGCGGCCACCGCAAGAACGACGCCTGTCAAAAGCTTGTGTTTCATGATCTTCTCCACGACCCATCAGCCACAACGCGTCCGAGCGGCGTCCGTCGGCTGCACCGGCGGCAGGGCTCGTTGGCCCGGGGTTAACCAGATTGGCGATTGGCACGGGCGCACCGCCAGGTGCACGGGTGTCGACGTACTGCATGAAACTTCGTTAGCGAACTGAAAAGTATAGTCGGCCAATCGTCGGCGACGGAGGCCGCTCGGCCCGGGGCGATAGTCGGTTAACGTCCTTGCGGGCGGGCGCTAGAAGGAAATCGGTCTAAAAAGGGCGTTTCGGATTTCAAAGCCTTTGCTAGGCTCATAGGTGTAGGCGAACACGCAGACTGATGCGCAAGCGGATAGCGAGGAAGCGTTGGGCGCGTTCCGAAGGGTACACGGTTAGAAAGATCCCCGCGCTGGGATCCAGCCCTTATGCCGTGTGAAGCAGCAGAGCACATTGCCTGTACTGTGGGAGTCCTGATAAACCTCGTAAGCCAGAGACCAGCACTGGCCGCCTACTCGAACACCAAAGCCCGCCTTGCGCGGGCTTTGACGTTTCTGGGCCTATATCTTCGCCAACGCCTGCGCCAGGTCGGCGCGCAGGTCCTCGACATCTTCCACGCCCACGGACAGGCGCACCAGCGTGTCGCCGATGCCCAGCCGCGCGCGGGTCTCTGCCGGGATGGTGGCGTGGGTCATGATCGCCGGGTGCTCGATCAGGCTTTCCACGCCGCCGAGGCTTTCGGCCAGGGCGAAGATCTTCACGTTCTCCAGGAAGCGTCGGGCGCCGGCCAGGTCGCTGTTCACGTCCAGGGAGATCATCCCGCCGAAACCGCGCATCTGCCGTTTCGCCAGTTCATGCTGCGGGTGCGACGGCAGGCCCGGGTAATAGACGCGCTTGACCTGCGGCTGGCGCTCCAGCCACTGCGCCAGTTCCAGGGCGTTGCTGCAATGGCGCTCCATGCGCAGCGCCAGGGTCTTCACGCCGCGCAGGGTGAGGAACGCGTCGAACGGCCCGGTGATCGCGCCGACCGCGTTCTGCAGGAAGCCCAGGCGTTCGGCGAGTTCCGCGTTCTGCCCGACCACGGCGATGCCGCCGATCACGTCGGAGTGACCGTTGAGGTACTTGGTGGTCGAGTGCAGCACGATGTCGAAGCCCAGCTCCAGCGGACGCTGGATGTACGGGCTGGCGAACGTGTTGTCGGCCACGCACAGGATGCCCCGCGCCCGGCAGGTGCGGGCGATGGCCGCGAGGTCGACCAGACCCAGCAACGGGTTGGTCGGGGTCTCGACGATGACCATGCGGGTGTCGTCCTGCAGCGCCGCTTCGAAGGCCGACAGGTCGCTCAGGTCGACATAGGTGAAACGGTGTCCGGCGCTGTGCTGGCGCACCTTGTCGAACAGGCGGAACGTGCCGCCGTACAGGTCGTTGCCCGACACGACGTGCGAGCCGGCCTCAAGCAGTTCGAGCACCGTGGAAATGGTCGCCAGGCCCGAGGCGAAGGCGAACGCCCGGGTGCCGCCCTCCAGGTCCGCCACGCAGCGCTCCAGGGCGAACCGGGTCGGATTGTGCGAGCGGCCGTAGTCGAAGCCCTTGTGCACACCGGGGCTGTCCTGCAGGTAGGTGGAGTTGGCGTAGATCGGCGGCATCAGCGCCCCGGTGGTCGGGTCCGGCGTTTGCCCGGCGTGGATCACGCGGGTGGCGAAGCCCCGTGGCGGGGCGTTTTCATCGTGCTGGCTCATGCCAGGGATCTCCGTAGTTGGTTGAGCATGTCGACGCGGGTGATCAGGCCATGGAAGCCCGAGGCGTCGGCGATGATCGCCACCAGGCCGCGGTTGAGGACCTTCTCCAGCTCGGCCAGGTCGGCGTTCGGCGCCAGGGTCTGCAGCTTGTCGGTCATCGCGCTGGCGACGGTCTTGCGAAAATGCGCAGCGTCCTCATGGACGCCGAGCAGGATGTCGGATTCGTCGATCACACCGACCAGCTGGCGGCCTTCGACCAGGACGGGCAGCTGCGACACATCGGCCAGGCGCATGCGCTGGAAGGCCGTGAGCAGGGTGTCTTCCGGGCCGACGCTGATCACCCGGCCGTCCTCGAAGCGTCGGGCCACCAGGTCGCGCAGGTCGCCGTAGCGCTTGCGCGCCAGCAGGCCCTGGTCGTTCATCCACTGATCGTTGTAGACCTTGGACAGGTAGCGGGTGCCGGTGTCGCAGACGAAGCTGACCACCCGTTTCGGTTCGGTCTGCTCGCGGCAGTAGCGCAGCGCGGCGGCGAACAGGGTGCCGGTGGAGGAACCGCCGAGAATGCCTTCGACCCGCAGCAGTTGGCGGGCGTGGTCAAAGCTTTCTTCGTCGCTGATGGAATAGGCGTGGCGCACGCTGGAGAGGTCGGAGATCGACGGGATGAAGTCCTCGCCGATGCCTTCCACCGCCCAGGAACCGGCGGTGCCGAGGTGGCCGCTGCGGCTGTACTCGGCCATCACCGAGCCGACCGGGTCGGCCAGCACCATTTCAAGGTCCGGCTGCACGCGCTGGAAGAACCGGGTCAGGCCGGTGAGCGTGCCGGCGGAGCCGACGCCGACGACGATGGCGTCCAGGTCATGTTCGGTCTGCGCCCAGATTTCCGGGGCGGTGCTGCATTCGTGGGCCAGCGGGTTGGCGGGGTTGTTGAACTGGTCGGCGAAGAAGGCGCCGGGAATGTCCTTGGCCAGGCGTGCGGCGACGTCCTGGTAGTACTCGGGGTGGCCCTTGCCGACGTCGGAGCGGGTGATGTGCACTTCGGCGCCCATGGCCTTGAGGTGCAGGACCTTTTCGGTGGACATCTTGTCCGGCACCACCAGCACCACCCGGTAGCCTTTGGCGCGGCCCACCAGGGCCAGGCCCAGGCCGGTGTTGCCGGCGGTGGCCTCAACGATGGTGCCGCCGGGCTGGAGGCGGCCGTCGCGTTCGGCGGCGTCGATCATGGCCAGACCGATGCGGTCCTTGATCGATCCGCCGGGGTTCTGCGATTCGAGTTTGAGAAACAGCGTGCACGGCCCGGTGTCGAAGCGGGTGACACGAACCAGCGGTGTGTTGCCTATCAGCCCAAGCACTGCAGGGCGTGAATCCTTTGACATCTCTTCACCTCGTTTGTGGTGATTGATCGCGATCCATTCGCGGGGAACAAGCTCGCATGCAACATAGGCCCGGATGGTCTGCGCCGCAACCTTTCGCTGGTTGGGCCAATGGTTTGGGGCGTGGGTGCGGCAAGGTCCGATTGCGGTTTTCGTTCGAACGCCGCTAATATACGTTCCATATGCATTTCATATCAGGTATTGCCGTGGGCATCGTAAAAATCTCCGAGGACATGCACGAGAACCTGCGCATCTCCAGCAGCGCACTCAGCCGTTCGATCAACGCACAGGCCGAGCACTGGATGCGCATCGGCATGCTTGCCGAGCTGCACCCCAACCTGGATCACAGCGCCATCTGCCGCTTGCTGATCCGCGCCGAGCAGGCGGGCGGTCTCGATCTGCAGCGTCTGTGCACGTTGGCGGATGCCTCGTCTGCGGTCTCGTCTGCGCAGAGGACCGAAGCATGAGAAACCCGATCAAGATCAACACCGCCGCCGACATCGCCCAATCGCGGGAGGCGGGCCGTTTGGCCGCCGAAGTGCTGGCCATGCTGGTGCCCCACGTCAAGGCCGGGGTCTCCACCGACGACCTCGACCGTCTGTGCAACGACTATATCGTCAACGTGCAGAAGGCGATTCCCGCCAACGTCGGTTATCACGGTTTCCCGAAGACGGTGTGCGCGTCGGTCAACGAGGTCGTGTGCCACGGCATTCCGTCGGGCCGCAAGCTGAAGGACGGCGACATCGTCAACCTCGACATCGCGGTGATCAAGGACGGCTGGTTCGGTGACACCAGCCGCATGTACGTGGTCGGCGAGCCGACGCCCGAGGCCCGGCATCTGATCAAGACCACCTACGACGCCATGTGCGCCGGCATCCGCGCCGTGCGCCCGGGCGCGACTCTGGGCGACATTGGCTTCGCGATCCAGAGCCTGGCGGAGCGGGAAGGCTTCAGCGTAGTGCGCGAGTACTGCGGGCACGGCATCGGCAAGGTCTATCACGATGAGCCGCAGGTGCTGCACTACGGGCATCCGAACCAGGGCCTGAAGCTGAAGGCGGGGATGATCTTCACCGTCGAACCGATGCTCAACGCCGGTAAGCGCCATGTGAAAAGCCTGGCCGACGGCTGGACCGTGGTGACCAAGGACCAGTCGCTCTCGGCGCAGTGGGAGCACATGGTGGCGGTGACCGAGGACGGCTTCGAAGTGCTGACGGCGTGGCCGGACGAGATCGCAGGGTTTGCGCCGATCCTTCGGTCGTAAAAACGGGCCGGCACCGCCCGACGCGATGCCGGCCCGAAGGTGACATTTCCTAGACGCCGCGATCCCTGTGGGAGCGGGCTTGCCCGCGATGGCGGCGGGCCAGGCAATGGATATCGGCAGTGCCGGCCTCATCGCTGGCAAGTCGAGTCGTCGCACCGCAGCTCCCACAGGTTCTGTGGTGTGCAGGGATCTCTTGTGGCGATGCCGGGCTCAGTGAGCGCCGGCCGCCTTGTTCAAGTCGCTTTCCGCCCATTCGGTGTACACGCAGGCGTCCGCCGTGGCCCAGCGCACCTGCACCGGATCGCCGGCCTTGAGCGGCATGCCGGCAGCGGACAGGGCCTTGACCGTCATTGCGGTGCCGCCCGGCGTGACCACGCTGCACGTCTGGCTTTCGCCGAGGAACAGCACCTCCACCACCTTGGCCGACACCTCGTTCCAGCCGGCGGCCAGCGGTTCGTTGACCGCTTGCTGCACGCTCAATGCCAGGGCCTTTTCCGGGCGCACCATCAGCAGCACGTCCTGCCCGCTGTGCAGGCCGGCGGTGAGGCGGATCGACAGCGCTTGCCCTTCGAAATCCGCCGCCCCGTTGCCCTGGGCCTTGAGCCGCAGGAAGTTCGAGTTGCCGAGGAACGACGCCACGAAGGCGTTCGGCGGGTTCTGGTACAGGTCGTAGCCGCTGCCCAGGCCGACGATCTTGCCGTGGCTGAAGATCGCGATGCGCTGGGACAGGCGCATGGCTTCTTCCTGGTCGTGGGTCACGTAGACGATGGTGATGCCCAGGCGCCGGTGCAGCTGGCGCAGTTCGTCTTGCAGGTCTTCACGCAGCTTCTTGTCCAGCGCGCCGAGAGGCTCGTCCATCAGCAGGATGCGCGGCTCGTAGACCAGCGCCCGGGCGATGGCGACCCGTTGCTGCTGGCCGCCGGACAACTGCGAAGGGCGGCGGTGGGCGAACTGTTCCAGTTGCACCAGCTTGAGCATCGCATCGACGCGCTTGTCCCGCTCGGCGGCGGCGAGCTTGCGGATCGCCAGGGGGAAGGCGATGTTGTCGCGCACCGAAAGGTGCGGGAACAGCGAGTAGCGCTGGAACACCATGCCGATGTCGCGCTTGTGCGGCGGCACGTTCACCAGCGACTGGCCGTTGACCAGGATCTCGCCGCTGCTCGGCGTCTCGAAGCCGGCGAGCATCGACAGCGTGGTGCTCTTGCCCGAGCCGCTGGAGCCCAGGAAGGTGAGGAATTCGCCGTCCTTGATGTCCAGCGAGATGTTGTCCACGGCGGCGAAATCGCCGTAGTGCTTGTTCAGGTGGCGCAGGCTGACCAGGGGTTTGTCGCTCTGCTGGGATGCGTCTTTGATCACGGCACTCATGTCGTACTCCTGGGCGCTCAGGCGCGGATTTCGTTGCGCCGGCGCAGGGCGGCGGCGATCACCATGACCAGCACCGACAGGCCGATCAGCAGCGTCGAGGCGACGGCGATCACGGGTGTCAGATCCTGACGCAGGGTGGTCCACATTTTCACGGGAAGGGTCTGCAGGGTCGGGCTGGCCATCATCACGCTCAGCACCACTTCGTCCCACGAGACGAGGAAGGCGAAGAGGGCGCCGGCGACCATGCCCGGACGGATCGCCGGGAACGTCACCTTGAACACCGCCTGCAGGCGTGAGGCGCCGCAGATCACCGCCGCGTCTTCGATCGACTGGTCGAACAGCTTCAGCGAGTTGATGATCGAGATGATGGTGAACGGCAGGGCGACGATCACGTGGCTGACGACGAAGGCGAACATCGTCCCGGTGTAGCCGAGCTTGAGGAACAGCGCGTACACCGCCACGGCGATGATCACCAGCGGCACGATCATCGGCAGGGTGAACAGGCCGTAGAGCATTTCCCGGCCGGGAAAGCGCCCGCGCACCAGGGCGAAGGCGGTCGGCAGGCCCAGGGCCACGGCGCAGACGGTGGTCAGCACCGCGACCTTGAGGCTGGCCATGGCCGCGCTCATCCAGTCGGCATTGGAGAAGAACTGCACGTACCACTTCAGTGTCCAGCCCGGCGGCGGGAACACCAGCCACTGGGATGAGCCGAACGACAGCAGCACGATGAACACGATGGGCAGCAGCAGGAACAGGCCGATCAGCCCGGTCGTCGCGTACAGGCCCAGGCGCATCCGGCGGCTCATGGCATTGGGTGTCAGGAGCATGTCGGCTTACCTCGCGTTGCTGGCGCCAACCGGGGATTCCGGCTGAAGCTTCAGGTAGAAGTAGAACAGCACCAGGGTGATGACGATCAGCAACGCGGCGCCGGCGCTGGCCAGGCCCCAGTTGAGGAACGACTGCACCTGCTGAATGATGAACTCCGGCAGCATCATGTTCTGCGCCCCGCCCAGCAGCGCCGGGGTGACGTAGTAACCGAGCGACATCACGAACACCATCAGCCCGCCGGACGCCAGCCCCGGCCGGCACAGCGGCAGGAACACCCGGAAGAAGTTGGTCCAGGGGCTGGCGCCGCAGATCGAGCCGGCCTGCAGGATCATCGGGTCGATGGCCTGCATGGTCGCCTGCAGCGGCAGCACGATGAACGGGATCATGATGTAGCTCATGCCGATCACCACGCCGGTGAGGTTGTGCACCATCTCCAGCGGCTGGTCGATGATGCCCATCGCCATCAGGGCCTTGTTGATCACCCCCGAGGCCTGCAACAGCACCAGCCAGGAGTAGGTGCGCGCCAGCAGGCTGGTCCACATCGACAGCAGCACGATGTTGAGCATCCAGCGGCCCCAGCCGCGCGGCACCAAGGTGATCGCCCAGGCCAGCGGGAAGCCCAGCAGCAGGCTGAACAGGGTCACCAGCCCGGCCACCGAAAAGGTGTTGAGCAGCACCCGCGCGTAGGCCGAGTTGGCGAACAGCTGCTGGTAGTTGCCCAGGCCCGGCTCAGGCTCCAGCACGCCGCGCAGCAGCAGGCCGATCAGCGGCGCGAGAAAGAACAGGCCGAGGAACAGCAGCGCCGGGGCCAGGTTGCCGGCGCCGCGCCAGCGTTGTTTGAGGGACGGGGCTTGCGCCATGGCACTCGCCTTGACCGGGGCCGGGCCGGCAGCGCTGGCAGCGCTCCCGGCGGCAGTGGAGGGACGGGCCGCGGTGGCCGCCATTTTCATTTGACCAGCCATTCGTTCCACCGTGTCGCGATGGCCGGACCGTTCTTGGCCCAGTACGCGAAATCAAGGGTGATCTGATCCTTAGCGTAGGCAGTCGGCAGGTTGGGGGCCAGCGTCGAGTCCAGACGCGCCACGCTGTCGACGTTGACCGGGGCGTAGGCGGTCAGGTTGGAGAAGTCGGCCTGGCCTTTGGCGCTACTGGCGCTGGCCAGGAACTTCATCGCCGCGTCCTTGTTCTTAGAGCCCTTCGGCACGACCAGGATGTCGGCCATCACCAGGTTCTGCTTCCAGCTCACGCCCACCGGCGCGCCGTCCTGCTGCAGGGCGTAGGTGCGGCCGTTCCAGAACTGGCCGAGGCTAGCCTCGCCGGACGCGAGCAATTGCTGCGACTGGGCGCCGCCGCCCCACCAGACGATGTCTTTCTTGATGGTGTCGAGTTTCTTGAAGGCACGGTCCAGGTCCAGCGGGTAGAGCTTGTCCGCCGGCACGCCGTCGGCCAGCAGGGCCAGCTCCAGCACGCCGGGGCTCGGCCATTTGTACAGAGCGCGTTTGCCGGGGTAGGTCTTGGTGTCGAACAGGGCGCTCCAGTCCTGGGGCTTGTTGGCGCCGACCTTGCCTTCGTTGTAGCCGAGCACGAAGGAGAAGAAGAACGAGCCGACGCCGTGGTCGCTGACGAAGCGCGGGTCGATCTTGTCGCGCTGGATCTGCTTGAAGTCGAGGGGTTCGAGCAGGCCTTCGGCGGCGGCGCGCAGGGCGAAGTCGGCTTCGACATCGACCACGTCCCACTGCACGTTGCCGCTTTCGACCATGGCCTTGAGCTTGCCGTAGTCGGTGGGGCCGTCCTGCACGACGGTGATGCCGCTGGCCTTGCTGAACGGGTCGGCCCAGGCCTGCTTCTGCGCATCCTGGGTGCTGCCGCCCCAGCTGACGAAGTTCACGCTTTCGGCGGCCATTGCAGCGGGGCCGGTCACGCTCAGCAGTCCCGCAAGAAGGATTGCGGTTGCAGCTTTGTTCAACACCATTTTCACGCCCTCATTGTTGTGTTTTTCAGCGGGCTTGCGTTGTTGCCCGCCTGTCGGGAGCAGTAGAGGGACGGCTTCGTCAGCTCGTCCGGTCTATGGAATATCATATTATGGTATTCCAAACTTTGTGCAAGCATTTTGCCGTACCGGTTATCCGGCAAACGGCGTCACTCGGTGAAGGGAATGCTCTCGACCACTTCCAGGTCGTAGCCGGTCAAACCGGCATATTTCAGCGGCGGCCCGAGGTGGCGCAGTTTGCCGACGCCCAGGTTCTGCAGAATCTGCGCCCCGGTGCCCACTTCAGAATAGATCCGCGACTGCGAACGGCTGAACTGGCGCGGTGGCTGGGTCAGTTGCGGCACCCGCTCCAGCAGCGCCTGGGAGGACTCATGGTTGGCCAGCACCACGACCACGCCATGGCCCTCGGCCGCGACCCGTTGCAGCGCTGCCCACAGCGTCCAGTTGCGCGGCCCGTTGTACTCGGCGCCGACCAGGTCGCGCAGCGGGTCGATCACATGCACGCGCACCAGCGTCGGCTGCTCGCGGCGCAGTTCGCCCATCACCATGGCCATGTGCACGCCGCCCTCGATGCGGTCCTCGAAGGTGATCAGGCGGAAGGTGCCGTGCACCGTCGGCAGTTCACGTTCACCGATGCGCTCGATGGTGTGCTCGGTGCTCAGGCGGTAGTGGATCAGGTCGGCGATGGTGCCGATCTTGATCCCGTGCTTTCGTGCGAAGGCTTCAAGGTCCGGTCGGCGGGCCATGGTGCCGTCGTCGTTCATCACCTCGACGATCACCGAGGCGGGCGTGAAGCCGGCCAGGCGCGCCAGGTCGCAACCGGCCTCGGTGTGCCCGGCACGGGTCAGCACGCCGCCTTCGCGGGCGCGCAGGGGGAAGATGTGGCCGGGCTGCACCAGATCCTCGGCGCAGGCATCGGGCGCCACCGCGGCGGCCACGGTGCGGGCGCGGTCGGCGGCGGAGATCCCGGTGGTGACGCCCACCGCCGCTTCGATGGAGACGGTGAACGCGGTGCTGAACACGCTGCCGTTGCTCGGCACCATTTGCTCCAGGCCCAGCCGCTGGCAATGTTCGTCGGTCAAGGTCAGGCAGATCAGCCCGCGAGCCTCCCGGGCCATGAAGCTGATCGCTTCGGGCGTGCAGCGGTCGGCGGCCAGCAGCAGGTCGCCTTCGTTCTCCCGGTCCTCGTCATCGACCAGCAGCACCATTTTGCCGAGGCGGTAATCTTCGAGGATTTCTTCGATAGTGTTGAAGGGCATGCTGGACTCCCGGTGTCTGTTGGAAATTTGTGGTATACCATAATACAAATTCAACCGAGAGGTCACTATGAAGGCTTACTGGATTGCTCATGTGGACGTCACCGACCCGAACCGCTACAGCCAATACACCCAACGCGCCCCCAAGGCGTTCGCCGAGTACGGCGGGCGTTTCCTGGCCCGGGGCGGGCGCAGCGAAGCGATGGAGGGCAGGGCGACGCCGCAGCGCAGCGTGGTGATTGAGTTCGACAGCTACGAACAGGCGGTGGCGTGCTATCGCTCGGCGGCGTATCAGGAAGCGAAAAGCTACCGGGAGGAATGGGCGAGGGCGGAAGTCATCATCGTCGAAGGCGTGGCACCACTCTGACCTGGTGGCAGCCAGCCTGCTGGCGATGGCAGTGTTTCCGGCACCGAGGATGGTGTGGCTGACGGCCTCATCGCGAGCAGGCTCGCTCCTACAGAGAGACGCGATCAGCGGATGAAATGAATCTTGCCGCTGTCGTCGTTGCCCACGTAGATGCCGTAGACGCCGGCCTGGCGTTCTTCGATGTAGCGTTCGAGGATCTGGCGGATCGCCGGGTAGTAGATCTTGTCCCAGGGGATGTCTTCGGGGGCGAAGAATTGGCAGTCGAGGGTTTCCGGGCCGTATTGGCCGGTGATCTCCAGGGCGATGGCGCGGAAGATGATGTACACCTCGCTGATCTTCGGCACGCTGAAGATCGAGTAGGGCGAGACGATCTCGGCGCGCACGCCGCTTTCTTCCCAGACTTCGCGCACCGCCGCCTGCTCGGTGGTCTCGCCGCTTTCCATGAAACCTGCCGGCAGCGTCCAGGTGCCCGGACGCGGCGGGATCGCCCGCTGGCACAAAAGGTATTTGCCGTCCTGCTCGATGATGCAGCCGGCGATGATCTTCGGGTTCACATAGTGGATGTAGCCGCAGCCGCGGCACATCAGGCGCTCGTGCGTATCGCCCGGCGGCACCTGCTGACCGAGGTCGGCGCCGCCGCATTTCGGGCAAAAGCTCGGGCTGAACATGTCAGCGGCCTATGCGCGGTTCTTTCAGCGCGATGGGCAGGGTGATCGCCGGGGTGGCGCCGGGCTCTTCCTGCTTGCGCTTGAGGTAGTCGAGGGCGACGGCGGCCGCGGCGCGCACGTGGTCGACCGACGCCTGGTGGGCGGCCAGCGGATCGCCGCTCTTGATCGCCTCGACGATCTTTTCCATTTCCTGGTTGCTGGCGCCGCGGCGGTTCTCCTGGGACACCGACGTCGCCCGCAGGTAGCTGATGCGCGCCTGCAACTGGCGCAGCTGAGTGGCGGCGATATGGTTGCCGGAGCCTTCCAGCAGCACGTCGTAGAAACCCTGCACCGAGTCGATCACCTGCTGCAGCTCGCCGTCCTTGAGCGCCTTGCGGTTCTCCTCCAGCGCTTTCTCCAGGGCTTTGATGTCCTTGGCCTTGGCGCGCAGGGTGAACAGCTGGACGATCAGGCCTTCGAGCACGCAGCGCAGCTCATAGATGTCGACCGCGTCGGCCAGCGTGATGATCGCCACGCGCGGGCCCTTGGCGTCGGCGAACTCCACCAGGCCTTCGGATTCAAGGTGACGCAGGGCCTCACGCACCGACGTGCGGCTCACGCCCAGGCGGTCGCACAGGTCGCGTTCGACCAGGCGGTCGCCCGGCAGGAGCTGGAAGTTCATGATGGCGCTTCGCAGCTTGTCCAGCACGATCTCGCGCAGGGTGACGGGGTTGCGATTGACCTTGAAGCTGTCGTCGAGTGGCAGGCGTTTCATGGAGTCCGCTCTAAATGTGGCTGTCCTTGCGGGGCGGTCAGACAGCCGAGTGTTGACTGGAGGCCTCGGCGTCGGCTTCGGCGAAGGCTTCACGGGCGAGCCGGAAACTGTCTATGGCAGCGGGAACGCCGCAGTAGATGCCGACCTGAAGCAGAATTTCGCGTATTTGCTCACGACTCAAGCCGTTACGCAAGGCGCCGCGCACATGCAGCTTGAGTTCGTGCGGGCGGTTGAGCGCCGAGATCATCGCCAGGTTGATCATGCTGCGCTCCTTGAGCGACAGGCCGTCGCGGCCCCAGACATGGCCCCAGCAATATTCGGTGACCATTTCCTGCAGCGGGCGGGTGAAATCGTCGGCGTTCTCGATCGAACGCTGCACATAGGCCTCGCCCAGCACCTGGGTGCGGATCTGCAGGCCCTTTTCGTATTTTTCGTTATTCATATTCTCAACCTCACCTCAGGCCCTGTGGGAGCTGGCTTGCCAGCGATGACGGCATCACATCGACATCTATGCTGGCTGACCCACCGCCATCGCTGGCAAGCCAGCTCCCACAGTGTTTTGCATTGTTTTCTCAAGTCAGGCTCGGCAACGCGCCGAGCTTGCCCTTGTGATAAATCATCGGCGTCACCGGCTGCGCCGGCAGGATCAGGTTCTTCACCGCGCCGACGATGATCGCGTGGTCGCCGCCGTCGTATTCGCGCCACAGCTCGCACTCGATGATCGCCGTGGCCTTGTCCAGGATCGGGTTGCCCAGTTCGCTCAGGTGCCAGGCGATGCCTTTGGCCTTGTCCTTGCCCTTGCCGGCGAAGGCATAGGCTTCGGCGGTCTGGTCGGCGGACAGCAAGTGGATCGCGAAGCGCTGGCTGTCACGCAGCACCGGGTAGGTGTCGGAGGCGTAGTTGGGGCAGAACAGCACCAGCGCCGGGTCGATCGACAGCGCGCTGAAGGCGCTGGCGGTGATGCCGACGATGCCCCCGTCCGCGTCGAGGGTGGTGACCACCGTGACTCCGGACGGGAAGGAGCCCATCACGTCTTTGTAAATGCCGGGTTCGATCATGTCGCAGGACTCCTAGCGCATCACGAAGGGATCAGGCATCGGGGCCTGGGAAAGGTTGATCCACACCGTTTTCAGTTCGGTGTAGGCCAGCACCGAATCGATGCCGCTTTCGCGTCCGTAGCCACTGTTCTTGAAGCCGCCGATGGGCGCCATCGCCGACACCGCGCGGTAGGTGTTGACCCAGATGATCCCCGAGCGCACGTCACGGGCCAGGCGATGGGCGCGGCCCAGGTCGCGGGTCCAGATGCCGGCGGCGAGGCCGAACTGCGAGTCGTTGGCGATCGCCAGCGCTTCGGCCTCGTCCTTGAAGCGGATCACCGAGGCCACCGGTCCGAACACTTCTTCCTGCATGATCTTCATCGAGTTGCGGTCGCACTCGAACAGCGTCGGTTCATAGAACCAGCCGTCGCCCACGCCCGCCGGACGCTTGCCGCCGATGCGCAGGCGCGCCCCTTCGGCGAGGGCGTCGGCCACCAGGCCTTCGACCACGGCCAGTTGCTGGGCGGTGGCCATCGGGCCCATTTCGCTGCTGTCGTCCTGGGGGTTGCCGATGCGGATGCGCTGGGCGCGCTCGACCAAGCGGCCGACGAACTCATCGTAGATCTCGTCCTGCACCAGCAGGCGCGAGCCGGACACGCAGCTCTGCCCGGACGCCGCGTAGATCCCGGCGATGGCGCCGTTGATGGCGCTGTCGAGGTCGGCGTCGGCGAAAATGATGTTCGGCGATTTGCCGCCCAGCTCCAGCGACAGCTTGGCGAAGTTCTCGGCGCTGCTGCGTACCACGTGCCGGGCGGTCGCCGCGCCGCCGGTGAAGGCGATCTTGCGCACCAACGGATGGCGGGTGAGGGCGGCGCCGGTGCTCGGGCCATACCCGGTGACGACGTTGACCACGCCCGGCGGGATGCCGGCTTCGAGGGCCAGGCGCGCCAGTTCCAGGATCGTCGCCGAGGCGTGCTCGGACGGCTTGATCACGATGGTGTTGCCCGCCGCCAGGGCTGGCGCGAGTTTGATCGCGGTCAGGTACAGCGGGCTGTTCCACGGAATGATCGCGGCGACCACGCCCATGGCTTCGTGCACGGTGTAGGCGAACAGGTCGGGCTTGTCGAGCGGCAGGGTGCCGCCTTCGAGCTTGTCGGCCAGGCCGGCGGTGTAGTGGAAGAATTCCGGCAGGTAGCCGACCTGGCCGCGGGTCTCGCGGATCAGCTTGCCGTTGTCGCGGCTTTCCAGCTGGGCCAGCTGCTCCTTGTTTTCGGCGATCAGGTCACCGAGGCGGCGCAGCAGCTTGCCGCGCGCGGTGGCGGTCAGGCCGCGCCAGGCCGGGCTGTCGAAGGCGGTCTGGGCCGCCTGCACGGCGCGTTCGACATCGGCCTCGTCGGCATCGGGCAGCTCGGCCCAGGGCTCGGCCAGCGCCGGGTTGAGGCTTTCGAAAGTCTTGCCGGAGAGGGCGTCGACCCATTCTCCGCCGATGCACATCTGGAAGCGTGCGAGTGTCATGCAACGATCCCCTTTATATGGTTTTGTCGGGCGTTTGCGGATTCGAGAAATTCCAGCAGCATCTGGTTGACCAGGCGCGGCGACTCTACGGGCATCATATGCCTTTGCTCGGGCAGCACGGCGACCTTCGCGCCGGGGATGCGCCGGGCCAGTTGCTCGGCCATCTCCGGGGTCGAGCCGGGATCCAGCTCGCCCGTGGCGATCAGCGTCGGCACCTGGATGCTGCCCAGGTCGTCGGCGCGGTACATGTCTTGCGTGGCGAACAGCGAATAGGTGGTCAGGTAGCCCTGCGGGTCGTTGCCGGCCAGGGTCTGGCGGATCGCGGCGATCTGCGCCGGGTTGGCCGCCTGGTATTCGCGGCTGAACCAGCGCGACAGCGCGGCTTCAGCGTTGGCGTCCGGCCCGTGCTCGGCGGCCTGGCTGGTGCGGGCGATGACGCCGGCGCGCTGCTCCTCGGTGCGGTTGAACACACTGTTGAGCACCACCAGCCCTTGCAGGCGCTGCGGGTAGTGCAGGGCGAAGGCCCGTGCCACCAGGCCGCCCATGGAAAACCCGATCACGGTGACCTGGGGCAGTTGCAGGTGCTCCAGCAGCTCCAGCAACTGATCGGCGTAGCCGAGCAGGCCGGTGTCGGCGGCCGGTCGCGGACTGGCGCCATGCCCGAGCATGTCGTAGGCGATCACCCGGTACTGCGAGGCGAGGCCGACGATCTGGCCGCCCCACATTTCTTTGTTCAGGCCCACGCCGTGGATCAGCACGACGGGTTGGCCGAGGCCGGTCGCCAGGTAACTGGTGCCGGCGGGGGTGAGTTCAGCGGTGAGCCGAATCATGGAGCGCTCCTGCAATGCTTTCTTATTGTGGTCACTGGGCCTTTTCGGCGGCCAGCTCTTCCAGATCGATGTAGCGGTTGCCGATGCGCGGGTGCAGGCGGCCTCCGTCGGCGCAACCGAGCACCACGACGATCTCGTCGGCGCGCGGCGCGTCTTCGATCTGCATTTCCAGGGTGATGTAGTGCGAGCGCAGGCCTTCGTCGTCCTTGTGCATCATCGGGATCTGGATCGAGGTGCCGGGACCGCCGCGCTTGTTGGTGAAGCTCAGGTAGCTCTTGGCCTTGACCGCTTCGCGGTAGTGATTGCCGAAGCGCAGGGTGTGGATCACCGCGGAGGCGTGTTCGATCTCGCCGTCGGCGCCGACCACGGCGGCCTTGCCGTAGGCTTCGATCTTCTCGGCGCCGCCGATGGCGGCCACCAGGCGTTCGACCATCAGCGCGCCGAGGTCGGAGCAGTTGGCGCGGATCTCCGGTTTCAGGTCTTCGACGAAGCCGCGGCCCAGCCACGGGTTCTTGATCACGACCGCCAGGCCGACCATGGTCACCGGGGTGTCGGTGGCCTTGCCGCCTTCGATGAAAGTCTCTTCGATGTAGCTGACGATCTTGCGGATTTCGAAACTCATGGGCTGCTCCGTAGGGGATAAGAGTGTCTGTGCGTCTGATGGTATACCATAATACCTATCGCGCAAGTCCCCTTCGCAAGTTTTGCGTCATCCATCCGGCGAATGGCTGTTCATTCGGCCGTCATCGCCAGCAGGCTGGCTCCCACATTGTTCTGCTGTGGCCACCGACTCTGCATTCACCCCAGATCCCTGTGGGAGCCAGCCTGCTGGCGATGGGGCCGCTCCGGCCTGCGTCTTTGTGGCCTGACCTGGCGCCTTCGTGAGCAAGCATTCGTCTGCAACAGACCGGTTTGGCGGTTAACAAAAGATAACGTGGCGCCGATTGTCAGACGTTTCCAAAGCCCGATAGGATGAGCCAGCATCCGAAGGGGCTCTGGACTGCGGGTTTCAGGACTATGCTGCACGCAGCGCAGCTGACCGGTCGGTCCCGGAGCACCCTTGCGGCGCCCTTGAAGGCCCGATGGCCCAACAATAATAAATAGGGGAAGGTCTATGGTTCGTTGCCGCCCGCCGGCGTTACGCAAAACCGCACTGCTGGCCACCGCCTGCGCCCTGCTGGGCCTGGCAGCCGTACCGGCCTGTGCACTGGCCGACGAAGCGCCCGCGGACGGGGTCTATTCCACCGCTTCGGCCAAGGCCGCCAAAAGCCTGATGCTCGATGTCGTCCATGCCGGCGCCCGGCTGGTGGCGGTCGGGGATCGCGGCCACATTCTCTATTCCGACGACCAGGGCAAGACCTGGACCCAGGCCAAGGTGCCGACCCGGCAACTGCTCACCGCCGTGTACTTCGTCGACGACCGGCACGGCTGGGCCGTCGGCCATGACGCGCAGATCCTCGCCAGCGAAGACGGCGGCCTGACCTGGACCAAGCAGTTCGAAGACCTCAAGCGCGAAGCGCCGCTGCTCGACGTCTGGTTCAAGGACGCCAGCCACGGCATCGCCGTCGGCGCCTATGGGGCGCTGCTGGAGACCACCGACGGCGGCCAGCACTGGGAAGACGTCAGCGACCGCCTCGACAACGAAGACCAATACCACCTCAACGCCATCGCCGCCGTGAAGGACGCCGGGCTGTTCATCGTCGGCGAGCAGGGCAGCATGTTCCGCTCCGCCGACTGGGGCCAGACCTGGGAAAAGCTCGAAGGCCCGTATGAAGGCTCGCTGTTCGGCGTGATCGGCACCGCGCAGCCGCAGACCCTGCTGGCCTACGGCCTGCGCGGCAACCTCTACCGCTCCACCGACTTCGGCGGCACCTGGGAACAGGTCGAGCTGAAGGCGGCGCGCGGTTCCCTGGAGTTCGGCCTGTCCGGCGCCACGCTGCTCGACGACGGTTCCATCGTGATCGTCGGCAACGGCGGCTCGGTGATCAGCAGCAGCGACAACGGCGAGACTTTCAGCGTGTTCAACCGGCCCGACCGCATTTCGCTGTCGTCGGTCACCGCCGCCGGCAACGGCGACCTGATCCTGACCGGGCAGGGCGGGGTACGCATCACGGCGCCCAACGGCGCCGAGCTGGGCAAATGAGCCGGATCAATAATAAGAAGGCGGGGCTATGACTTCCTTGAGCACTCATCATCAGGACAAGGCGACGTTCCTCGAACGCCTGATCTTCAACAACCGCCCGGCAGTGATCGTGATCTGCCTGCTGGTCAGCATCTTCCTGTTCTGGCAGGCCACGCTGATCCGGCCGTCCACCAGCTTCGAGAAAATGATCCCGCTCAAGCATCCGTTCATCGAGAAGATGATGGAGCACCGCAACGACCTGGCGAACCTGGGCAACACGGTGCGGATCTCGGTGGAGGCCACCGACGGCGACATCTTCTCCAAGGAGTACATGGAGACCCTGCGCCAGATCAACGACGAGGTGTTCTACATCTCCGGCGTCGACCGCTCCGGCCTCAAGTCGCTGTGGAGCCCGAGCGTGCGCTGGACCGAGGTGACCGAGGAAGGCTTCGCCGGCGGCGAAGTGATCCCGCAGAGCTACAACGGCTCCCAGGACAGCCTCGACCTGCTGCGCAACAACGTGCTCAAGTCCGGCCAGGTCGGGCGGCTGGTGGCGAACGACTTCAAGTCGAGCATCGTCGACATCCCGCTGCTGGAGTCCTACCCGGATCCGCAGGACCAGGGCAAGCTGCTGGCGCTGGACTACCGCAAGTTCTCCCATGAGCTGGAAGACAAGATCCGCAACAAGTTCGAGGCGCAGAACCCCAACGTCAAGATCCACATCGTGGGCTTCGCCAAGAAGGTCGGCGACCTGATCGACGGCCTGGTGATGGTGGTGATGTTCTTCGGCGTCGCCTTCGTCATCACCCTGATCCTGCTCTACTGGTTCACCCACTGCATGCGCAGCACCGTGGCGGTGCTGAGCACCACGCTGGTGGCGGTGATCTGGCAACTGGGGCTGATGCATTTCTTCGGCTTCGGGCTCGATCCGTATTCGATGCTGGTGCCGTTCCTGATCTTCGCCATCGGCATCTCCCACGGCGTGCAGAAGATCAACGGCATCGCCTTGCAGTCCAGCGAGGCGGACAACGCCCTGACGGCCGCGCGGCGCACCTTCCGGCAACTGTTCCTGCCGGGGATGATCGCGATCCTGGCGGACGCCGTCGGCTTCATCACCCTGCTGATCATCGACATCGGCGTGATCCGCGAACTGGCCATCGGCGCGTCCATCGGCGTGGCGGTGATCGTGTTCACCAACCTGATCCTGCTGCCGGTGGCGATTTCCTATGTCGGCATCAGCAAGCGCGCCGTGGCCAAGAGCAAGAAAGACGCGAACCGCGAGCATCCGTTCTGGCGCCTGCTGTCGAACTTCGCCAGCTCCAAAGTGGCGCCGGTGTCGATCCTGATCGCGCTGGTCGCCTTCGGCGGCGGCCTCTGGTACAGCAAGAACCTCAAGATCGGCGACCTCGACCAGGGCGCGCCGGAACTGCGGCCGGACTCGCGCTACAACAAGGACAACAACTTCATCATCAGCAACTACTCCACCAGTTCCGACGTGCTGGTGGTGATGGTCAAGACCAAGTCCGAAGGCTGCTCGCGCTACGAGGCGATGGCGCCCATCGACGAGCTGATGTGGAAGATGCAGAACACCGAGGGCGTGCAGTCGGCGATCTCGCTGGTGACCGTGTCCAAGCAGATGATCAAGGGCATGAACGAGGGCAACCTGAAATGGGAGACCCTGTCGCGCAACCCGGACGTGCTGAACAACTCCATCGCCCGGGCCGACGGCCTGTACAACAACAACTGTTCGCTGGCGCCGGTGCTGGTGTTCCTCAACGACCACAAGGCCGAGACCCTGGACCGTGCCGTGAAGGCGGTGCAGGCATTCGCCGCGGACAACAACAAGGACGGCCTGGAGTTCATCCTCGCCGCCGGCAACGCCGGGATCGAGGCGGCCACCAACGAAGTCATCAAGCAGGCTGAGCTGACCATCCTGGTGCTGGTGTACATCTGCGTGGCGGTCATGTGCATGATCACCTTCCGCTCGTGGGCGGCGACCCTGTGCATCGTCCTGCCGCTGGTGCTGACCTCGGTGCTGGGCAACGCGCTGATGGCGTTCATGGGCATCGGCGTCAAGGTCGCGACCCTGCCGGTGGTGGCGCTGGGCGTGGGGATCGGCGTGGACTACGGCATCTACATCTACAGCCGCCTGGAGAGTTTCCTGCGTGCCGGCCTGCCGTTGCAGGAAGCCTACTACCAGACCCTGAAGTCCACCGGCAAGGCCGTGCTGTTCACCGGCCTGTGCCTGGCCATCGGCGTGTGCACCTGGATCTTCTCGGCGATCAAGTTCCAGGCCGACATGGGCCTGATGCTGACCTTCATGCTGTTGTGGAACATGTTCGGCGCGCTGTGGCTGCTGCCGGCGCTGGCGAAGTTCCTGATCAAGCCTGAGAAGCTGGCGGGGCAGAAGGGCAATTCGCTGTTCGCCCACTGATCCTTGGGGGCTGGAACGACAAAGCCGCAACCTCAGGGTTGCGGCTTTTCTGCATTTCACGATTCACACAAAACCCTGTGGGAGCTGGCTTGCCAGCGATGAGGGCTTAACATTCAACGTTGATGTTGGCTATTGGTCCGCTATCGCTGGCAATTCGAATCGTCGCACCGCAGCTCCCACAGGCTTTTTGGTATTTCAGGCGAGGTCGGTGCCGAGCACCACACTCAAGGCACTGCGCGCATCATCCAGCTGCACCAGCGTCGCATGCCGTGCGCCGAGGGCATCGCGGTTCTCTATGGCGGTCAGGATCGCCTTGTGCCGCGGCAGCGCCAGTTCGTGCAGGTTCGGCCGCTGGTTGGAGTGCTTGAGCGCTTCGGCGATCGCCACCGAGAGCATGTTGCACAGGTTGGCGAGCAGGTCGTTGTGGGTGGCGTCGGCGATGCGGCTGTGGAAATCCAGATCCGGCTGCAGCAAGGCTTCCGGCGTCGGCGCCGCCTCCATGCGCCGGTAGGCTTCGCCGATGGCGGCGATGTCGGCCTCGGTGGCGTGCTGGGCGGCGAGGGCGGCGGCGGCCGGCTCGATGATGCTGCGCACGCTGGTCAGCACGTTGAAGAACTCGTTCTGCGGGCTGCTCTGCATCAGCCAGTGCAGCACGTCCGGGTCGAGCATGTGCCATTCGCGGCGCGGCTTGACCACGGTGCCGACCCGCGGCTTCGAATACACCAGCCCCTTGGCCACCAGCACCCGCGTGGCCTCGCGCAGCACCGGCCGGCTCACCGCGTACTCCTCGCAGAGCAAGGCTTCGGCGGGCAGTTTGTCGTCGGGCGCAAAGCGTCCGGAAACGATCTGCAGGCCCAGTTCCTGGACGATGCGCGAGTGCATGCTTTTGCGGTCGGAGGGTTTGCGGTAATCCATGGGGAGCGGGGCGATCCTGTGGGGTGAACGGTGCCCGGCATCATAGCAGGCGTGGCATGGTCTTGAGGCAGGTGCACAAAGCAAATGTGGGAGCTGGCTTGCCAGCGATGGCGGCGTGTCAGTCAACATGAATGTCAGCTGAAAGACCGTAATCGCTGGCAAGCCAGCTCCCACAGGGGAAGGCGTTGTCAGTGGGAGTGGCGCGGGACTTCGGCACCCCGGCAGCCGACCAGGAAGTCGAAGTCGCAGCCCTGGTCTGCCTGCAGCACATGGTCGATGTACAGCTGACGGTAACCCCCCACCAGCAATGGCTGCGGCGGTTGCAGATCGGCCAGGCGCGCCGCCAGTTCGGCGTCCGGGATGTCCAGGTGGAAGCGCCCGCCGGCGCAGTCCAGCTCGATCCAGTCACCTTCTTTCACTGCCGCCAACGGCCCGCCGGCCGCCGCTTCCGGGGCGACGTGCAGCACCACGGTGCCGTACGCCGTGCCGCTCATCCGCGCATCGGAGATGCGCACCATGTCCGTCACGCCCTGGGCCAGCAACTTGGCCGGCAGCCCCATGTTGCCGACCTCGGCCATGCCCGGATAACCCTTCGGCCCGCAGTTTTTCATCACCAGAACCGAGTGGGCATCGACGTCCAGTTCCGGGTCGTTGATCCGTGCCTTGTAGTGGTCGAAGTTCTCGAACACCACGGCGCGGCCGCGATGCTGCATCAGTTCCGGCGTCGCGGCCGATGGCTTGAGCACCGCGCCGAGCGGCGCCAGGTTGCCGCGCAAGACACAGATGCCGCCGTCGGCGCGGATCGGGTTGTCGAGGGTGCGGATCACTTCGTCTTCGCCGTAGATCGGTGCGTCCTGGGTGTTCTCGCGGATGGTTTTGCCGTTGACGGTCAATGCGTCCGGGTTCGGAATCAGGTTGGCCTCACCCAGGCGCCGCAGCACTGCCGGCAAGCCCCCGGCGTAGTAGAACTCTTCCATCAGGAAACGCCCGGACGGCTGCAGGTCGACGAGGGTCGGCATGCCCCGGCCGATGCGCGTCCAGTCGTCCAGATCCAGGTCGACGCCGATGCGTCCGGCGATGGCTTTGAGGTGGATCACCGCGTTGGTCGAACCACCGATCGCCGCGTTGACCCGGATCGCGTTCTCGAACGCCTGCTTGGTCAGGATCTTCGACAGCCGCAGGTCTTCGCGCACCATCTCCACCGCGCGCATGCCGGACATGTGCGCCAGCACGTAGCGCCGCGCGTCCACCGCCGGGATCGCCGCGTTGTGGGGCAGGGAGGTGCCCAGCGCTTCGGCCATGCAGGCCATGGTGGACGCGGTGCCCATGGTGTTGCAGGTGCCGGCGGAGCGGGACATGCCGCCCTCGGCCGCCAAGAAGTCATCGAGCGTGATGGTGCCGGCCTTGACCTGTTCGCTGAGTTGCCAGACCACGGTGCCAGAACCGATGTCCTTGCCCTTGTGCTTGCCGTTGAGCATCGGCCCGCCGGTGACGACGATGGCCGGCACGTCGCAACTGGCCGCGCCCATCAGCAGCGCCGGGGTGGTCTTGTCGCAGCCGGTCAGCAGCACCACGCCGTCGATGGGGTTGCCGCGGATGGCTTCCTCCACGTCCATGCTCGCCAGGTTGCGGGTGAGCATGGCGGTCGGGCGCAGGTTCGACTCGCCGTTGGAGAACACCGGGAATTCCACCGGAAACCCGCCGGCCTCGATCACGCCGCGTTTCACGTGCTCGGCGATCTGGCGAAAGTGCGCGTTGCACGGTGTCAGCTCCGACCAGGTGTTGCAGATGCCGATGATCGGCTTGCCGTGGAACTGATGGTCGGCGATGCCCTGATTCTTCATCCAGCTGCGGTACATGAAGCCGTTCTTGTCGGCGGTGCCGAACCATTGGGCCGAGCGCAGGGCGGGTTTCTTATCAGACATGATCGGTTCTCTTATTGTAAGACTATTGTTTGCGAGCTTTGGCTTAAGCTAAGCGAAAAATGGCTGCTGTGGAAGTGTTGGCGTCTAATAAGTATTACTATATAGTCGATTTCAACGAGAGGATCGGCCCTGGCGAGGTTCGCCTGAGGCATCCCCCGAGGTTCCATAACAACAACAATCGGAGACCGACCCCATGAGCCAGGAACAGCGGCTTGTCCGGCGCATCACCTTGAAACTGATTCCCTTCCTGATCCTGCTGTACCTGATCGCCTACGTGGACCGCTCCGCCGTCGGCTTCGCCAAGCTGCACATGGGCGCCGACATCGGCATCGGCGACGCGGCCTACGGGCTCGGCGCCGGTCTGTTCTTCATCGGTTATTTCCTGCTGGAGATCCCCAGCAACCTGATGCTCGAACGCTTCGGCGCAAGGCGCTGGTTCGCGCGGATCATGATCACCTGGGGCGCCATCACCATCGGCATGGCGTTCGTCCAGGGCCCGCACAGCTTCTATGTGATGCGCTTTCTGCTCGGCGCGGCGGAGGCGGGGTTCTTTCCCGGTGTCCTGTACTACATCACCCAATGGTTCCCGGTGCGCCACCGCGGCAAGATCCTCGGGCTGTTCATCCTGTCCCAGCCCATCGCCATGATGATCACCGGCCCCGTGTCCGGCGGCCTGCTGGGCATGGACGGCATCCTCGGCCTGCATGGCTGGCAATGGCTGTTCATCGTCATTGGCACCCCGGCGATCCTGCTGACCTGGCCGGTGCTGCGCTGGCTGCCGGACGGGCCGGAGCAGGTGGACTGGATGGAACGGTCCGAAAAGGACTGGCTCAGCGGCGAGCTGAAAAAGGATCTGCAGGCATACGGCCAGACCCGTCACGGCAACCCGCTGCATGCGCTCAAGGACACGCGCGTCTTGCTGCTGGCGCTGTTCTACCTGCCGGTGACCTTGAGCATCTACGGCCTGGGCCTGTGGCTGCCGACCCTGATCAAGCAGTTCGGCGGCAGCGACCTGGTCACCGGATTCGTGTCGGCGGTGCCGTACCTCTTCGGCATCGTCGGCCTGCTGATCGTGCCGCGCAGCTCCGACCGGCTGAACGACCGCTATGGCCATCTGGCGGTGCTCTACGTGCTGGGCGCGCTCGGCCTGTTCTTCAGCGCCTGGCTGGCGTTGCCGGCGATGCAGTTGGCGGCGCTGTGCCTGGTGGCGTTCGCGCTGTTTTCCTGCACGGCGGTGTTCTGGACCTTGCCGGGGCGGTTCTTCGCCGGCGCCAGCGCGGCGGCGGGCATCGCGCTGATCAACTCGGTGGGTAACCTGGGCGGCTACATCGGTCCGTTCGTGATCGGGGCGCTGAAGGAATACACCGGCAACCTCGCCTCGGGCTTGTACTTCCTGTCCGGGGTGATGGTGTTCGGACTGATGCTGACCGGTGTGGTCTACCGGGTGCTTGAGCGCAGACACGTGTTGCCGGCAGACCAGTTCGCAGCGAGCGCACGGGGCGCGACTCGCACCTGACGCTACCTGCCGGACACAGGTTTTTCGGTGTTCAGACATTTTGTTGAGAGGAGAGAACACATGCATCTGGTGCAATTCGAATTGAGCAACGGCGAACGCCGCGTCGGCGTGGTCGAGGGCGGTCTGGTGCGGGAGGTGCAGGACGTGCGCGCCGTGCGTGATCTGGCGTTGGCGGCCATCGAGGCCGGCGTCAGCCTCGCGCAGCAGGTGCAGGCCTTCGGCCTGGGCATCAGCCACGATTACGCCGAACTGCGGGAGCAGCTGCGTATCCTGCCGCCGCTCGACCATCCGGATCCGGCGCACCTGCTGGTCAGCGGCACCGGGCTCACGCACCTGGGCAGCGCCTCGGCCCGGGACAAGATGCACCAGCAGGCCGGCGACGAAGCGACGCTGACCGACACCCTGCGCATCTTCAAATGGGGCGTGGAGGGCGGCAAACCGCCGGCGGGGCAGGCCGGGGTGCAGCCGGAGTGGTTCTACAAGGGCGACGGCAGCATCGTCGTGCGGCCGGGGCAGCCGTTCCCGTTGCCGCCGTTCGCCGAAGACGCCGGCGAAGAACCGGAGCTCACCGGGCTCTACGTCATCGGCCACGACGGCAAACCGTACCGCCTCGGTTTTGCCCTGGGCAACGAGTTCTCCGACCACGTGATGGAACGCAAGAACTACCTGTACCTGGCCCATTCGAAACTGCGCAGCTGCAGTTACGGCCCCGAGCTTCGGGTCGGTGAGCTGCCGCCGCACCTGGCCGGCACCAGCCGCATCCTGCGCGACGGCGAAACGCTGTGGCAGAACGAGTTCTTGAGCGGCGAAGCGAACATGTGCCACAGCCTGGCGAACCTCGAATACCACCATTTCAAGTACGCCCAGTTCCTGCGGCCGGGCGATGTGCACATTCATTTCTTCGGCACCGCGACGCTGTCGTTCGCCGACGGTGTCCGCACCCGTCCGGGCGATGTGTTCGAGATCAGCCTGGCCGAATTCGGCGCGCCCCTGGTCAACGGCATCGCCCCGGCCGACGCGGTTTTCGCCCCCGGCAGCATCGGTACCCTTTAAGGAGATCCCATGACTCAGATTCTCGGCCTCAACTACATCGGCGGGCGCCGCAGCGCCGCCGGCAACGTCCAGTTGCAGAGCGTGGACGCCAGCTCCGGCGAACCGTTGCCTTACGGTTTTTTCCAGGCAACGGCGCAGGAGGTGGACGCCGCCGCCCAAGCGGCCGCCGCCGTGTACCCGGCCTACCGCAGCCTCAGCGCAGAGCGCCGGGCGCAGTTCCTCGATGCGATCGCCGATGAGCTCGACGCGCTGGACGACGAGTTCGTGGCCGTGGTCTGCCGCGAAACCGCACTGCCGGCGGCGCGGATCCAAGGGGAGCGCGCCCGCACCAGCGGCCAGATGCGCCTGTTCGCCCAGGTGCTGCGTCGCGGCGACTTCTATGGGGCGCGGATCGATCTGCCGTTGCCGGCGCGTCAGCCGCTGCCGCGTCCGGACCTGCGCCAGTACCGCATCGGCCTCGGGCCGGTGGCAGTGTTCGGCGCCAGCAACTTTCCGTTGGCCTTTTCCACGGCGGGCGGCGACACCGCCGCCGCGCTGGCCGCCGGCTGCCCGGTGGTGTTCAAGGCCCACAGCGGCCACATGGCCACCGCCGAGTGGGTGGCCGATGCGCTGATCCGTGCGGCGGAGAAGACCGGCATGCCGGCGGGCGTGTTCAACATGATCTACGGCGGTGGCGTCGGCGAATGGCTGGTCAAGCATCCGGCGATCCAGGCCGTGGGCTTCACCGGTTCGCTCAAGGGCGGACGGGCGCTGTGCGACATGGCGGCCGCACGCCCGCAGCCGATCCCGGTGTTCGCCGAGATGTCGAGCATCAACCCGGTGATCGTGCTGCCGCAGGCGCTGGCTGCCCGCACGGAGTCCGTGGCCCGTGACCTGACGGCCTCGGTGGTGCAGGGCTGCGGTCAGTTCTGCACCAACCCCGGCCTGGTCATCGGCCTGCGTTCGCCGCAGTTCAGTGGGTTCGTGGCACAACTGGCCGGGCTGATCGCCGATCAACCGGCGCAGACCATGCTCAACGCCGGCACCCTCGCCAGTTACGGCAAGGGCTTGCAGAAGCTGCTGGCCCACGCGGGCATCACGCACCTGGCGGGGAATCCGCAGCAAGGCAACCAGGCGCAGCCGCAGTTGTTCAAGGCCGATGCTCGGTTGCTGATCCAGGGCGACGAGGTGCTTCAGGAGGAAGTGTTCGGGCCGGCCACGGTGGTGGTCGAAGTAGAAGACCAGGCGCAGTTGCATGCGGCGCTCAACGGCCTGCACGGGCAACTCACCGCGACGCTCATCGGTGAGCCGCAAGACTTTGCGCAGTTCCCGGAACTGACGGCGCTGCTGGAGCAGAAGGTCGGGCGGATCCTGCTCAACGGCTATCCGACCGGGGTCGAGGTGTGCGATTCGATGGTGCACGGCGGGCCGTACCCGGCGACCTCCGATGCCCGTGGCACCTCGGTCGGCACGTTGGCGATCGACCGTTTCCTGCGCCCGGTGTGCTTTCAGAACTACCCCGACCACCTGCTGCCGGAACCGCTGAAGAACGCCAATCCGCTGCGCATCCAGCGCCTGGTGGACGGTAAGCCAACGCGCGAGGCCCTCTGACAGATGTCTGTTGTACCGGCCTCATCGCCAGCAGGCTGGCTCCCACAGGACTTGCGGTGATCTGCCATTTCTGCGAACACCGCTAAATCCTGTGGGAGCTTGCCTGCAAGCGATGAGGCCATCACAGCCGACATCTCTGTTGCCTGATCCACCGTCATCGCTGGCAAGCCAGCTCCCACAGGTTTTTGTGGTGTACCTAGATCCTGCAAACACCCGAGATACCTGTGGGAGATTGCCTGCAAGCGATGGGGCCGGCACTGTCGGCCTCTGTACCCACCTGCGTTCCCGCAGAGGATCCAGCCTCACATTGAGCTATCATTGCCGCTTTCCCCCTGAAAGACATGATTGCCATGACTGCCGTACCCAACTCCCTTCTCGACGCCCTCGAACGTTGCGGGATGGTCGAAATCGACGGCCTGCACGCCTTCGAATTCGCCCTCGACGAAGTCGACAACCTGCACATCGAATGCATAGACGGGCGCTTGTCCAAACACTGGGAATTCACCCCGGCCCAGGTCAAGGCCGCGACCTTCGACGAATCCCTTCAGAGCTGGCTGATCGTCGGCGCCAGCGGCGAACACCGTCTGGTCTGCCTCGACGCCTTCGGCGGTGGCGACGATGAGGATGACGCTCATGAAGATGCGTAAGTTCTGGCCGCTGCTGATGGCCGGCAGCGTCGGCGCGATGGGCCTTTCCAGCGCCTCGGCCGAAACCTTCCAGTTGCTGGTGGGCTCCTACACGGCGGGCGCGAGCCAAGGCATCTACCGGATGAGTTTCGACAGCGCCACCGGCCGCATCGGGCCCAACCCGCTGCAAGTGGTCAAGAGCGCCAACCCGTCGTGGCTCACCTTGTCCAAGGATCAGCGCAAGCTGTTCGTGGTCAACGAAAACGGCCCCGGCCAGAAAGACCCGGTGGGTCGCGTCAGCAGCTACGCGATCAACCCGAAGACCCAGGCCCTGAGCCTGATCAGCCAGGTGCAGAGCCTGGGCAACGAGCCGACCCATTCGAGCCTCAGCGGCGACGCCAGCCACCTGTTCGTCAGCAACTACTCGGTGGCTGAGGATCCGGGCGGCACGCTGGCGGTGGTGCCGGTGGGCAGCGACGGCCGCCTGAAGCCGGTGGTGCAGATGAGCGCCCACCCGGCCAGCCGGGTGAACCCGGAGCGTCAGGCATCGAACCATGTGCATTCCACGGTCTCCTCGCCGGACGGCCGCTACGTGTTCTCCAATGACCTGGGCGCGGACAAGGTCTTCATCTACCGCTACGACCCGAAGGCCAACCCCGAGCTGCCGCTGACCCCGGCGAAAACCGCGTCGGTGGAACTGCCGCCGGGCAGCGGCCCGCGTCACCTGCTGTTCAGCGCCGACGGCAAGCACGCCTGGCTGACCATGGAAATGAGCGCCCAAGTGGCGGTGTTCGACTACCGGGACGGGGTGCTGACCCAGACCCAACTGGTGGACCTGGCGGCCGGCCAGCCGACCTCGGACAAGGCCGCAGCCGCTTTGCACGCCTCCGCCGACGGCAAGTTCCTGTACGTCAGCAACCGGGGCACGGCCAACCAGATGCTGGTGTTCGCCATCGACCCTGCCAGCGGCAAGCTCAGCGAGCTGCAACGGCGTTCGGTGGAGGGCGATCACCCCCGTGAGTTCAGCCTCGACCCCACCGGCAAGTTCCTGCTGATCGCCAACCAGAAGAGCAACGGCATCGTCGTGCTTGAGCGCGACGACAAGACCGGTCTGCTGGGCAAAGTCGTGCAGACGTTGCCGATGGATGCCCCGAGCGACCTCAAGTTCCTGCTGCGTCAATGAGCCGCAGGCCCCGGTTCGCGGGGCCTGCGCCTTTGTATTAATCGCGCTGATAACAGCTAATGCCATAAAGCATTTCAAGCGGCGGACCCTCGAGCGTTAAGTTTGCTTCACGGCCCGAACGGGCAAGCAAGCCAACCGAACACGAGGGTTACCGCCATGAACTTCAATCTCTTTTCCGTGATTGCCGCGTCCGCCATCTCCGCTTCCGTGGCCCTGCCAGCCAGCGCCAGCGTCGAAGTCAGCGACAAGAAATCCCACACCCAGAGCTACACCCAGAAGTACCTGCAACAGAGCGCCAACTTCTACGCCGCTCTGGACCACAAAGCCCAACACTGAAACTCTTCCCGCACTGCACCCGTTATGCAGGAGCGAAGTCATTGACGCCGCCGCAGTTTTCCAAGCGTTGGCCGCAACAGTGATGTCGCTCCTGCATAACCGTTTGCGACAGCATCTGCCGGATATCACTGTCCGCGCTTGATATCACATAGCCATGAACGTAAAGTTGACGCTGATTTTTTGACTCCTTCCCCGCATAAGGATCGACAGCATGGCGATGCGTCTGGCCGTGGTACTCCTGTTTCTCTATTCCACCCCCATCCTGTCGGCTGCCGAGCCTGTCGCCGGCGAGCCGGAAGCCGCGTTCGAACGCCTCATGAGTATTATTGAAGGCTGAGATAGACCGGTTTAATGATCAACGAAGCTGATGGTCACTATGGATAACCCTGAGTGGTTCCTTCGGCTTTTTTGATCGATTCTGTGGGCCTCGAAACAGGTTCACGGAGTCCACATCATGGCCAGTTCCCTCATCGCTTACGCCAAACGCGGCGCTTACCTGGCCATCGGTCTGTACCTGGTCATGGTGTTGTCCGTCAGCCTCGTCTCGCAGTCGCAGCACCGCTTCGACGCACCGGTCCAGGTCGCCCATCCCGGCATTCAGTTCGAGCTCCGTTCCCACGGCGCAACGGCGGACGCGGCTGAACTGGCGGGAGTCGGCGGAGCATGAAAGGCTACAGACTCTGGATCATCGCCGGCCTTGCGTTCATGACCAACGGCGCCTCGCTCTTGGGCTTCGGCCAAGGTTCGGTCGGCGGCCTGGCCCGGGCCATAGAGGCCAACCACACCATCGCCCACAACATCGAACGGGCCAACGCTTTGGGGCTGCTGGCCGGCAATCCGCCGGTCAAGTCCGAGCGTGATTTCCTCGGGCCGTTCGAAGTGGATTGCTCGGCCATCGGCATGTGTGAAGTGCTGGCCTGAACCCGGGATTACTTTTTCATGATGCCGGTGAACAGGTCGGATTCGAGAAAGCGCTGCAACCATCGCTGCAACCGCACGTAAGGCGTCTGCGCGAACCACTCGCGGTCGACGTGGGCGAACTGGCGCACGAAGGGCAGCAGCGCGATGTCGGCCAGGCACGGATGGTCGGCCAGCAGGTACGCGCGCTTGCCGAGCAGCTCGTCGAGCTTTTGCAGGAACAGCGTCCCCTCGGCGCGATAGGCCTCCATCGGCTGCTCCGGGTAGCGTTCGGCGTACTTGTACCGGTTCAGGTTCACCTTGAACACTTGGTCGTTGCCGTAGATCAGCTTCTCCATCCACAGGGCGTGGAACGAATCGTCCTTGAGCAGCCAGTCGTCCGGATCGTTCTGCGCCAGTGCCCAGCGCATGATCTCCAGGCTCTCGTCGATCACCCGGCCGCCGGCGTCGAGCACCGGCACCGTGCCTTTGGGCGAGAGCTCCAGCATCCTCGCCGGCTTGGCCTTGAGGCTGACCTCGACGATGTCCACCGGCACCCCCGCATAGCGCAGCGCCATCCGCGCGCGCATGGCGTAGGGGCAGCGGCGGAACGAGTAGAGCGTGTTCATTTCACCTCCACGGTGCTCAAGCCGTTGCCCTGGCGTCGCACCTGGATCTGCACCGGAATCCGTTCGTGCATTTCCTGCACGTGGGAAATCACCGCCACCTTGCGTCCCTGGGCCTGCAAGCCGTCGAGGGCATCCATGGCCAGTTGCAGGGATTCCGGATCCAGGCTGCCGAAGCCTTCGTCGATGAACAGCGATTCGATCTTCAGCGTGCTCGACGCCATCGACGCCAGCCCCAGCGCCAGGGCCAGCGACACCAGGAACGTCTCGCCGCCGGACAGCGAATGCACCGAGCGCAGTTCGTCGCCCATCTCCGTGTCCATCACCAGCAGGCCGAGCATGCTGCCGCCGCGCTTGAGCCGATAGCGCTTGACCAACTGGCGCAGTTGCACGTTGGCGTGGTGCACCAGCAGGTCGAGGTTGTAGGCCTGGGCGATCTTGCGGAAGGTGTCGCCGGTGGCCGAGCCGATCAACGCATTGAGCCGGGCCCAGCGCTGGTATTCGGCGTAGGCCTCGGCGATCCGCTGCGCCAGCGCCTGATTGGCGTTCTGCCGGCGCTGGTCTTCGGCCTGCTCGGCACGCAGTTCGGCGCACTGCTGCTCGCTGACGGCGAGCTGTCGTTGCAGGTCGGCGAGGGCGGTCGCCAATGCGTCGGCCTCCAGGCCGCCGTTGCGCTGCGCCTGGTGCTCGAGCAGGCGCTGGTCACGCTCCTGCAGCAGGACGTTGGCCTGCTCGATGGCCTTCTCGTTGTGCTGCAGGCGCTGGCGCAGTTCGCTGACTTGCCCGTCGTCGATCCGCAGCAGGTCTTCGAGGCCCTCGTCGTCGAGCTCGGGGTGCCGCGCGCGCCAGTCGGCGATCTTGCCGGCCAGCTCCCGATCCTCGGTGTCCAGCGCTTGCCAGCGTTCTTGCTGCGCCTTGAGTTCCGCCGCCGTCTGCACCTGTTGCGTGCGCAGATCTTGCAGGGCGTGGGCGGTGTCGGCCTCGGCGCGGCGGGCCTGCTCCACGGCGTGCTCCAGCCGCTGCTGCCATTGCTCGGCGCTGGTGTGTTCGCCGAGCAACTGCGCCAGCTTCTGTTGGCTGGCCAGTTGCTGCTCGGCCAAGTCATTGAATTGCCGCTCGGCGGCCTGCGCCTGCTCGGCGCGGCTCCGCTGACGCTCCTGCTCTTTGTCCAGCGTCTGCTGGCGTTCCTGCTGTTCCTCCAACGCCTCCTTCTGCTGATCGACCTGCGCCAGGCGCTCGGCGATCTGGCGGTCAAGCTGCATGAAGGCGGCCGCCGGCTCGACGCGCAGCGCTTGCAGGGTGTCCGCCGGGAGCAGGTTGGCGAAGGCGTCGAGTTCTTCGTCGAGGCGTTGCCGGTCGCTGTCCAGTTCCCGCTGCTGATGGCTCAGGTGCTGCGCCGCCTGCTGATGGGCGGATTCGGTCTTGCGCAACTGCTGGGTCAGCCGCGCCGCGTCCTGTTGCAGGGTGAGCAGGTCGCTCTGGCGCTGTTCGTCCTGGGCGATGCTCAGGTTCAGCTGATCGTTCTGCCGCACGAGCCAGGCGTCACGCTTGTCGGCGTCCTGAACCTTCAACTGCGTAGCCAACGGATGCGCGTCAAGGGTCGGCGCCAAGGCGTGCTGTTGCGCGGTCAGTTGCTCTTGTTGCTGCAGCAGCTCTTTCTGCCGGGCGATGACGGCACCGACGGCCGTACGCAGTTCGATCAGCGATTCCTTGAGCCGCTCCACCGCTTGCAGCGCGTTGGCCTGTTCGCTCTCGTCATGCCGGCCGAGGCTTTGCAGCAGCGCTTCGGGCTGATGGTACGGATGCGCATCGCTGCCGCAGACCGGGCAAGGCTGGCCGTCCTGCAACTGCGTGCGCAGTTCCTCGACGCTGGCGCTGCGGGCCAGGCGCTGGCGTTCCAGCAGCTCGCGGGTGACCGTGAGGGTCTGTTCGGCGACGGCCAGTTCGGCCTTGGCCTTCACCCCGTCCTGGGTCAGGCGGTCGCGTTCCTGCTGGGCTTCGACCAGGCGTTGCTGCAGGTCGGCGCTGCGGGTGCCCAGTTCCTGATGGTGGCTCCACAGACGCGTCAGGTCTTCGACGGCGCGCAGCTGCTTGCGGTTGTCCTGCAGCAGGTTGCCGAGGAGGCCGATCTGTTCGGCGACCGCGTCCGGTTCGGCGCCGGCCTCCTTGAACAGCACGTCCAGCTCCTGTTTCTGCCGGGCGAGGTCTTCGGCGCTGCGGGTGGCGGCCTGTTCAAGGCTGGCCAGTTCGGCCTGGCCCTTGTTCAGGCGGTTGCCGATCAGCATCAGCTGTTGCAGGCGGTCGCGGTAGGCGTTCCAGGCATCGCTCAACGGCGCCAGGTGGGCGCTTTGCCCGAGCCCGCCTGCGATGTCCCGCAAGCGTTCGGCGACCTCGGCCTGTCTCTCCACCAAGGCTTGAATGCCGGCCTGGCCCTGGGCGCAGGCTTGTTCCGCGAGCTGCCTGGCTTCGGCGCTGAGGGCGGTTTCCTTGGCCAGGCGGGCGAGGGTGCTTTGCTCCTCGAAGGCGATACGCAGCAGCGGCGTGCTGTCGCCTTGCCGTTGTTGCACCTCGCCCAGGGCGGCCTTCGCCGCGTCGAGACCTTGCGCAAGTTGCGATTGGCGTTCGGCCAGTTCGGTCTGCTGCTGCGTGTGGGCGGCGATCTGCTCGGCCAACGGCGTCAGCAGCGCTTCCAGTTCGGACTTGCGGGCGAACTGGTGCCGCTGCGGCCCGAGCTGTTCCAGCCGGGTCAGCCTCAGGCGCTCGGCGGCCAGGCCTTCCCACTGCTGTTGCGCGCCGTGCAACTGCTCGGCGGCGGCCTGCTGCGCTTCCTGCAAGCGGCTCAGTTCCTTCAGCCAGGCCTGTTGCTGGTCAAGCTGCTTGAGCTGCGCCTGTTGCCCCTTCAGGTGCTGTTGCGCCGCGTTGAAGCGCTCGTCCAGTTCGGCGCGAGCCTCCGGTGCCAGCGGCGTGACCCCCACGGCTTGTTCCTGCAGCAGCCTGTGCGCCTCGCGGGCCTCTTTGGCCTTGTCGAAAGCGCGCCGGCCCAGGCGGGTGTAGAGCGCGGTGTCGGTGAGTTTTTCCAGCAGTTCGCTGCGGTCGTTGTCGTCGGCCTTGAGGAAGGCGCTGAACTCGCTCTGGGCCAGCAGCACGGCGCGGGTGAACTGCTCGAAGTTCAGCCCCAGGGCCGCTTCCAGTTGGGTCTTGTATTCGCCTTTCTGGCTGGCCAGCAGTTGATCCTGGTCGATGTCGCGCAGGCTCTGGCGGCTGACCTGCAATTTGCCGGCGGCTTTCTCGCGGGCACGGTTGGCTTCCCAGCGGGCGCGGTAGCGGCGGCCGTCGACGCCGACGAAGTCCACTTCGGCGAAGCCTTCGCCGGTGCCGCGGCGCAGCAGGGTGCGCGGGTCGCCGGTGGCGATCTCGCCGTCGGCGTCCGGTACCTTGGCGTCGCGGCCGGTGTTGCTGAGCCGCGGCACCGCGCCGAACAGCGCCAGGCACAGGGCATCGAGCAGGGTGCTCTTGCCGGCGCCGGTCGGGCCGGTGATGGCGAACAGGCCGGCGCTGGCCAGCGGTTCGGCGGTGAAGTCGATTTCGAACGGGCCGGCCAGCGAGGCCAGGTTCTTCAGGCGGATGGCGAGGATCTTCATGGCTGGCCGACCTCCATCTGTACGTCCTGGAGCAGTTCGGCGAAGTCCTTGAGGGTCTGCTCGTCGGCCTCGTTGCCGTAGCTGTCGAACCAGGCCCGGCTGAACAGTTCCTGCGGGGTGAGCTGGTCCAGCTCGATCAGGGCATCGCCCTCGTCGGTGCCGTTCCGTCCGCCGCTGCCGGCGTATTCGGCAGCGATCCGCACCAGCCGCACGGCCTTGCCTTGCAGGGCGCTTTCCACTTGCTGGCGCAGGTCCGGCTGCGGCTCGTCGAGCTGCACGCGCACTTCCAGCCAAGGTTGGCGCTGGGTCTCGGCAAGCAGGTCGATGTTCGGCAGGTCCGCCAGTTGCAAAAGGATGTCGGCCAGCGGCGCCGGGCCGACGCGTTGCAGGTGCACGGAGCGGGGGATCAGTCGGGGTTCGACGCTGACCAGGGTTTCGCCGTCGAGGGTGACGTCGAGGATCTGGTGCTGATAGTTGATCTCCGAGAACGACAGGGGGATCGGCGAGCCGCTGTAGCGGATCCGTTCCTCGCCGTTGACCTTCTGCGGCTTGTGCAGGTGGCCGAGGGCGACGTAGCTGACGGTGGGCCCGAACAGGCTGGCCGGCAGGGCCTCGGCGTTGCCGATGATCAGGCTGCGCTCGGAGTCCTCCGACACCGAGCCGCCGGCCATGTGCGCATGGCTGACGGCGATCAGCGCCTGGCCGGGCGCGCGTTTGGCGTTCGCCGCATCGATCAGGCGCTCATGCACCTGGCCGATGCCGTGCAGGTAGTCGTCGCCCAAGTGCGGGCCGGTCACCTCGGCGGGCCGCAGGAACGGCAGCGCCAAGCACCACGCGGCGACCTCGCCCGAGGCGTCCGGCACCGGCAGCAACAGGCGTTCGGTGTCGAGCTGCCCGTCATCGAGCCACAGCACCCGGCCTAGCGCATGGGTGCGCAACCGTCGCATCAGCGGCGCGGGCAGTTCGATCCGCGAGCCGGAATCGTGGTTGCCGGCGATCATCACGATGGTCAGCGCGGGCTGTTGTTCGTGGGCGCTGACGATGAAGTCGTAGAGGCGCTCCTGGGCTTTGACCGGCGGGTTGACCGTGTCGAAGATGTCGCCGGCGATCAGCAGCGCATCCGGCTGCGCCAGCTGCAGTTGCTTGAGCAGCCATTCGAGGAAGCAGGCGTGCTCGAAATCGCGCTCCTGGCCGTGCAGGTTCTGTCCAAGGTGCCAGTCGGAGGTGTGAAACAGACGCAAGGCGGACTCCGCATCAGGATTGAGGTGATGGCCGCTGCAAAGTCGGGAGGCCAAAGAGGGGAGAGTCTACTGGCAAATGCGTCGATTGTGGTCGAACTCGCGTGCGTCCTCGCTTCGGGGGATTTACAAGCATCGGGAGGACAATCTATTAATTGACGCCAGAATAGTGGCATTTTAGTATTTCGATATTGTTTTGATATCATTTTTTGCTTCGAGGGATCGGACATGCACTCACGCCTCTTTGCGGCGAGGCCGGGCGCAGGCTTGCCCTGTCTGCCCATGCCTGCCGTTGTCCTTGATGGAGCCGTTGCGCACTTCGATGCGCACTTCTTCTGACCTGTCTTCCTGGCGCCGTCTGCGCTGACCGGGCGCAAGGCGCCGCACTGCTGCATCTGCATTCTTCTAAAAACAATTATCCGAGATCATCGACATGGATGTTCGCCACCCGACCCTCCCGGCCGGCCAACCCGCTGCTGCCGTCATTCCGCGCGAGCGCTTCTTGGGCATGCCCAAGCGCGGGCTGGCGTTCCTGCTGGCGAACGTCATGTTCTGGCAGCCGTTGTGGGCGCAGGCGGACGGGATCGTGGTGGCCAACCCCGGCACCGGGCTGGACCGGGCCGGCAACGGCGTGCCGATCGTCAACATCGCCACGCCCAACGGCACGGGGCTGTCGCACAACCAGTTCAACGACTACAACGTCGGCGCCCAGGGGGTGATCCTCAACAACGCGGCCACCCAGACCGCCGCCACCCAACTGGGCGGCCACATCATCGGCAACCCGAACCTGAAGAACAGCGGCTCGGCCCAGACCATCCTCAACGAAGTGGTCGGCGGCAGCCCGAGCCAGCTGCGCGGCTACACCGAGGTGGCGGGGCAGTCGGCGCGGGTGATCGTGGCCAACCCCTACGGCATCACCTGCAGCGGCTGCGGCTTCATCAACGCACCGCGGGTCACGCTGACCACCGGCAAGCCGGTGCTGGACAACGGACGCCTCGACCGCTTCCAGGTCGACCAGGGCAGCGTCGCCATCGAAGGCGAGGGCCTGAACGCGGGCAACGTCGACCGCTTCGAGATCATCACCCGCAGCGCCAAGATCAACGCCCGGCTCCAGGCGCAGAACCTGGCCATCGTCGCCGGACGCAACGACGTCAACGCCGACAGCCTCAACGCCACGGCCCGCGCCGACGACGGCAGCGCCAAGCCGCAGCTGGCCATCGACAGCTCGGCCCTGGGCGGGATGTACGCCGGGGCGATCAAGCTGGTGGGCACCGAGGCCGGGGTCGGCGTGAAGCTCGACGGCAAACTGATCGCCAGCGGCGGCGACATCCAGCTCGACGCCAACGGCCAGCTGAGCCTGGCCGAGGCCTCGGCCACCGGCGCCGTCAACGTCAAGGCCGCCGGCCTCGATGCGCGCGGCGCGGTCTACGCCGGCACCGCGCTGAACGTGCAGACCCAGGGCGACCTGACCAACCGCCAGACCCTCGCCGCCCGCGACAGCATCGCCCTGACGGCGGGCGGTCAGCTGAGCAACGCCGGCATCGTCGAGGCCGGGGTCAATGCCGACAACAGCCGCAACGCCAACGGCGATGTGAGCCTGAGCGCGCAGAGCCTCAGCAACAACGGCAAGAGCGTGGTCGCCAGCCGCAACCTGACCGTCACTGTGGCGCAGAACCTGAACAACCAGGGCGGCACGCTCAGCGGGCAGCGCACGGCGGTCACGGCCGGAACGCTGGACAACCGCGACGGTGCGCGGGTGCTGGGCGGCCAGTCCCTGAGCCTGAATGCCGGCCAGGTGCTGAACGGCAAGGGCGTCATCAACAGCGGCGGCAACTTCAACGGCAACGTCGGGCAGTTCAGCAACTCCGGCGGCGAGTTCTCCAGCCAAACCGACAGCGTCCTGGTCGTCACCGCGCTCGACAACGTCGCCGGCATCATGACCGCCGGCCGTTTGCTGGACCTGAGCGCATTGGGTGCGATCAACAACAGCGCCGGCAAGATCGGCGCAAAGCAAAATGTGATCGTGCGCGCGCAGCAACTCGACAACAGCCAGCAAGGCCAGTTGACCAGTGAAGGCACGCTGACCACCCGGATCGGCGGCCAGCTCGACAACCGCAAAGGCTTGATCCAGGCCAACGGCGCGATGGATGTGCAGGCCACCCGCCTGGACAACGGCGCGGGCAAGGTATCGTCGCTCAACACCCTGATCCTCAACAGCACGAACACCGACAACCGAGGCGGCTTGATTCGTGCCGATCTGGCGACGAAGCTGACGGTCGGAGAACTGGACAACCGTGAAAAGGGACGGATATCCGGCAAGGGCGACATCGAGGCGAACATCGACGTCCTAAGCCAACAGGGCGGTGAACTGGTCGCCGAAGGCAACCTGACGCTGACCGGCAAGCAGCTGGGCAACCGCGAGGACAGCCTGGTCGCTTCGCTCAAGGCCCTGACCGTGAACGTCGATCAGATCGACAACCGGGGCGGTTCGCTGTCCGGCGGGCAGGGCCTGCTGATCAGCGGTGCGCGCCTGGACAACAGCGACAACGGCAAGGTGCTGTCCGACACGACCCTGGGCCTGAAGGTCGCGCAGATCATCAACGCCACCAACGGCCTGATCTTCGGCAAGGGCGCCGTGACGCTGAGCGGCATCGGCCTGAGCAACGTGGGCGGACGGATCGTCACCCAGAAGGACCTGAAGCTGGCCTTCGACGAGGTCATCGACAACCAGAACGGCCTGATCAGCGGCGACGGCCGCTTGACCCTCGATGCCGGGCGCCTCGACAACCGCTTGGGCAAACTGTCGGGCCTTGAGGCGATCGCGCTGACCAGCGTCGGCGCCGCGCTGAACCAGGGTGGCCTGATCGTTTCGCAAAAAGGCCTGACCTTCGCCAGCGGCAGCCTCGACAACAGCGACGCCGGCCTGATCAGCGCCAAGGGTGACTCGACCCTGAGCACCGGCGAGTTCAAGAACCGCCGGGGCGGCAGCCTGGCCACCGACGGCACGCTGCTGCTGACGGCCGCGCACCTGGACAACGGCGGCGGCAAGATCGGCAGCCAGCAGCAGATGACGGTATCGCTCACGTCGCTGGAGCAGGACGGCGGCGAACTGTTCAGCAACGGCGACCTGACGCTCGACATGAACCGGGGCCTGCTGGACAACCGGCGCGGCAACCTCCGCACGCCCGGCCAGTTGCTGCTCAAGAACCTCGGCGAGGTGAACAACGGCGCCGGCGAGATCGCCGGCGCCAAGGCCTGGAGCCTGACTGCGCAGAGCCTGAGCAACGACGGCGGCAAACTGCTGAGCAACGAGAAGCTCACCCTGGTCGTCGACCGGGCGCTGAGCAACGTCAAGGGGCTGATCGCCGCCGCCGGCCTCGACAGCCGCAGCGCCAGCCTGGACAACACCGACGGCGAAATCCGCATCCGCGGGGAGGCGGGGCTCACCGTCAGCGACACCTTCGGCAACCAGGCCGGGGTGGTCATCGCCGACGCCAGCCTGACCGTCGACGCCGCCAGCCTGGACAACCGCCGCGAAGGCCTGGTGGGCGCCGCAAAAGTGCTGAAACTCACCGTCGGCCGCCTCGACAACCGCACCGGCGAGCTGTCGGGCAAGGCCGACGTGAGCCTCACCGGCGCCTGGCTCGACAACAGCGACAGCGGCTACCTCCTGGCCGGCGGCAACCTGGCGCTGACCGTGGGCGAGGTGTTCAACCGCAACGGCGGCGTGCTGGCCGGCGATGCGGGGCTGACGCTGACCGGGGCGACCCTGGAGAACAGCGGCCGGCTGAGCACGTTGCGTGATTTGTCGATCAACCTGTCGTCGACCCTGAACAACGATCAGGGCCGTCTCGTCAGCGAAGGCGCGCTGTCGGTCAATGCCCAGAGCCTGAGCAACGACAAGGGCGTGGTCTCCAGCGCCAAGGCCCTGAGCGTCGACACCCACGGAGCCGTGAGCAACAAGGGCGGCCAACTGCTGACCGACGCCGCGCTCACCCTCAACAGCCAGTCGCTGGACAACCAGGACAAGGGCGTCATCAGCAGCAAGGGCAACCTGAGCCTCACCACCGGCGCGCTGAACAACAGCCGCGGGAGCCTCTTCTCCGGCGGCCGGCTTGAGCTCGATGCGGGCCAGGTGACCAACACCGCCGGCAGCCTGGGCGCCGCCACCGAGTTGGCGGGCAAGGTCCGCGGCCTGGATCAGCAGGGCGGCAAGCTCTTCAGCCAAGGCAGCCTGAGCCTGGACCTGCAAGGCGGCGCGCTGAACAACGAAGACGGACTCATCAACGCACCCGGTGTGCTGTCGTTGACCCACCTCGTCGGGATCGACAACCGCAACGGCGAGATCTCCAGCGCACAGGCCTTCGACCTGATCGCCGAGTCCCTGGACAACAGCGGCGGCCAGGTGCTGAGCAACCAGAAGCTGACCCTGACGCTCGACAAGGCCCTGACCTCGGTCAAGGGCAAGATCGCCGCAGCGGCGCTTGAGGTTCGTGCCGCGAGCCTGGACAACAGCGACGGCGGGGTGCTGCTCAGCGACAGCGACCTGAGCGTGACCGTCGACGGCCTGCTGGACAACGGCAACGGCACGGTCAAGGCCGCCAAGCAACTGACCCTCAGCAGCACCGGCCTGAACAACCGGGGCGGCACGTTGCTGGGCGGCACCGGCATCGGCATCGACCTGGGCACGACGGCGGCGGATCTCAATAACCAGAACGGCCTGATCAACACCAAGGGCGTGCTGAGCATTGCGCACCTGCGCGACCTGGACAACCGCAAGGGCGAGATCTCCAGCGTCAACGGCTTCAGCCTGACCGGCAACCGCCTGGACAACCGTGGCGGCAACCTGATCAGCAACGACCGCCTGCACCTGACGGCAGCCGAAACCCTGAACCAGGGCGGCCTGGTGTCCGGCTGGAACGGCGTGACCGTCGACGGCGGCAGCCTCGACAACAGCCAGGAAGGCACGGTCTCCAGCCAGTTCGGCGATCTGACCATCGACCTCAGCGGCGCGTTGGTCAACCACAGCAAGGGCGGTCTGGGCGGCAAGCGCGAGGTGACCATCAAGGCGGCCAGCCTCGACAACACCGCCGGCATCATCACCAGCGGCGCCAAGCAGACGCTGACCGTCACCGGCGGTACGCTGACCAACGCCTCGGGCGGCCTGATCGAAAGCAGCGGCACCCTCGACATCCGCGCCACTGGCCTGAACAACGCCGGCGGCCGCATCACCGCCGGCCAGGCGATGACCTTCACCGGCACGTGGCTGGACAACAGCGGCGGCAGCCTGGTCGGCGACGGCAGCGTTGCCCTCGACCTGCTCGGCGCCCTGACCAACATCAACGGCGCCCTCGGCAGCGCGGGCCCGTTGACGGTGCTGCGCGCCAGCGGCATCGACAACCGAGGCGGCCAGGTGATCAGCCAGGGCTCCTTGAGCCTGCTGACCGGCGGCGACCTGAACAACAGTGGGCGCGGCACGGTCTCGGCCAACGGCGAGTTGGCGATCACAGCCGACGGCACCGTGCACAACGACACCGACGGGCTGATCTTCAGCCGCGACGCCGGCGTGAACATCAAGGCCAGCGCCTTCGGCAACGGCAAAGGCGCGGTGCAGAGCTACTCCGCATTGACGGTGGACGCGGGCACCGGGGCCATCGACAACCAGGGCGGCAAGCTCATCGCCCGGACCGGTGACCTGAACCTCACCGCCGCCAGCCTCGACAGCCGCGGCGGCGTGCTGTCCAGCCTCAAGGGCCTGCTGCAGACCCGCCTGACCGGCGTGCTGCGCAACGGCCAGGGCGGCAAGCTTGAAGGCGCACGCCTCGACCTGCGGGCCTTGGGCGGCATCTACAGCGACGGCGGACGCATCGCCGCCAACGCCGGCGACATCCTGCTCAACGCCGGCGGCAACGCCATCGACAACAGCGGCGGCGGGATCTACGCCAAAGGCGCGGTGAACATGGTCGCCGGCTCGCTGAACAACAATGCGGGCCAGGTCAGCGGCAACGGCATCGGTCTGGGGCTCGACGGCAACCTGAGCAACCGCGGCGGCCTGATCGAAAGCGCCGCTTTGCTGGCCATCCGCGCCGCCAACCTCGACAACCAGGGCGGCAAGCTGCGGGCGCTGGGCAGCGGCGGTAAGACCGATTTCCAGATCGGCAGCCTGTTCGACAACCGCAACGGCCTGGTGGAGACCGCCAACACGGACTTCATCCTGAACGCGCCGAGCCTGCTCAACGCAGGCGGCACCATGACGCACGTGGGGACGGGGGAATTCGGCCTCTCGACCGCCAACGTCATGAACGCCGGCGGCGCGCTGGTCACCCGTGGCGGCCTGACGCTCAACGCCGACAGCTGGACCAACAGCAGCGTGATCCAGGCCGGCCGCCTGACCGTCAACGTCAACCGCTTCACCCAGACCGCCAGTGGGCAACTGCTGGCCTCGGACAAACTGGTCGGGCGCGGCGCGAGCTGGACCAACGACGGGTTGATCGCCAGCGACGGCGAGCTGGATATCCAGTTGAGCGGCGGGTACGGCGGCAATGGCCGCCTGAGCAGCCTGGGCAATCTGACGTTTGCGGCGGCACAACTCGGCTTGACCAACGCCGCCAGCATCGGCGCAGGCGGGCAGGGCAAAGTCACCGTGGGCGGGTTGCTCAACAACGCCGGCGGACGCTTGACGGCCGGCGGTGACTTGACGATCGATGCCGGCGCCGTGACCAACAGCGGCACGCTGGGCGCGGCTCAGACGCTGACGGTGAGGACGGCCAGCCTGCTCAATGACCGTGGGCTGATCTTCAGCGGCGGCAACATGAACCTGCTGGTCAATGACTTCACCAACCAGACCGGCGATGTCTACAGCATCGGCAATCTCACGATCGGCGGAAAGGACGGGGGGCGCGCCAATGCCGTCAACAACCAGGCCGCGTCGATCAATGTCGATGGCGATTTTTCGCTGTCGGCCAACAGCTTCAACAACAAGACCGAAGGCGTGGTCGGCGAGGAGAAGTTCATCTCGGGTGACATCACCTTCGACGGCTCCGCGACGTTCTATGTCAACGAAAGCTTCGAATCGACCTCGACGATCTCAGGCCCCCAGGCGTCCCTCAATGTGGCGGGCAACCTGACCGGCAACGTCGGAGCGTTCACCAACACGGCCTCGCTGATATCGGCCGGCAAGAACATCAAGCTCGACGTCGACACCTTCGACAACTTCGGCCTGCAGTCGGGCACCTTCACCCGCTCGCGGATCTTCAAGCTCGGCGGGTTGCCCGGCAAGCAGACGAGCTGGATCAGCACCGACCTGCAAGCCTATGCAGACCGCAACTCCAAAAACCAGTACGACTACATCGAAACCTGGCATGAGCCGGACAAGGGCGGAACGCATTGGGACTACACCGCGATCGCCAAGCAGATGCTCGGCAAGACCAACGCGAAGTTCGGCACCGGCCCCGAGGTCGCCGTCCCCGGCCAGATTCTGGCGGGCGACCTGAAAAAGGACACCCGTGTCTTCACTGACGGCGGCGGCAGCGTTTCCTCCGTTGTCCAGGCGGGTCAGGCGGTTGAGATCAACGCCAAAACCACGATCCGCAACGGTAACCTCAATCCCTATACCCACTTCGACGGCACGGCCAAGGAGGGGACGGACACCGGTGTGAAGAGCGCCGTCAAGCCAACGGTCATCTTCTTGAATCCACAACTGCCGCCGGATCTGGCCCAGCAACAGGTCAACCCGTTGGCGCTGCCGGGCTTCACCCTGCCGACCGGGGAAAACGGCCTGTTCCGTTACAGCGGCAAAGGCGGCAGCGAGCCGGCGGTGACGCCCGGCAAGGACTGGACCATCGGCACCGTCGCCGCCGGCACCACCCAGCGCTCGGACGGCATGCCTTCCCGGCCGGCCACCGAGCTGACGTTCGACAAGAGCGGTCCGGTCTCGACGACCAAGCGCGACCTGACCCTGGCCGCCCGTCCGTCGCTGAACCTCAATGGCCAGACGGCGCCGATCAACGTCAACGCGGTCGCCGGCGACGGTCCGGTCGGCGTGCTGGCGCCCGACCGCACTCAGGCCTCGTTCGATGTGCCGCGGGTTCAGGGGCTGCCCGACACCAGCGTGCGCTCCAACCCGCACAAATACCTGATCGAGACCAACCCGGCGCTGACTGACCTCAAGTCGTTCATGAGCTCGGACTACCTGCTGGGCAAACTCGGCTACGACCCCGACACCAGCGCCAAGCGCCTGGGCGACGGCCTGTTCGAGCAGCGCCTGGTGCAGCAGGCCGTGGTCGCCCGCACGGGCCAGCGCTTCATCGACGGCCAGACCTCCGACGAAGCGATGTTCAAGTACCTGATGAACAACGCGGTGGCGAGCAAGAACGAGCTCAACCTGTCCGTCGGCGTGACCCTGACCGCTCAGCAAGTGGCGGCGCTGACCCACGACATCGTCTGGCTCGAAGAGCACGAAGTGAACGGCGAAAAGGTCCTGGTGCCGGTGCTGTACCTGGCCCAGGCCAACAATCGACTGGCGCCGAACGGGGCGTTGATCCAGGGACACGATGTCGATCTGATCGCAGGCAAAGACCTGGTCAACGCAGGCACGTTGCGCGCCAGCAACAATCTGGCCGCGAGCGCCGGGCTGGACCTGACCAACAGCGGCCTGATCGAAGCGGGGAACCGCCTGGGCCTGCTGGCCGTGCATGACATCGTCAACAAGTCGGGCGGCATCATCGCCGGGCGAGACGTCAACCTTGTGACCTTGACGGGGGACATCGTCAACGAGCGTTCGGTGAGCACCGATGCCTTCGACGGCAAGGGCAAGTCGTTCCAGCGTGACGTCGTCGACAGTGCAGCGCGCATCGAGGCGGCGAATGACCTGACGATCTTCTCGGGCCGGGACATGCTCAGCGTGGGAGGTTCGATGTCCAGCGGGCGGGATGTCCGGATCGAGGCCAGTCGGGACATCGCCATCGCTTCGGCTCAACAGATCAACGTCGACGGCGGTGCCCGGCAGAGCAGCTCCGTCACTCAGTTCGGCTCAAGCCTGAGTGCCGGACGCGATATCTCGATGAGTGCGGGTCGTGACTTTGCCGCAGTCGCCAGTGACATGAACGCCAAACGCAATTTCACGCTCATTGCGGACGGCGATGTGACCATCGCTTCCGGGGCCGATGAAAGCCACTCCTATTACAAGACCAAGAAGGTGACCGCCCAGGAAGACCACGTCAAACAGATCGCCAGCACGATCACTGCCGGCGGCGATGTCGCCATTCGGGCAGGCGATGACCTGACGTTGATCTCCAGCCGGATCAAGGCCGGCAACGAAGCCTATCTGGTGGCCAGGGACGAGCTCGAAGTATTGGCCGCGCAAGACACGGACTACTCGCTGTACGACAAAAAGGACAAGGGCAGTTTCGGCAGGAAGAAACTGCGTCATGACGAAGTCACGCAGGTGACGCATGTCGGCAGTGAAATCACGACCGGAGGCAACATGGCGCTGGTCAGCGGCGGCGACCAGAGATTCCAGGTCGCGAAGCTCGACAGTGGTGGCGGCATCAGCCTGGACAGCGGCGGTAAGATCGTGTTCGAAGGGGTCAAGGACCTTCACGACGAGAGCCATACCAAGACCAACGACAGCGCTTTCTGGGTATCGTCCAAGGGCAAGGGCAACACGGACGAGACGTTCCGTCAGACACAGATGTCCGCCAAGGGCGAAATCGCCATCAAGGCGGTGGAAGGCCTTAAGATCGATGTGAAGCAGATCAATCAGCAGACGGTCAGCGAATCCATCGATGCCATGGTCAAGGCCGATCCGCAGATGGCGTGGCTCAAGCAGGCCGAAGCGCGCGGAGACGTGGACTGGCGGCAAGTGAAGGAAATCCACGAGTCGTTCAAATACTCGAACTCCGGGCTCGGGCCGGCCTCTCAACTGATCATCGCCATTGCGATGGCCGCCATCATCGGGCCGATGATGGCGGGCATGAACGCGATGCTGCAGGGCGTGGCCATCACCGCCGCGACGAAAGCGACGGTCAGCACGATCGATAACCGGGGCAACCTCGGGAAAATCCTGAAAGACATGACCTCCGAAGATGCCATCAAAAGCTACGTTGTCGCCGCGGCCACGGCGGGGGTCACCCAGGGGTTGAAGTTCGACGTGGGCAACATCAGCCTGACCCCGGAGGGGTTCAAGGTCATAGCCACCAAGGTGACGGCCGACGCCCTGATCAAAACGGTCGTCTACGGCGGCAGCTTCAAGGACAACCTGGTCAGCTCGGCTACCGGAACGCTGACTGCCATCGGCGCGGCCATGGGGGCGGGCGCCATCGGAGACTTGAAGCTGCCTGAAGGCAGCATCGAGAAAATTCTGCTGCACGCTGGCCTGGGCGGGCTGCTGTCCAAGGCCATGGGAGGGGATTTCCGCACGGGGGCGATCGCCGGCGGTGCCAACGAGTTCCTGGTGGGCCTGCTCGGGGACAAACTGTTGCCGGCCAACTATGTGCCGGGCACGCCTGAATACATTCAGGCACAGGCCAACCTGCTGGCCATTTCCCAGATCGTAGGCGTGCTGGGGGCCACGGCGTCAGGGGGTGACCCGAGCACGGCGGCCTCGGTGGCGGCCAATGGGACGCTCTACAACTATCTGTCCCACCAGGCCTTCTCGGAGGTTGAAGACTGCCTGAACGGCAAGACGTGCTCCACCAAAGAGGAAAAGAACGCTGCCATCGCGAAGGCGGAGAAGCTCAGCGAGTTCCTCGATTCGGAGATGCGCAGCATGTGCGACAAGGCCCCCCAGAGCGACGGCTGCCGCACGGCAGTCAACGCGGCGCTGAAGTACATCGCCATGCAGGACGCCTGGAATGTCATGCACAACGACGTGGCGCGCACATCGCACACGACCTTCGACTACCTCTACAACACGCAAGGGGCCTCAGACCGCCTGGTGACGTACCTGAACACCATCGACAACCGGGCCAACTTCTTCGGGGCCAGCAACCTGTATGAACAGGAACTGGGGATCGGGGCCAACTGGTTCGGGGGCGCTGAGGCGGTATCCAGAGCGCCGTTGACTGGGTTGGGGGCGGACGGGAACGGATCCTTCCTGAGCTTTGGCCTGGGCTGGTTCCTGGCCCCGGTCTACGACTGGCGCAAGGCGGCGGGGGACGCGCTGATCACGGGCGGCTTCGATAATTTCAAAGACCTGTACAACAAATCGGCCACTGATCCGGTTGCCTGGGACATCAAACAGTTGAAAAACGAACAGTCGCTGCTGCAGACCATCCATGAGAAGTTCCTGGGTGACCATTCATGGTTCACGACCGTCGGCAAATACGCCACGGACACGTCGCTCAATCCGCTCATCGGCGACAAGCAAGGTGTCGACGGCGGTGTGGTCATCCTGGATTACCGCTCAAGGGTGAACTATGGCTGCAAGCTCTTGGGCCTGTCGAAAGCCCAGGGCTGCACCCCATGATCAAGGCTCGATACCCACGCGGGAAGGTCTTCCTGGCCTTCTTCCTGTGCCCGATGGTGGTCGGGGGGATCGCCGGAATCATCAAGACGGCCACAGTGTTTGCCCACTTGATCGATACGCCGAAACTGCTGGGGGAAGTCAGGGGGGGCGAACTGCTGCTGATGCCCTTCCTGGCGCCTTTCCTCGCGCAGTTGGTGTTCTTTCTGCCTTTTCTGTTTTTTGCGCTGGCGATCGCTTTGATGAAGGTCAGGAAGACGGCGCTGAACTGTTTGCTGGTCGCTCTGGCAGGCGCCGGAGTCGCCGCCGGATGGATGTTCTGGTTCGTATTGCTCGTTGTGCGGAACAACGACATCAACGGCGGCGAGATTTCGGATTACTGGCTGGAGCTATCGGTGTCGTTCCTGGCGTCGATGGCCAGCTGCTGGCTGGCCGCCCGGACATTTCTGCCGCAGCAGGACTCCGAAGACCGGGCACCTGACGGGCAATGACGCCGCAGGTGGCGACGTCGCGCGGTCATTTGGGGTAGAGCGGCGGCAACCCGCTGTCGCCCACCGGATCCTTCGCCCGCTCAGCCGCCGGAATGGTGCGGATCGCCCGCCACAAGTCTTCGCCTTGCCAGTGCTGGCCGGTTTCACTGTAGAGCGCGCCGTTGAGGCCGTCCAGGGCATCGGACAGCGGCACGAAGCGGGCGGCCATGTCGGCCAGGGTTTCCGGTTGCTGGCGGGCCCAGGCGTCGAGGGCCTGGCGGGTGGCGTGGGGGTCGTTGGCTTGGCTGGCGCGCTTGATGTCGTCAAGCAGCGTGCGCGGGCTCGGGCCGGTCTGGGCGGCGCGCAGGATCGCCGGTTGCCAGCGGGCCCGCCACCACAGGCCGAAGCCGAGGGCGGTGGTGCACGCCAGGACCAGCGTGCTGAGTTTCCACCACCACAGCGCTTCGCTGTCGGCGCCGCCCGAGGCCTGGGTGCCGGCCGGAGTGTCCACCTGCAGGCTCGGGTTGCTCGCCACTTGCAGGGTGCGCGCCGGCAGGCTGCTGTGTTCCAGGTGATCTTCGAAGGTGTTCCACCAGACCACTTCCACCGTCGGCAGCTCGATGGCGCCGCTGCGGCTGGGCACCAGCGCCTCGCGCTCCTCGCGGCTGCCGGTCAGGCCCCGGTCGCCGCTCTGATTGCTGAGCACCGGTTGGTCCGGATAGCGGCGCAAGCCGTTGGCCTCGGTGGCCGGCAGCGCGGGCAACTGGGAACTGGCCAGGCCTTCGGCCTTGAGGGTCAGGCTGCGGGTCAGGGAATCGCCGACCTGCAGGTGATCCGGCTCCGGGTTCCAGCTCTCGCTCAGGGTCAGGCTGCGGGCCGGCAGCCACGGCGCGTCGGCCGGGTAGGTGATGGGTTTGGGCTTGACCGTCAGCGCCGTCGCGGCGGAGCTGATGCGCATCAGCTTGCCCGGCTTCGGCCCTTGGGTGGAGGTGTCCGCGGACGGTCGCGTATCGACCAGCGTTGCGCTGAACGTCTGCGGGGCGATGCTCAGCAGGCCGCTGTGCTGGGGGTAGATCGCGTAGCGCATTTCGATCACGCCGTGGCGCACGCCGTTGATGTCTTTTTCGTAGGTGCGGGTGTCGCCCAACTGTTCGATGCGCGCGTCGGCGATCTGCAGCGGCGTCAGGCTGCTGTCGTCGTACAGCGACACCGAATGGTAGATGCGCACGGTCAGCACCGCCTGGGCCTGCACGTAGACGCTGCTCTGGTCGAGGCTGGCCTCGATGAACACCGGATCCAGGCCGTCGGCGCTCTCGCGGTCGTCGCTCTCGACCACCTGCACGGTGATCGGCTGGCTCTGCGCGTCGCCCAGCTGCAGCGGCGGAATCACCACGCTGCCGTTGTTTTTCGGCAGCAGGGTGACGATCCAGCGCGTGGTGGCGCGGTTGTCGCCGTTGAGGGTGTTCAACTGGTTGACCTGACGGGTGCCGCGCACTTCGAACTGCGGCTCCAGCGGGGCCAGGTCCGGCTTGCCGAACTGCGTGACATCGTTGGATTCCAGGGTGAGCTCCACCGTCTCGCCGGAGTTCAGGCGCGTGCGGTCCACGCTGGCTGTCAGCCCGGCCGCCTGGGCGGTGGCCGTGCAGATCAGCAGGGGCAGCAAGAGTGCGGTGAAACGGCTCATCGAATGTTTTCCTGATCCTGATGTTGTTGCTGTTCGTACCAGAACTTGCGTCGCAGCAGTTCACCCGGATCGTCCGGGATCTTGCCCAGCCATTGTTCCAGTGCCTGGCGCTGCTCGCCTTCGAGGTTGTCTTCGGCGGGGCGCAGCAGCGGCGGTGTGGCGTTCTGTTCGCCCTGCGGTTCGCTTTCGCTCAGCTCATCGGTGCCCGGCAGCGGCGGGGCGGTCGGCGGCGGTTCGCTGGCCGCAGGCGGCGGTGCGGTGTCGCTCGGGGATTCGCTGTTGGCCACAGGCGGCGTCGCGGCCGGTGGCGGCGGTTCGTCGCCCGGCAGGTTCTGCGGCGTCGACGGCTTCTGCGGTTCGGCGGGCGGCGGGGCGTTTTTCTGTTTCAGCAGGTTCTCCACCAAGGCCTTGTTGGTCAGTGCCGGGCGCAGGTCCGGTTGGCGCTCCAGGGCTTGATCGTAGGCGTCCAGCGCCGCTTCCAGCTCGCCGCTCCTGGCCAGGGCATTGCCTCGATTGTAGTGGGCGCGGGCGTCGTTGCCTTCGGCGAAGCGCTGGGCGGCGCCGCTGTAGTCGCCGGCCTCGTACAGCGCCACCCCTTGCCATTGCGGATCTTCGAAGTGCTTGGCCGCTTCGGCCGGGCGCTTCTGCTTGAGCAGGTGCAGGCCCTGTTGGTCGGGACGCAGCCACAGGTCTTCGAAATCGAACGCGTAGCCGGGCAGCGGCAGGCACCACAGCAGCGGCAGGCAAAACAGCCAGCCGCGGCGCCCGGCGCAGGCGGCGAGCAGCAACAGCGGCAGCAGCAGCCAATAGCCCTGGTCGGCCCAGGTGTCCAGGCGCAGGGTCTGGCCGTCGTCGCGCAGGCTGCGGGGGCCGTCGAGCAGGCCGAGGGCGCGCAGGTCGGACTCGTCCAGGCGGGCGCCGCGGTACTCGCCGCCCACCGAATTGAGAAACGCATTGAGGCCCGCGCCGTCCAGCTGCGGCACGCGGATCGCGCCTTGGGCGTCCTTGAGGAAACTGCCGTCCTCCTGGGCGATCGGCGCGCCTTCGGCGGTGCCGACCCCGAGCATCAGCAGTTGCGGGGACTGCCCGCCCAGCGCCCGGCGAATGCCCAGGCGTTCCTCTTCCGACAGCGACGAACCGATCAGCAGGATTCGCCCCTGGCCCAAGGCGCCCTGTTTGAGCAGGGTCAGGGCCTTGTTCACCGCCAGGTCGGCGCGATGACCGCTTTGCGGCATCAGCGACGGCTTGAGCGCGTCCAGCAGGTTGCGGCTGGTGGCCAGATCATCGGAGAGCGGCACCAGCGTGTGGGCGCTGCCGGCGAACACGACGATGGCGGTCTGCGCGTCGCTGCGTGCCTGCAACAGGTCGAACAGCTTGCGCCGTGCCTGTTCCAGCCGGGTCGGCGGCGAGTCGGTGGCCAGCATCTCCGGGGTCAGTTCCAGCAGCACCACCAGCGGGTCGGCGGGTTTCTGGGTGGTCTGCTCGACCCGTTCCCAGCTCGGCCCGAGCAGCGCCGCGAGGGCCAGCAGCCAGGCCACGCCGAGGGCGATCCACGGCAGTTTGCTGTCGCGTCCGCCGCCCCCGCGCAGGAGAGTGGAATGGAAGGCCGGCGGCAGGATCACCTGCCAGCGCCCGGCGCGCTTCTGCCGGTGCCAGAGCTGCCAGAGCAGCCAACCCAGCAACGGCAGCAGCAACAGCCACCAGGGGCGGAACCAGTGCGGCCAGAGCGTGATCATCGACGCCTCCGCAGACGCAGGCGCTTGAGGCGGGCACGCCAGTCAGGCAATGGGCTCTGCAAATACAATTCCTTGCTGAAGAGGCGTTGCAGCGGGTTGTCCGGCCACAGCTCGCGGACCACCAGCAACAGGCTCAGCAGCAGCGCCAGCGCCAGCGGCCATTGATACAGCGCCTGGGCCGGGCGGGCCTGGGTCGGTTGCTGGGCCACCGGTTCGAGGCGGTCGAGGGTGTCCTTGACCGCTTGCAGCTCCTGGCCGTCGCGGGCACGGAAATAGCGGCCGCCCGTGGCCTCGGCGATGGCCTTGAGCGCCGGCTCGTCGAGGTCCAGGGTCGGGTTCGCGCCGAGCAGGGCGGTGCTGCCGCTCGACTCGGGGTCGGCGCCGATGCCGATCGGGTAGATTCTCACGCCCTCGCCGGCGGCCAGGCGGGCGGCGGTCAATGGGTCGATTTCGCCGCCGTTGTTGGCGCCGTCGGTGACCAGCACCAGCACGCGGCTCTGGGCCGGACGCATGCGCAGGCGCTTGAGGGCCAGGCCGATGGCGTCGCCGATGGCGGTGTTCTTGCCGGCGATGCCGATCCGCGCCTCGTCGAGCCAGACCCGCACCGTGTGGCGGTCGAAGGTCAAAGGCGCCTGCAGGTACGCCTGGCTGCCGAACAGGATCAGGCCGACCCGGTCGCCGTCGCGGCTTTCCAGGAAGTCACCGAGCAAGTGCTGCACCAGCGACAGGCGGCTGATGTCTTCGTCCTGCCATTGCATGTCGGGGAAGTCCATCGAGCCGGACACGTCCACCGCCACCAGCAGGTCGCGGCCGCTGGCAGCGATCGGCAACGGTTCGCCCAGCCATTGCGGGCGGGCGGCGGCGATCAGCAGAAACAGCCACAGCAACAGGAACGGCGCCTGCTGCCGCCAGGCCGGCAGGTTGGCCCGGGCCCGGCGGCGGGCGAGGCCTTCGAGGTCGGCGAGAAAGCTCACCTTCAGCGCGGGCTCGCCGCTGTCGGCCACCGGCAGCACCAGGCGCATCAGCCAGGGCAGCGGCAGCAGTGCGAAGACCCACGGCCAGGCGAACTCAAACATGCTTGCGGATCCAGGTGTCGACCGCTTGGGTCAGGCCGGCGATGGCCTTGTCGTCGAGCTTGCATTCGGGTTTGTAGGCGCCTTCGACCAGCACCATCCAGCGCGTCAGGCCGGCGGCCGGGCAGCGGTTGTCGAGGAACGCCAGCCATTTGCGGCCGTTGAGGGTGTGGCTTTGGCTGTTCGGGTAATGGTTGCGGCACAGGCGCTTGAGCAGGCCGTTGAGCTGCTGCAGCCAGGCACCGGCGGGCGCGCCGTCATAGGGCTTGGCCATTTGCGCCAGTTCGGCGAGGGCGGCCAGGCGTACCGGATCCAGCGGCAGTTCGGCCCGCACGATCGGGCGCTTCTTCACCGGAATGAGCCGGCGCAGGCGCCACAGGGCGAAACCCGCCAGGGGCAGCAGCAGAAGCAGCAGCCACCAGCCCGGCGCCGGCGGCCAGAAGGCGACCGGTGGCGGGGACATCAGCGGCTGCAGTTGTTCGAGGCCGTTCATCGTGCGCTGCCCGGACGCTGCGGATTGAGGAACTCACGCATCTGCTCGACCATTTCGCTCTGGGTGCTCAGGGGCATCAGCAGTACGCGCAGCTTCTGCGCCAGCAGCTCCCAACGGGCGATCCGCGCTTCGGCCTGGGCGCGGTAGGTCTGGCGCAGGTCGAAGTTGAGGGTGTCCAGCTCCAGTTGCGCACCGCGCTCGGCGAACCGCAGCAGCCCGGCGGCCGGCAGGGCGTGATCCAGCGGGTCGGACAGCGGCAACAGCAACAGGTCGCAGTGGCGCGACAGCAGGCTCAGTTGCTGTTCGGCGCTGTCGGACAGCACCCGCTCGTCGCAGATCACGATCACCAGGCTGCCCGGCCGCAGCACCTCGCGGGCGCGGCGCAACGCCACGCCGAACGCATCGCGGTCCGGTTCGCGCTCGCTGTGCAGCGCCTGGTTGGCGCGCACCAGCCGGTTGAGCAGTTGCAGCAGGCTCTGCTTGCTGCGCCGCGGCTTGATCTCGTAATGCTCGTTGTCGCCGAACACCAGTCCGCCGACCCGGTCGTTGTGGCCCAGCGCCGCCCAGCCGATCAGAGCCGCCGCCTGCGCGGCGAGCACCGACTTGAACATCAGCCCGGAGCCGAAGAACAGCCGTCGGCTCTGCTCGACCATGATGAAGATCGGCCGCTCGCGCTCCTCGTGGAACAGCTTGGTGTGCGGCTCCTGGGTGCGGGCGGTCACGCGCCAGTCGATGGTGCGCACGTCGTCGCCGGCCTGGTAGACCCGCACCTGGTCGAAGTCCACGCCGCGGCCGCGGAACTTCGAATGGTGCAGGCCGATCAGCGGGCTGCGCTGGCTCGGCGTGGAAAACAGCTGCACCTCACGGACGCGGTGACGCATCTCGATCAGCTCGGCGAGGCTGACGCGGATGCCCGGTTCGGACGGCAGGGGGGCGTTCATGGCGGTCAAGCGACGGCAACGACGTCAAGGATGCGCTGCACCACCCGGTCTTGGTCGATGCCGGCGGCTTCCGCCTCGAACGACAGGATGATGCGGTGGCGCAGCACGTCGAACAGCACGGCCTGGATGTCTTCCGGGCTGACGAAATCGCGGCCGGCGAGCCAGGCGTGGGCCCGGGCGCAGCGGTCGAGGGCGATGGAACCGCGGGGGCTGGCGCCGTAGGCGATCCACTCGGCCATTTCCGGGTCGAACTTGGCCGGGTTGCGCGTGGCCATGACCAGTTGCACCAGGTATTCCTCCACGGCGTCGGCCATGTACAGCCCGAGGATTTCCTTGCGCGCCGCGAAGATCGCCTGCTGGCTGACCCGCCGCTCAGGCTTGGTCTCGCCGTTGAGGGCTTCGCCGCGGGCCTGCTGGAGGATGCGCCGTTCGACGGCCGCGTCCGGGAAACCGATCTTGACGTGCAGCAGGAAGCGGTCGAGCTGGGCTTCGGGCAGCGGGTAGGTGCCTTCCTGCTCGATCGGGTTCTGCGTGGCCATCACCAGGAACAGCGGCGACAGTTCATAGGTGCTGCGCCCGACGCTGACCTGGCGTTCGGCCATGGCTTCGAGCAATGCCGACTGCACCTTGGCCGGGGCACGGTTGATTTCGTCCGCCAGCACCAGGTTGTGGAAGATCGGGCCTTGCTGGAACACGAAGCTGCCGGTCTCCGGACGGTAGATCTCGGTGCCGGTGACGTCCGCCGGCAGCAGGTCGGGGGTGAACTGGATGCGATGGAACTGGGCATCGATGCCTTCGGCCAGCTCTTTGATCGCCTTGGTCTTGGCCAGGCCCGGCGCGCCCTCGACCAGCATGTGGCCGTCGGCGAGCAGGGCGATGAGCAGGCGCTCGATGAGTTTTTCCTGGCCGAGGATCTGCGTTGAAAGAAAGGTGCGCAGCGCCAGCAGCGCTTCACGATGTTCCATCGGTGACTGTTCCTGGAAAGGGTGGCCGCAGACGTTCGGATAACGCCGGGGCTGGGGGCGTTACTTTAATCCATCGCGGGGGGTGGCGACTAACGGCATTTTGCGCAAAGTGCGGGAAATGACCGGGTAACGATCGCATGGGGGGATGGCTGTCACCGCTCCAGTGCGGGCAACGCGGATCAAGCGGACTTCGGCCGTGCACAAAGTCCTGCGGGAGCCAGCCTGCTGGCGATGGCGCCTGCACGGATGCCATCGCCAGCAGGCTGGCTCCCACAGGGGATGTGCGCGATACAGATCCGGGGGGGCAGGCTTGCTCCGGGTGGCGATCCGACGATGGGCCCGCCCTGGCGACTTCAGGCCTGGCGGATGTAAGTGCCGGTGCCGTCCAGAATGTTCTTCAGGGTCTCTTCGACCTCGTCGAGATCCACCATGTCCGGGTTGAAGGTGATCTCCAGCACGTCGTCACCGTTCAGCGCATCGGCATCCGCCGCCGCGATTTCGATCTTCAGCAGGGTTTTGGTCAGGGTGACCTTCACACCTTCCAGGGTCGAAGGGTCGCCATCCAGGGTGATCTCCAGTTCATCCTCGTCCGGGTAGCGGCTCATCAGGAACATTTCGCCCTTGTCGCTGTGGCAGCAGAGCATGGCCATGTTGTCTTCTTCGTCGTCGCACGGATTGACGATGAGCAGGGCGGTGGTCATTTGCATGGGGAGGATTCCTGAGGGGCCGGACGCGATGGGGCGGAGAAAAAGTGTGATTCTGCCAGTCCGAAGAGGAATCTGCTGCTACATCTTCAATTTTTTTGCCTCTTGCTCAGCCAACGTTCGATCTTGAATCGTGGGATGGAGTACAGAGAAGGAACAAACAAAAAAGGGGTGCCAAAGAGAACATCGCCAAGGCATGAGTCATGCCCCTTACATCACCTTTTTTGCCAGCGGTTCAATGATTCGATAATAGAAACAGACCATGAGCAGGAATATGCACACCGGAGTGAATGCTATGTATAGCAGTATCGATGATGAAAATAGCGTGTAGAACAGAAAGTTTTGTCCTGCGATCCTGAGCTTCTCGTTTCGGATCGCCAGGTCGACGGAATTGAAATAAGCCTGGTGTGCGAAAAATAGGCAGAGGAGTAGGAATGCAAAGGCCGTGGCCATTATTTTTATGGCTGAATTGCGCTGCAGGTCTTTCTTTATTGTGTCAATCCTTTTGCAGTTTCTGAACAAAAGGATCGCGCCGGCTATTGGCCCCGTCAGTGCGATGTAATTCGTGGTGATTTTTGAGCTCAGTGGCAGCTTTGAAGACCAGAAGCCGATGTCGTCGACCAGGTAGGCATCGAGGAAATGCTCGAGGGCAGTATGTAGCGGCTCGCCTATGAGCGGGACTATCAAGTTGACAAGCAGCATCGGCATCGTGATTGCCAAAAGGAAAGCCAATGATATTGTCGGCTTTTCTTTTTTTTTTTTTTTTTTTTTTTTTTTTTTGTTTTTTTTTTTTTTTTAATTAAAATAGGTTTGTTGTTTTTTTTTGTTTTTTATTTTTTTTATTTTTTTTTTATGTTTAATTAAAGGGTTTG
>NZ_NEIZ01000011.1:0-37242 GCF_002113645.1 Pseudomonas sp. B35(2017) | reverse complement strand
GAAGAAATGCTAGAGGGGAGTAAGTAGCGGGTGGGATATGAGAGGGACTATGAAGTTGGAAAAGAGAATCGGAATTGTGATTACAAAAAGGAAAGCCAATGATATTGTCGGCTTTTTTTTTTTTTTTTTTTTTTTTTTTGCATGGGGTTCTCATTGAGTGTCAAGTAAAGCAGGTTGATGGTTTTGTCAGGTTTATAAGTTTTTTAATGATTTTCTCAGGTTAAATAAAGGGGTGCGGAAGATGGATTTGAGTATGCAAAATGGAAGAAAGAAAAAATACAGAAATGAGATGAGCGATTGATGGAATGAATAGAGGAAGGTGTAAGAGCCGAATAGGTTTCCGTATTTCCCTTTGTGTGTTCCAAGATCATCTGGTCTGAAATAAAATATCCATGTAAGAAATATGAATAAAAGTATCATTCCCGCTGCTAGGGCGAGGTATTGTGCAGATGTCAAGGGTTTGCTGTCGTTTGGGTCGGCCTTTACGGTGATGGCCATGTATATCGAATATAGGAAGATGAGTGGGCCGGTTGTCGCCACATAGTTTGCAGCTGCCTTCGAACTGAAGGGAAAGAGAGATGACCAGAATCCAACCAGTCCGAAGAGCCGGTCGTCCAGGAACTCATTGAGAGCAATGTCATTATCGGTCTGCGGAAAAGCAGGCAGCGTGAAACCGATGATGAAAATCGGGGCGCAAAATGTACCGATGATCAACACCGGTAGGGGTATTCTCAACTCTATTGTTTTCATGCGTGATCTCCGTGCAGGCCTCAATTTATAAGTTGTGTGGCCGGAATGAATTGACGTTATGACTCATCCGGCCAACAGGTTTGCGTCGTTATACTTGTGGCGCAGCGTTGAACTGTTCGAGGATGAGGGTGTTGATTGTTTCTACGTTTTTCGCATCAAGAACTGACGCTATCAAGGCAATCAGCAAGCCGACCGCAACGATGCCGAGAACGCTGCTTGCAACAGCAGCCGAGAGTAACTTCGCGGCGCCGATGGCCACCAGCATCCCTGCCCCCATGCCGAGAGCGATGCTCTCAAACTCCAGCAACAACGGCTTCCAATCCCCATCCCGAAAACCAATGACCGTCTTCTCGATCACCGAATGTGCCTGCACGATTTTGCCGGTCACGCCAAGCCCTTTGGCCAACCGGTTGACGTTGTCCACGTAGGTCGCTTTGTCCAGCGCATTCAGGGCATCGACAACGGCGCGGGTGTCCTGCGGGCTGAGCCTGGCATGGGGGTTGTTGCGCACCTTTTCGAACGTCTGCATGGCCTCGCCGTAGCTGCGGATCTTCTTGCCGGAGAGGTCCTTCTGCAGGTCCAGCACCACCTGATGCAGCTTCTCGCCGTATTTTTCCAGGATGTAGGTGTTCGCTTCGGCGACGAAGGCCACGGCGCGCTTGTAGTCGTCGATCTGCCTGGCCTGTTCTTCGGCTGCGATCCGGGCCTGCTCCGCCGCGACCTGCCTCGCGTGTTCCTCTGCCTGGCGCTGGGCTTCCTCCGCGCGGCGTGCGGCCTCTGCCGCCTGTTGCTGCGCCAGGGCTTCGGCCTGGCGGCGGGCGATTTCCGCGTACAGGGACGACTGGCGGTTCTGCAGGCTGGTGATCTGGTCGTTGAGGATCATCGCGTTGTAGGTGGCCTGCAGCTTGCCGAGCTGCTTGGCCGTCTGCGTGGCCTTCAACTGCTGTTGGTATTCGGTGTTCTTGCGAAAGAGCAGTTCGTTGACGATGTTGACGGTCCGCGCCAGCCACTCGTCCGGTGTGTGGTGGCGCAAGGGCGGATGGTTGCCGTCGACGGCGTTCAGTTCGTTTTGCAGGTGGGGCTCAAGGTTGTGCTTGCGCGCCAGATAGTCGTTCTGGATGGCCAGGGTGAACCCGTGCATCGGATTGCCCAGCGGGTAGTTCTTGCGGATGTCGCCACGGATCTTGTCCGGGTTCAAGTTGATGAGTTCCCACGTCCCGTCGGCGTAAGTGATGATTCCGGGTATTTCCAGTTGTGGCATGTGCCTGTTCCTTGTGCGGTGAACGCCCGATCCTTCGGGCAAGCGAAGTGCGTCGCGAAAACGTGCTTCGTGTTTGTTTACAAATGGGTTGCCGGTTTTCCATTGATAACATTGCCCTTTGTTTCCAACAAACCGGCTTGTAGGAAAGTGTTCTGTTAATGACGTAGGGCAATTCTTTGAGATTTGTGCGACCGAATAATCTGCAACTAACAAGTTGTTTCTTATCGGTTTTTCAGGTGCCGGCCGGGCAGGGAAGGGCATGGGAAATCAGGCCGAAACCGGACGAAGCACCCAGAGGGAACGAATCGCGCCGGCGCAGTCATTTTTGGCACGGGCGTGCGGCAAAAAATGACGCCGGACAGGCCGGGCCGCGCATCCCCTGCTAGTGTTGTCCGGTGCGCAGGCCGCCGTTTACGTGCCGATGACCGAATATGTCGCAGCGCTGCAAGCAGGCACATTGTCGCAGCCATTAAGCTGCGCAACGGATGGGCACCCGTAAAGGCATTGCCGACGGCCCGTACCCGGCGCCCGGCAGTCGTTTTTGCAGATGCCCATCCAATGGAAGGTGAATGTGACCTGAGTGTCTCGTCCAGCTTCACCCACCTGTCACCCTGTTTCCTCTGCCCGAGAATCAGGAACAGGGAGACGGAACGGCCCGATAGGGGGCCATGCAGCATGTGACGCTTTCCATCAATAACAAGCCCAAGCGGAGTACCACAGATGGCGTTCTTCACCGCAGCCAGCAAAGCCGACTTCCAGCACCAACTGCAAGCGGCACTGGCGCAGCACATCAGTGAACAGGCACTGCCACAAGTGGCGCTGTTCTCTGAACAATTCTTCGGCATCATTTCCCTGGACGAGCTGACCCAGCGTCGCCTCTCCGACCTCGCTGGCTGTACGCTTTCCGCATGGCGCCTGCTTGAGCGCTTCGACCACGCGCAACCGCAGGTTCGCGTCTACAACCCCGATTACGAACGTCACGGCTGGCAGTCGACCCACACCGCGGTCGAAGTGCTGCACCACGACCTGCCGTTCCTGGTGGACTCGGTGCGCACCGAGCTGAACCGCCGCGGCTACAGCATCCACACCCTGCAGACCACCGTGCTGAGCGTGCGTCGCGGCGACAAGGGCGAGCTGCTGGAGATCCTTCCAAAGGGCACCACCGGCGAAGGCGTGCAGCACGAGTCGCTGATGTACCTGGAAATCGACCGCTGCGCCAACGCGGCCGAGCTGAATGTGCTGACCAAGGAACTGGAACAGGTCCTGGGCGAGGTCCGCGTCGCGGTCGCCGATTTCGAGCCGATGAAGGCCAAGGTGCAGGAGATCCTCACCAAGCTCGACACCAGCGCATTTGCCGTCGACGGCGACGAGAAGACCGAGATCAAGAGTTTCCTGGAATGGCTGGTGGGCAACCACTTCACCTTCCTCGGCTACGAAGAGTTCGTGGTCACCGACCAGGCCGACGGCGGCCACATCGAGTACGACCCGGCCTCGTTCCTGGGCCTGACCAAGCTGCTGCGCACCGGCATGACCTATGACGACCTGCGCATCGAAGACTATGCCGTCAACTACCTGCGCGAACCCAAGCTGCTGACCTTCGCCAAGGCCGCGCACCCGAGCCGCGTGCACCGTCCGGCCTACCCGGACTACGTGTCGATCCGCGAGATCGACGCCGACGGCAACGTCATCAAGGAATGCCGCTTCATGGGCCTGTACACCTCCTCGGTGTACGGCGAAAGCGTGCGCACCATCCCGTACATCCGCCGCAAGGTCGAGGAGATCGAGCGCCGCTCCGGCTTCCAGTCCAAGGCCCACCTGGGCAAGGAACTGGCGCAGGTGCTGGAAGTGCTGCCGCGCGACGACCTGTTCCAGACCCCGGTCGACGAGCTGTTCAGCACCGTGATGTCGATCGTGCAGATCCAGGAGCGCAACAAGATCCGCGTGTTCCTGCGCAAGGATCCGTACGGCCGCTTCTGCTACTGCCTGGCTTACGTGCCGCGTGACATCTATTCCACCGAAGTGCGCCAGAAGATCCAGCACGTGCTGATGGAGCGCCTGAAGGCCACCGACTGCGAGTTCTGGACGTTCTTCTCCGAGTCCGTGCTGGCCCGCGTGCAGCTGATCCTGCGCGTCGACCCGAAAAACCGCATCGACATCGACCCGCTGCAACTGGAGAACGAAGTCATCCAGGCCTGCCGCAGCTGGCAGGACGACTACGCCGCGCTGACGGTCGAGACCTTCGGCGAAGCCAACGGCACCAACGTGCTGGCGGACTTCCCGAAAGGCTTCCCGGCCGGCTACCGCGAGCGTTTCGCGGCGCATTCGGCCGTGGTCGACATGCAGCACCTGCTCAACCTGAGCGAGAAGAAGCCGCTGGCCATGAGCTTCTACCAGCCGCTGGCCTCGGGCCCGCGCGAGCTGCACTGCAAGCTGTATCACGCCGATACCCCGCTGGCGCTGTCCGACGTCCTGCCGATCCTGGAAAACCTCGGTCTGCGCGTGCTGGGCGAGTTCCCATACCGCCTGCGCCACAACAACGGCCGCGAGTTCTGGATCCACGACTTCGCGTTCACCGCGGCCGAAGGCATGGACCTGGACATCCAGCAGCTCAATGACACCCTGCAGGACGCGTTCGTCCACATCGTGCGCGGCGACGCCGAAAACGATGCGTTCAACCGCCTGGTGCTGACCGCCGGCCTGCCGTGGCGCGACGTCGCGCTGCTGCGTGCCTACGCCCGCTACCTGAAGCAGATCCGTCTGGGCTTCGACCTGGGCTACATCGCCAGCACCCTGAACAACCACACCGACATCGCCCGCGAACTGACCCGGTTGTTCAAGACCCGCTTCTACCTGGCGCGCAAACTGGGCAGCGATGATCTGGACGACAAGCAACTGCGTCTGGAGCAAGCGATCCTGACCGCGCTGGACGACGTTCAAGTCCTCAACGAAGACCGCATCCTGCGTCGTTACCTGGACCTGATCAAAGCGACCCTGCGCACCAACTTCTACCAGACCGACGCCAACGGCCAGAACAAGTCGTACTTCAGCTTCAAGTTCAACCCGCACTTGATCCCTGAACTGCCGAAGCCGGTGCCGAAGTTCGAAATCTTCGTCTACTCGCCGCGCGTCGAAGGCGTGCACCTGCGCTTCGGCAACGTCGCGCGTGGCGGCCTGCGCTGGTCCGACCGTGAAGAAGACTTCCGCACCGAAGTCCTGGGCCTTGTGAAAGCCCAGCAAGTGAAGAACTCGGTCATCGTGCCGGTGGGCGCCAAGGGCGGCTTCCTGCCGCGTCGCCTGCCGCTGGGCGGCAGCCGTGACGAGATCGCGGCCGAGGGCATCGCCTGCTACCGCATCTTCATCTCGGGCCTGTTGGACATCACCGACAACCTGAAGGACGGCAAACTGGTGCCGCCGGCCAACGTCGTGCGCCATGACGACGATGACCCGTACCTGGTGGTGGCGGCGGACAAAGGCACCGCGACCTTCTCCGACATCGCCAACGGCATCGCCATCGACTACGGCTTCTGGTTGGGCGACGCGTTCGCTTCCGGCGGTTCGGCCGGTTACGACCACAAGAAGATGGGCATCACCGCCAAGGGCGCGTGGGTCGGCGTGCAGCGCCACTTCCGCGAGCGCGGCATCAATGTCCAGGAAGACAGCGTCACCGTGGTCGGCATCGGCGACATGGCCGGCGACGTGTTCGGCAACGGCCTGTTGATGTCCGACAAGCTGCAGCTGGTTGCCGCGTTCAACCACATGCACATCTTCATCGATCCGAACCCGAACCCTGCCACCAGCTTCGTCGAGCGTCAGCGCATGTTCGACCTGCCGCGTTCGGCCTGGTCCGACTACGACACCAGCATCATGTCCGAAGGCGGCGGCATCTTCTCGCGCAGCGCGAAGAGCATCGCCATCTCGCCGCAGATGAAAGAGCGCTTCGACATCCAGGCCGACAAGCTGACCCCGACCGAACTGCTGAACGCCTTGCTCAAGGCGCCGGTGGATCTGCTGTGGAACGGCGGCATCGGCACCTACGTCAAGGCCAGCACCGAAAGCCACGCCGACGTCGGCGACAAGGCCAACGATGCGCTGCGCGTGAACGGCAACGAACTGCGCTGCAAAGTGGTGGGCGAGGGCGGCAACCTGGGCATGACCCAACTGGGCCGTGTCGAGTTCGGCCTCAACGGCGGCGGCTCCAACACCGACTTCATCGACAACGCCGGTGGTGTGGACTGCTCCGACCACGAAGTGAACATCAAGATCCTGCTGAACGAAGTGGTTCAGGCCGGCGACATGACCGACAAGCAACGCAACCAGTTGTTGGCGAGCATGACCGACGAAGTCGGCGGCCTGGTGCTGGGCAACAACTACAAGCAGACCCAGGCCCTGTCCCTGGCGGCCCGCCGTGCCTACGCGCGGATCGCCGAGTACAAGCGCCTGATGGGCGACCTGGAAGGCCGCGGCAAGCTGGACCGCGCCATCGAGTTCCTGCCGACCGAAGAGCAACTGGCCGAGCGCGTGGCCGAAGGCCATGGCCTGACCCGTCCGGAGCTGTCGGTGCTGATCTCCTACAGCAAGATCGACCTCAAGGAGCAGCTGCTCAACTCGCTGGTTCCGGATGACGACTACCTGACCCGCGACATGGAAACGGCGTTCCCGCCGACCCTGGTCAGCAAGTTCTCCGAAGCCATGCGCCGTCACCGCCTGAAGCGCGAGATCGTCAGCACCCAGATCGCCAACGACCTGGTCAACCACATGGGCATCACCTTCGTTCAGCGGCTCAAGGAGTCCACCGGCATGAGCCCGGCGAACGTGGCCGGCGCCTACGTGATCGTGCGTGACATCTTCCACCTCCCACACTGGTTCCGTCAGATCGAAGCGCTGGACTACCAGGTGCCTGCCGAAGTGCAGCTGGAGCTGATGGACGAGCTGATGCGCCTGGGGCGCCGCGCCACCCGCTGGTTCCTGCGTGCCCGCCGCAACGAGCAGAACGCTGCCCGTGACGTCGCGCATTTCGGTCCGCACCTGAAGGAGTTGGGCCTCAAGCTCGACGAACTGCTCAGCGGCGAGATCCGCGAGACCTGGCAGGCCCGTTACCAAGCCTACGTCGAGGCCGGTGTGCCGGAGCTGCTGGCGCGCATGGTGGCGGGAACCTCGCACCTGTACACCCTGCTGCCGATCATCGAGGCTTCCGACGTGACCGGCCAGAACCCGGCGGACGTGGCCAAGGCCTACTTCGCCGTAGGCAGCGCGCTGGACATCACCTGGTACATGCAGCAGATCAGCGCCTTGCCGGTCGAGAACAACTGGCAGGCCCTGGCCCGCGAGGCGTTCCGCGACGACGTCGACTGGCAGCAGCGTGCGATCACCATCTCCGTCCTGCAACAGGGCGACGGCTCCCAGGAGGTGGAAACCCGCCTGGCGCTGTGGATGGAACAGCACGACGCGATGATCGAGCGCTGGCGCGCCATGCTGGTGGAAATCCGTGCCGCCAGCGGCACCGACTACGCCATGTACGCGGTGGCCAACCGCGAACTGCTGGACGTGGCGCTGAGCGGCCAGACGGTCGCACCGGCCGCCTCGGCCCGCAACGCCGAGCTGGAACCGGCCTGAGCCGTAGCTGAATGAGAAAGCCCCGCTCTCGCAAGAGGCGGGGCTTTTTCATGCCTGCGGTTTGTGTCGCCTGATCGGGCCACATCGCCAGCAGGCTGGCTCCCACATGGGTTTTGCGTTGCAGGCGAATCCCTGTGGGAGCCAGCCTGCTGGCGATGAGGCCACCGAAATCAATACAACTTTTGAGCCTGCCGGGTATCCAGCATCGACACACTGTCCGCCGCACCGCCCAACAAGTTGCTGAGCGACCGGTCGAATTTCTGCAACGCCCGCACTTGAACGTCCTGCTGTTCATGGATATCCGCCACGATATCGTCGGTGCGCTTGTAGTCGGCCCACAACGGACTCAAGGCCTTGGCATCGGTGCCTTTGGCCGTGCCGATGTAGTTGAACTGCGCATCGTAGAAGTCCGCGCTGGCGTCGGTACGGATGTCGGAGCTGCGCGAGGTGATCAGTTGGCTGCGGGTCTCGATGATCGCCGTCACGTCGGGCTTGGCCGCCCGCAGGCTCTGCATGTCCGGGTAGACGGTCACCGAGCCGAAGCGGCGTTTGAGCGAAGCGGTCATCCAGTCCACGGCCATGTCCGGTTTCGAAGTGGCGACGTAGGCGTCGTGGATCGGCTGCACCAGCAGGCTCTGGCCGAAGCCGGTGCCGGCGTTGGCCTGGTAGTCGCGCAGGTATTGGCGGTTGGTCTGGGTGCCCGGACTGTAGACGATGCCGAGGGACACGTCGGCGCCGCTGGGCACCCGGGTGGCGCCGCTGCGGCCCACGGGGTGGGTGAACAGCGTGTCGAGCGAGGATGCCGAGGGCGGCGCGGTGGGCACCGAGCAGGCGGAGAGGGCCAGTACCGAGATCGACAACGTTGCGGCAAACGCAAGTTTCATGGTGGTTCTCCCGTGAAACAACTTCGGTTCGAAGAGTTTAAAGTTGCCGCACTGAACGGCAGTTGAACCAGACTAAACCCGCACCGGAAAGTTGAAACGACCAATCGGCGAAGTTACCGGGTGACCAATAGTCTTGTTCGCTTTAAACGCCCATGATTAATTGCCCCGGGAAATAAAAAGGCTCAAATCGACGATTTGAGCCTTTTTATTTATGGCTGGCGCGACAGCGATCAGTTTTCCAGGGGGATCAGCACTTTCTCGTCCGGGGCCAATACCATGAACACCAGCAACTTCGCCGGCTTGGACTTGCTGGCGTTTTTCGACACCAGGTGTTCGGAGCCGGCCGGTTCGTACCAGTACTGGCCCTTCTTGTAGGTGACCGGTTGTTCGCCCTTGACCTGGGACACGATCTCGCCTTCCAGCACGTAGGCCATCGCGGTGCCCTCGTGCCGGTGGGCGATGGACGACTGACCGGGTTTGTAGTCGACTTCGATCATCAGGGCTTTCTTGCCGGGGGCGTTCTTGAGCATCTGATCCTGCAGGACGGTGACCTTCTCGGAAGGTTCGTCCGTGCCATGGGCAAAGGCCGGGCCGGCGGCGAGCAGGGCGAGGGCGGTAAACACGTGCAGGGCTTTCATGGGCATCACCTGTGGAATGTGGGTGTCGGTGATCACAGTAGTTCGCGCGGCGGTTCGATCAAACGGCCAATGTTCGGGAAGATCGGGAGACCAATCGCCGCCTGAAACCTGTCGGGCACGTGCCCCTGTGGCGAGGGCGTTTCGCCGAATCGATCCCGCAGAGAGACAGACCCGTGGCGACCCTGCAGGACTAGACGATGGGAAAGGAATTGAAGTCCACGCTGTTGGCCAGCCGGCTGTCGATCAGGTCGATGAAGCCCTGTGCCTCGGGGCGGTTGAAGTGCGCCTGCATGGCCGCTTCCGATTGCCAGTGGGCACTGACCGTCCAGCGCTGGCTGTCCTCGGGGCAGCGGTCGACCATGTAGGAGTCGCAGCCGGGCGTTTCACGCAGGGTCTCGACGATCTTCTGCAACTGCCTGCCCAGCTCTTCCGAGCGGCCGGCGGCGGCCTGCACCTGGACGGTATTGATCACGGGGTTGGACATGGCTCGCTCTCCTGTACCGGTTCGGACGCATCCGCCCATTGAGGGATAAGGCCTGTGCAGGATAGGCCTGCCTCCCGGGATCACCAATAACCAATCGGCGGTTAATCGGTTAGACCAATCCCTCAGGCCACTTGCTGCAAGAGATCGCGCAGGCGGTCCAGGGCGATATCGATGTCCAGAGTCTCGATGGCGCCGAAGCCGAAGTACAGGCCGTCGCGGGGCGCTTGCTGATAGTAGAAGCCGTTGATCGCGTACAGCCCGACCTCGACCTTTTTCGCCAGCTCGATGATCAGCGGCAGGTCCAGCGGCACCTTGCAGAACACCGCCATGTGGAACCCGGCGCTGGGCGGCACCGCCTCCAGCCACGGCGACAGGTCGGTGGCCATGCGCGTCAGGATCCGTTCCCGGCGCTGGGCGTAGACGGTGTGGCAGCGGCGGATGTGCTTGAGCAGGCAGCCTTCGGCGATGAACTTGGCCAGGGCCCATTGCGGCAGGGTGGAGGCGTGCAGGTCGGTGAGCTGCTTGGCGCGGATCACCGCCTCAAGAATCGCCGGCGGCAGGATCGCATAGCCGATCCGCAGCTCCGGCAGCAGGGTCTTGGAGAAGGTGCCGACATAGGCGACGAGGCCGCGCCGGTCGAGGTTGTGCAGCGAATCCGTGGGCCGGCCTTCGTAGCGGAATTCGCTGTCGTAGTCGTCCTCGATGACGATGGCGCCCAGCGCGTGGGCGCGTTCCAGCAGCGCCTCGCGGCGGGCCTGGCTCATGGGCATGCCCAGCGGGAACTGGTGCGACGGCGTCACGTAGATCAGCCGGGTGCCGTCGGGAATGTGCTCGACCTGAATGCCCTCGGCATCCACCGGCACGCCGACCACCGTGGCGCCGTGGGTGCCGAACAGCAGACGGGCGGGCGGATAGCCGGGGTCTTCCATCGCCACGACGCTGCCGGGCTGCAGCAGCACCCGGGCGATGAGGTCGAGCGCCTGCTGGGCGCCGTTGCACACCACCACGTCTTCGTCCTGGCAGTTCACCCCACGGGAAAACGCAATGTGCCGGGCAATCGCGTTGCGCAGCGCCGGCAAGCCCTCGGGCAGGCTGTAGAAACCCTTGGAGGTCGCCATCTGCCGCATGGCGTGGGCGACGCAACGGCGCCAGTCGTCCTGGGGAAACTGGCCCTTGCCGGTGGCGCCGCCGATGAAGTCGTAGCGCAGCGAGCCTTCCAGCGTCGGGTGGCGCAGGAACACCGGCAGATTGCGCCATCGCTCGACGACCTCGGCGCCGGCCAGTTCCGCAGCGCTTTGCTTGCGCTGCACGGCGGCGGGACGGGCGTTGACGTAGGTGCCTTTGCCGATCACGCCGGTGAGGAAGTTTTCGTAGGTCAGCTGCGCATAGGTGTCGGAGATGGTCTTGCGCGAAATCCCCAACTGCTCGGCCAGCAGGCGGCTGGGGGGCAACTGCGTGCCGGCGGCCAGCCGCCCGGACTCGATGGCGCCGCGCAGTTGCTGGTACAACTGGCCGGCCAGATCCTTGCGGCCGTTGATCACGACATGAAGTTCCATACCGACGGGGCTCCTGGGGCGAATGAGGCGGATTGTGCGCCCGCCAGATTACTTCCGAATGCACGCGGGGCAGAAGTTGCGTATCGCAAATCCCCGAAATTGGTGCAGAACCCTGTGGGAGCTGGCTTGCCAGCGATGGGGCCTTCGGATCCAGCATCAGTGTCAGCAGGTATACCGCCATCGCTGGCAAGCCAGCTCCCACAGAGTCAGTGTGTGCCCGGGTTCAGTGGTCTGCCAGTTTTCCGTGGAATTGGGGCTGTAACCCTGGCGCACCAGCGCTTACCGTGAAATCACTCTTCTGCTGCCCGAGACCCGCCCATGTCCCCGCGCCTGGATTACTACAGCGCCTCGCCCAAGGCGATGAAAGCGATGATCGCCCTGGAGGCGCTGACCGGCAGCCTGAGCATCGAGCCGCCGCTGCTGCACCTGATCAAGATCCGCGCCTCGCAGCTCAACGGCTGTGCGTTCTGCACCGACCTGCACTCGGTGGAGGCCCGACGGGCCGGGGAGAGCGAGCGGCGCCTGTACGCGGTAGCGGTGTGGCGCGACAGCGGCTTTTTCAGCCTGCGCGAGCGGGCGGCGCTGGCCTGGACCGAAGCGGTGACGCTGCTGTCCGAAGGCAAGGTCACAGATGCTGTCTTCCAGGAAGCGCGGGAGCAGTTCGCGGAAGGCGAGCTGGTGGATCTGACCATGGCCATCAGCACCATCAGCAGTTGGAACCGGCTGGCGGTGAGTTTCCGCCAGGAGCCCAGCGAGTGATCCGAGCGCGCGCAGGGCTGCTGCGCACGCACGCGCGAGCCAGCGCCCTCGCCTCGGGCTCTGGGCTCATTGACCGGCCGGCGGCCGCTGCGGCTTGACCGAGTGGCCGAAGGCGTTGCCCATCCGCGTGGCGGTGGCGGCCGGCGTCGCCAGGCCCACCTGGTTCGGCGGTCGCTTGTCGACGGGCACGTTCATCGCCTCGCGGTTCTTTTGCGCCGCCTTGGCGCCTTCGGGATTGTTGCCCATCTGCTGGCTCAGGCAATCGTAGTTCGGCGCCTTGTAGCCGCCGACCGTTACGTCGATGCACCCCGTCGGCTGTTCGGCGTGCGCCATGGCGCAGGCGATCAGCACCGCGCCGCCCAGAACGATGTTGCTCAGTGATTTCATGCAGGCCTCCTGGCCGGCCCGACGGGCCGCTCTGGTGCTTGAGTCTACTGCAAGGCCGTCGGCGATCCCGTGATGGTTTTTTTGCACCGTCCGTCACACCAGATTCATAAACAGCCCTCAGGATGACGGTTTTCAGGGGTGCGTCAGCCGTGCAGCGAGGCCATGCCAAGGGCGGTTTTGTGCGTTCAGCGCCTTTGCGCCAGGCCTGTCTGGGCCTGTTGCTGGGCCTCTTGGCGCTGGGGGCGAAGGCCGAACCGTTGCGCATGACGCTGCACATCCCGGCCCAGGACCTGGCGTCGGCCCTGGACCGGTTCAGTCGGGCCACGGGCATGGCGGTGCTGGTCGACAGCCAGTTGAGCCGGGGCCGGCGTTCGTCGGCGGTGGACGGTGAGTTCACCGCGGCCGACGCCTTGCGCCGCATGCTCGGCGGCAGCGGCCTGATGGCCAAGTACGCCCGCGCCGATGCGTTCACCTTGCAGGTGGCGCAGGTCGAAGAGACGCAAGGGCCGGCCCAGCACGCAACGGCGGCGCCCAGCGCGGTCAACCGCAGCTATGCGACGGCGGTGCAGGCGGCCATCGAACGCACGCTGTGCCGTTCGCCGCTCACCCGTCCGGGCAGTTACCGCGCGGTGCTGCAGTTGTGGATCGGCCGCGACGGGGTGGTGCAGCACCATCGGCTGCTGACCTCCACCGGCGATGGCCGGCGGGACGCGGCGCTGGTGGACAGTTTTCAACGCTTGAGCATCGAGCGCCCGACGCCCGGGGCTTTGCGTCAGCCGGTGACGCTGCTGCTGTTGCCGGAAACCATGGACAAGAAAAACACAGGGAAACGCATGGACTGCACCAGATGGGAAGGAGTTTCCGGGGGATGAAAGACGCCGGACAAGGTTCGATGCTCCAGCTGTTCCTGACGTCCTACGACGACTTCCGGGTGCGCCTGCGCCGTCGTCTCGGCTCCGAGGACCTGGCCAACGACGTGCTGCACGAGACCTACCTGCGGGTGGACCGCATGGAGCCTCCGCCGGATCTCCTGCGGCCCAACGCCTACCTGTACCGCATGGCGCTGAACATCGCCGCCGACCGCCGCCAGGCCGACGCCCGGCTGCTCACCGGCAGCGAGGTCGAGGAACTGCTGCAGATCAGCGACGAAGCCCTCGACCCGGCGCGGGTGGTGGGCGGGCAGAAGGAGATCCAGTCGCTGCTCAGCGCCCTGTATGAGCTGCCGGCGCGGCGCCGGCGGATCTTCATCGCCGCCCGCCTGGAAGAGGCGCCGCACCTGGAGATTTCCCAGCGCTTCGGCATCTCCACGCGCATGGTCGAGAAGGAAATCAAGGCTGCGCTGGGGCACTGCGCGGCGAAACTGGAAAGAAAAGTGTTTCAGCGGTTCGGTCGCGGGGCCGGAAAACCGTCTTGAAAGTAGAGCGCCGATCCGGGCGTCCCGATCAACCCGTCGAGTAACTGTGCGTTTGAACATCCTCCGTCTGACACCTGCCGCGCCCAAGGCCTGTGAACGTCTGCAGAGCGAAGCCCGCGACTGGCTGATCCTGCTGACCTCGGGCCGGGCCACGGTCGCCGATGCCCGGGCCCTGCGCCAGTGGTGCGCGCAAAGCCCCGAACACGCCCGCGCCTTCGAGGACTGCAAGACCCTGTGGCACCTGCTGCAACCGGCGGCCGAGGGCCTGCGGGCTCCCCGGCGCTTCGGCCGACGGGCGTTCCTGGGCGGCGCCATTGCGGCGTCGGCGGCGTTCCTGCTGGTGCGCGGCACGGTGCCCGGCGGTTTCTCGGGCCTTGGCGCCGACTACATCACCGAGGTCGGCGAGCAGCGCCGCTTCGAACCGGCCGACGGCCTGACCCTGGAGCTCAACACCCAGACCCGCATCAACCAGCGCGCCGTGGAAGGCGGCGCGCAAGGCTTCGAACTGCTCAGCGGCGAAGTCGAGGTGCAGACCGCGCGCCGGCCGTTGGCGGTGCAGGCGGGCAGCGGCTGGCTGCGGACCAGCCAGGCGCGGTTCAACCTGCGCAACCTCGACCGGCAGGTGTGCGTGACGTGCCTCGACGGTGCGCTGGAGGTGGACCTGCAAGGCCGCAGCGTGCGCCTGGAGCCGGGCCAGCAACTGACCTGGGACGCGCAGCAGGTGGGCAGCGTGCAGAGCGTCGACACCGCCGCGGTGATGAACTGGCGGCACCAGGTGCTGGTGTTCAACGGCGCGACCCTGAGCCAGATGATCGACGAGATCAACCGCTACCGCCCCGGCATGCTGGTGCTGCTCAACCGCGAACTGGGCCAGCGCCGGGTGCAGGCCCGCTTCAGCCTTGACCAACTGGCCGGCGTCGCCTTGCTGATCCGCGACGCCTATGGCGTCAAATGCACCGAACTGCCGGGCGGGGTCGTCGTTTTCAGCTGACGGCATGGCTGGCGGTTTAGATGCCAGCAGTGCCGGCCTCATCGCTTGCAGGCAAGCTCCTACAGGATTTTGTGGTGTGCCTGGATTTTGCGGGCACCTGAGATACCTGTGGGAGTTGCGGTGCGACGACTCGACTTGCCAGCGATGGCGGTGGTTCAGTCAACAGAGATGCCAGCAATGCCGGCCTCATCGCTTGCAGGCAAGCTCCTACGGGTTTTTGTGGTGTGCCTGGATTTTGCGGGCGCTTGAGATACCTGTGGGAGCTGCGGTGCGACGACTCGACTTGCCCGCGATGGCGGTGTGTCAGGCAACAGAGATGTCGGCAGTGCCGGCCTCATCGCTGGCAAGCCAGCTCCCACAGGTTTTTGTGGTGTACCTGGATTTTGCGGACACCGAGGATACTGTGGTAGGCACGGAAATCTGCCATCAACTTGGATCCCCTGTGGGAGCCAGCCTGCTGGCGATGGCGCCGGTCGAGGCACCGCAGGATCAGGGCGATCACAGCAGCGGGCCGATGACCTGGCGGTAGCGTTCGGGGCCTTGCGGGGTCTGGCGGGTCAGGCGCAGTTCCAGGCCCGGCGGATCTTCCTTGCGGTTGCCGCTCAGTGGGCGCCAGCCCTTGTCCGGATCCCAGACCCGCACCTGCGCTTCGCTGACATCCGTGAGCACCGCCACCCCAGAGGTCGGCGCCGGCAGCGGATAGCGGCTGCGGGCCGGGGCGGCGGCGCGGTACAGGGTGTCGCCCTTGAGCCACCAGCGCACCCGTTGCAGGGCGCCGGGCCGGTCGGCGGCGGTGCGGATGATGTCCAGCCGAAAGCCTTGGCTGTCGCTGCCGCGCACGGTGAGGGCGGGCGGGGCGGTGTCGGGTTCGTCGTCTTCGCCGGCACGTTTCGGTTCGCTGAGCTCGATTCCGGCACGCAGCTCAACGTCGCGCTGCAACTGGTTCAACGCCCGCAGCAGGCTGTCGTTCTGCTCACCACTGGCCTGCAAATGGCTGTCTGCGCGCGTGACACTGTCCAGCCCCTTCCAGGCAATCAGACTGACCACCGCCATCAGCAGGATCGCCACCATCACTTCGATCAGGGTGAAACCCTGTTGGCGCTTCATTGCACGCTGATCCGGCCGGCGGCATCGCGCATCACGCTCAGGCGGTTGAGCCCGTCGGACAGGGTCAATTGCAGCGGCGGGTTGATCCATTCGGCGTTGAGCACCACTTTCTGCTTCGGTTCCACCCGCACATCGAGCTTCGGGCTCTGCCAAGGGCGCGGGCGCAGTTGCGCATCCCGCTCGAAATGGTCGAACCCCTGGCCGCTGTCGCTGCGCCGGCTGAAGCGGAAGCCCTTGGCGTCGCTCAGCCAGGCGATCGGCCGGCCGTCGGCGCGGGCCTCGGCTTGGGCCACCTGGAGCAACTGCGCCACGCGCTCGGCGTCCTTGCGCAGCAGTTGCAGCGGGTCGGGGCGGATGCTCAGGCTGATCGCCGCGCTGGCGATGCCGATGATCACCAGCACCACCATCAGCTCGATCAGGGTGAAGCCTTGTTGCTTGAACCGGTTCATTCCCTGCGCACTCCTTTGCGTCGACCTGTCCTGAAACGCCATCGTGCCCGGCCAACATGTAAGGCGTGTGAAATAAAACCGTGAGAATTGCCGGGTAGTCTGACGGTCGGGATTGAAAGGAGATTGAACCCATGAACTTCACCGCACGCGTTTCCCCGCCGCAGATGGCACAGGCCCTGGCGCTGCTGGCGGCGCTGGTGGGCGTCGCGACGTGGTCGTCGCTGCTGCTGACGCCCGCCGAATCGCACACCCCGGCCGCCGCCCCGCAACTGCTCGCCGCCCGCAGCGACAGCCCGGCGCTGCAATGGTTTGCCGACCGCACGGCGCCGGTGCAGATCAAGGTCAGCGGCGTGATGGCCGGCAGCCGCGGTGCGGTGGCGATCCTCAGCCTCAACGACGGGCCGCCGCAGAGCTTCCTGCAAGGCGAGCGTATCAGTGCCGGGGTGAAACTGCTGGCGGTGGAAGGCGATGCGGTGGTGATCGAGCAGGGCGGCGAGCCGCAGCGGCTGGCCGTGGACAAACTGCCGCAAGGCCCGGATCTGCCTCGGCTGACCCGTCCCTGAAGAACAACCCTCTGGTGAGGGCGACTCGTCTTTACTAGGCAGGATCAGGGTTGCGGATGGCTCAGGAGTGTCTCGACCCGCGCCAGCGGCGGCGCCTCCCGGCTACGGTCGAACACCTGCACGCCGACCTTCAGCAGCCGCCCGTTCTCGGCGCTGCCGATCATTTGCTCGCAGCGCAACGGCAGACGCCCCTGGTCGCACTCCACGGCTTTCATCCCCATCGGCAACCGCCCCTCCAGTTGCAGCTCGGCCATGCGCCCCTGGGCCGCCAGCATCGCCACCGAACGGTCGCGCAGCAGGCCGCTGCTCTGCGTCATCAGCCCCGCCACGCGCACGGCGGCGGACATGGCCACGGCGATGATCGCCAGGGCCACCAGCACTTCGATCAGGGTGAATCCGGCTTCTTTGGAAGGGGCGCGCATCGGGTTCTCGGGCGGTCGGGCAGCCCTTGACGCTAACCCCCGCGCTTGACCGCTTGAAGACCGAAACTCCCGAGGATTCACAACATCTCTGACATATCTTCTTGCAACACTGCGCGTCGAATCGAATCTAGCCAGGGAATGACGAGATGGATATCGCGCAGCGCAAACAGCCTCAACAACCGCCACGGATGCCTCGCCGGCAGCAGGGCTTCACCCTGATCGAGATCATGGTCGTGGTGGTGATCCTCGGGATTCTGGCGGCGATGGTGGTGCCCAAGGTGTTGGACCGGCCGGATCAGGCCCGGGCCACGGCGGCGAAGCAGGACATCGGCGGGCTGATGCAGGCCCTCAAGCTGTACCGGCTCGACCACGGCAGCTACCCGACCATGAACCAGGGCTTGAAGGTGCTGGTGGAGCGTCCCGCCGACGCCAAGAACAGCAATTGGCGCTCGTACCTGGAGCGCCTGCCCAACGACCCGTGGGGCCGCCCGTACCAGTACCTCAACCCCGGCGCCAACGGCGAGATCGACATCTTCTCCCTCGGCGCCGACGGCCAGCCGGACGGCGAGGGCGTGAACGCCGACATCGGCTCCTGGCAACTGTAGGGCCGGCCATGGACAGCCCATCGAACCAGCGGGGCATGGCGATCATCAGCGCGCTGCTGATCGCGGCGGTGGTGGCGGTGATCGCCGCCGGCATGCTCACCCGTCAGAGCGTCTCGACCCGTGCGCTGGAAGCCGAGCAACTGCGGGTGCAGGGGCGCTGGCTGCTGAACGGCGGCCTGGAACTGAGCCGCCAATTGCTCTGGGACGCCCGGCAGCGCGACCCGTTGACCCGGCTCGACCAGCCTTGGGCACAGGGGCTGAACGCCTACGGTTTCGAAGGGCGGCTGGAGGACGAGCAGGGCAAGTTCAACCTGCGCACGCTGGTGGCCAACGAACGGGTCGATGACGGCCAGGTCGAGGCGTTCCAGCGCCTGTGCGCACTGATCGGCGTCAGCGACGCACTGGCCCGGCGCATCACTTTGCGGGTCATCGATTCCTACCCACGGCTTTTGAACCCGGCCCTGGCGGACAAGGCCTTGGCGAAGAATGGCTTCGACAGCGGCCGCGGCACTTCGCCCGGCGCCGCACGCAAGCCGCAGCCACCGACCCTGCCGATGCTGCGCACGCTTGAAGACCTGCGCAGCGTCGAGGGCGTCGACGACGCCGTCCTGCGCAAGCTGGCGCCTTACCTCACGGTGATCCCGGCCAACACCTGGGTCAACGGCAACACCGCCACCGCGCCGGTGCTGGCGGCGTATGTGCCGGGGCTGTCGCTGGAGCGGGCGCAGGCGCTGATCAATGAGCGCGACGCCGGCCGCTGGTTCATCAACCGCGGCGACTTCGTCAACCGCCTGCGCCTGCCGCAACTGGAGATGACCAGCGTCAAGGTCGGCATCACCAGTGACTGGTTCCGCCTGCGCGGCCAGGCCCGCCGCGAGCAGCGTCGGGTCAGCGTCGAAGCGCTGCTGCACCGAAGCCAAGACCGTCTGCCGCAGGTGATCTGGTCGAGGGTGGGGGTATGACGCCGGTGCGCGTGGGCCTGCCGCCGCTGGCGCAGCTGAGCCTGGACAGCGAGCTTGCCTGCGTGTGGCTCGACCGTCAGGGGCAGGTGGTCCGCCAACAGGTGCAGCGTCTGGGGCAACTGCCGGCCAAGACTCCGCTGGTGTGCTTCCTGCACCCGGCGGACAGCCTCCTGGCCAGCCTCGATTTGCCGCCGTTGCCGACCGCCAAGATGGCCGCCGCCGTCCAGTGCGCGGCCCAGACCCTGATGCTCGGCGACGTCGCCGCCATGCACGTGGCCCACGGTCCGCGGGATGACGCCGGGCAGGTGGCGGTGGCGTGGTTGGCGCGGCAGGAACTGCAACAGCTCGGGCGGTTGCTGCGCCAGACCGGGCTGCACCTCAAGGGCCTGTACCCGGCGGCCTACGGTTTACCGGTCATGGCCGGCGGGGTCGGTGGCGTGTTCGAGGGGCATCTGTTGCTGCGCGACAGCCTGCACACGGCGCGGATCCAGCCGCTGCTCGACGACGGGGAGCAGGCGGAACCCGGCGTGGCGCTGCACTGGATCGGCGACGACGCCCCGCAAGGCGCACAGTCGTTGCCGTCCGACCAGCGCTGGAGCGGACCGCTGCCGGCCTGGGGGCTGCATGCCGGCCTCCAGCAGCCGGTGGACCGGCGCGGCTGGGGACGGGCGCTGGGCTTTGGCGCACTCGCGCTGACGGTGTGGGTGACCGGCCTGAACCTGTACGCCGCCCGCGAAGCCGCGCAGGGCCAACAGCTCAAGGCGCAGATGATGCAACGGGTGAAACAGGCCTTTCCCGAATTGCCGGTGATCCTCAATCCGCTGCAACAGGCCCGTCAGCAACTGGCGGCGCGTCAGCAGGGGGCGGCGGACGATCCGGGGCAGGCCTTCAGCCGGCTGGTGCTGCAAGCGGGCAACGGCATGCCGTTCATGGCCGGCAGCGTGCAGCGCCTCACGTTCGTCGACGGCGCCCTGCAATTGAGCCTGCTGGACGACGCCCGGGCCGGCAGCGACAAGGGGTGGCAAGACACGCTGGCCCAGGCCGGGATCAGCGTCAGCCATGACGCGGACGGCTGGACGTTGCGTCCGGCCGGCGAGGCCCTCTCTACGGCAGGCGACGACGACGGCGACAACAGCGGAGCGGAAGATGAATAAGGTGACATTGGCCAATGGCCGCGCCGCCTGGCAGCGCGTCGCCCGGCAGGTGCAGGCCCGCTGGCAGCCGCTGGCCCAGCGGGAGAAACGCATGGTGATCGGCATGGCCGTCGCGGTGACGTCCCTGCTGGTGTGGGTCGCGCTGATCCAGCCGCCGTTGAAGAAGATCGCCGACTGGCAGGCCGAAACGCCGAAGCTGCGGGCCCAGGCCGAAGCCCTGGAGGTGCTGTTGCGCGACGTCAGCGCGCCGGCCGCCGGACAAGACCTCGAATCTTCGCTGCAGCACGGGTTGCAGGCCGCCGGGCTGGCGGGTCATTTCCGCTTGCAGGCGGTGCCGTCCGGCGGCTGGCAACTGACCTTCGACGCGGCCCCGGCGGACGCCGTGCTCGACTGGCTGCTGAGCCGCCCGCAACAGTTTTCGCTGCACGTGGTCGAGGCCCGTCTGCAACGCGCAGAGGCCGCCGCGACCGATGACACCGCCGGCACTCTGTCAGGCACCGTACGCATGGATCAGGCGCTGGGCGCTAAGGAAGCTTCATGAAGGGGTCAGGTTTCAACCCGGCGCGCAAGGCGCTGCCGATGCTGTTGGTGGCGTTGGGCGCGTGCAGCAACACCGCCCCGCAGAATCAGCCGCCGTTGCTGGTGGACAGCGAACTCGGCCGGCCCTTGGCCAACACCCAGCGCAGCGGCGACGCGGTGCTGGACCGTGAGCGGATGCAGGCCCAGGTCAGGCCTGCGCCCAAGCAACTGCACAACATCACCGCACGCGCCCGCAGCGGCGGGGCGGCGCAGGGGCCCGTCGCGGCGGCCAATCCATTGGGCGACCAACCGGTGACCCTGAACTTCGTCGAGGCCGACATCCAGGCCGTGGTGCGGGCGCTGTCCCGTTCCACCGGCCAGCAGTTCCTGGTCGATCCGCGGGTCAAGGGCAACCTCACGCTGGTCTCCGAAGGCCAGGTGCCGGCCCGCCAGGCCTACGAGATGCTGCTGGCGGCGCTGCGCATGCAGGGCTTCAGCGTGGTGGACGTCGGCGGCGTCGCCCAGGTGGTGCCGGAGGCCGACGCCAAGCTGCTCGGCGGGCCGATCTACAGCGCCGACAAACCGGCCGGCAACGGCATGCTCACCCGCACCTTCCGCCTGCAGTACGAGAACGCGGTGAACCTGATTCCGGTGCTGCGCCCGATCGTGTCGCCGAACAACCCGATCAATGCCTATCCGGGCAACAACACGGTGGTGGTCACCGACTACGCCGAGAACCTCAACCGCGTGGCGCAACTGATCGCCGGCATCGACACCCCGAGCGCCATCGACACCGACGTGGTGCAGATCCAGAACGGCATCGCCGCCGACATCGCGCCGATGGTCGCCGACCTGCTGGACGCGCCGGGCAACGACCCCACGCAGAAGATCGCGGTGATCGGCGACCCGCGCTCCAACACCATCATCATCCGCGCCGGCAGCCCCGAGCGCACGGAGCTGGCGCGCAACCTGATCTACAAGCTCGACAACGCCCAGAGCAACCCGAGCAACCTGCACGTGGTGTACCTGCGCAACGCCCAGGCCGGCAAGCTCGCCCAGGCCCTGCGCGGCCTGCTCACCGGCGAGAGCGACAGCGGCACCGGCGACGGCGCCCGTTCGGTGCTCAGCGCCATGGGCAGCACGGCCAATGGCGGCGGGCAGGCCAACCAGAACGGCACGCAGACCACCACCGGCAGCACCACCACCGGCAGCGGTTCCGGCAACGGGGGCAGCTATGCCCAGGGCAGCAGCGCCGGCAGCGGCACCGCCGGCGGTCAGGCCAGCGAACAGAACGTCGCCTTCAGCGCCGGCGGCGTGACCATCCAGGCCGACGCCACCACCAACACCTTGCTGATCTCCGCGCCGGAGCCGCTGTACCGCAACCTGCGCGAAGTCATCGACCTGCTCGACCAGCGACGCGCCCAAGTGGTGATCGAAAGCCTGATCGTCGAGGTCGGCGAGGACGACGCCAGCGAATTCGGCGTGCAGTGGCAGAGCGGCAACCTCGGCGGCAAGGGCGTGATCGGCGGCGCCAACCTCGGCGGTTCCGGGCTCAAGCTCAACGGCAAGACCAGCCTCGACGTGCTGCCCCAGGGGCTGAACGTGGGCTACGTCAACGGCACCGTCGACATTCCCGGCATCGGCAAGGTCCTCGACCTCAAGGTGCTGGCCCGGGCGCTGAAGAGCAAGGGCGGCACCAACGTGCTGTCCACGCCGAACCTGCTGACCCTGGACAACGAGGCAGCGAGCATCTTCGTCGGCCAGACCATCCCCTTCGTCAGCGGCAGCTACGTCACCGGCGGCGGGGGCACCAGCAACAACCCGTTCCAGACCGTGACCCGCGAAGAGGTGGGCCTGAAGCTCAACGTGCGGCCGCAGATCTCCGAGGGCGGCACGGTCAAGCTCGACATCTACCAGGAGGTCAGCAGCATCGACGAACGTGCTTCGGCGGCGGCCACCTCGGCGGGGATCGTCACCAGCAAGCGCGCCATCGACACCAGCATCCTGCTCGACGACGGCCAGATCATGGTGCTCGGCGGCCTGCTCCAGGACGGCTACAGCCAGAGCAACGAAGCGGTGCCGTGGCTGGGCAGCCTGCCGGGGATCGGCGCGCTGTTTCGCAACGAACGCCGCTCGATCAACAAGACCAACCTGATGGTGTTCCTGCGCCCGTACATCATCCGCGACAGCGCGGCGGGGCGCAGCATCACCCTCAACCGCTACGACTTCATGCGCCGCGCCCAGGGCGGCCTGCAACCGGAGCGCAGCTGGGCGATGCCGGACATGCAGGCGCCGCAGTTGCCCAACGCCGCCCAGGGCGTGCCGGCGGTGGCGCCGTCCTCCGGGCCGCGGGCGACCATCAAGGCCGTTCCGCTGGAAGCGAGTCCGCGGTCATGAGCGCATTGCCCTACGCCTGGGCCAAGGCCCAACGCATCTTGCTGCGCGACGGCGTGCTGACGGTGTGCCCGTCGACGCCGGGCTGGTCGATCAGCGAGGTGCGCCGCCAGTTCGGCGCGGCGCGGCTGGAGCGGGTGCGCGACGACGAGCTCGACGGCCTGCTCGCCAGCGCCTACGCCGACACCGGCAGTGCGGCGGCGGTGGTCGGCGCGGCGGAGAGCGAGGTCGACCTCGACCGCCTGATGCAGGACATCCCCGAGATCACCGACCTGCTCGACACCCAGGACGGCGCGCCGGTGATCCGCATGATCAACGCCTTGCTCACCCAGGCGGCGCGGGACGAGGCCAGCGACATCCACATCGAGCCGTTCGAGACCCATTCGGTGGTGCGCTACCGGGTCGACGGCACCCTGCGCGACGTGGTCTCGCCGCGCAAGGCCCTGCACGGCGCGCTGGTGTCGCGGATCAAGATCATGGCCCAGCTCGACATCGCCGAAAAACGCCTGCCCCAGGACGGCCGCATCACGTTGCGCGTGGCCGGGCGGCCCATCGACATTCGGGTGTCCACCGTGCCCACCGGCCACGGCGAGCGGGTGGTGATGCGCCTGCTCGACAAGCAGGCCGGTCGCCTGCACCTGGAGACCCTGGGCATGGACGCCCAAGTGCTGGCCCGCCTCGACGGCCTGATCCGCCAGCCCCACGGCATCGTGCTGGTCACCGGGCCCACCGGCAGCGGCAAGACCACCAGCCTGTACGCCGCGCTGGCCCGGCTGGACGCCAGCACCAGCAACATCCTCACCGTGGAGGACCCGGTGGAGTACGACTTGCCGGGCATCAGCCAGATCCAGGTCAACGCCAAGATCGACATGACCTTCGCCCTGGCGCTGCGGGCGATCCTGCGGCAAGACCCGGACATCATCATGATCGGCGAGATTCGCGACCTGGAGACCGCGCAGATCGCCGTGCAGGCTTCGCTGACCGGCCACCTGGTGCTGGCGACCCTGCACACCAACGACGCGGTGTCGGCGGTCAACCGCCTGATCGACATGGGCGTGGAACCGTTCCTGCTGGCGTCGTCGATGCTCGGTGTGCTCGCGCAGCGGCTGGTGCGGCGCCTGTGCGGCCACTGCAAGCAGCCGGATCCGGCCGCACCGGGCACCTGGCGCCCGATGGGCTGCGCGGCATGCAACCACACCGGTTACAGCGGCCGCACCGGTATCCATGAACTGTTCTGCATCGATGACGACATCCGCACCTTGATCCACCAAGGGGCAGGGGAGCAGGCCTTGCGCGCCTCGGCGCAGAAGGCCGGGATGCTCAGCCTGCGCGAGGACGGCGAGCGCTGGATCCGCAGCGGCGCCACCGCGCCCGAGGAAATCCTGCGCGTGACACGGGACGCCTGATGAACCGCTACCGCTTTGAGGCCGCCGACGCCGGCGGCAAGATCGAAACCGGGCACCTGGAGGCCGACAGCCAGAGCGCCGCGTTCGGCCTGCTGCGCAGCCGGGGCCTGACCGCGCTGTCGGTGCAGAAGGAAAACACCGCCGCCGGCCAGGGCGCCGGCGGCCTGTTCAGCCCGAAGCTGTCGGACAACGACCTGGCCTGGGCCACCCGGCAACTCGCGAGCCTGCTCGGCGCCAGCCTGCCGCTGGAAGCCGCCCTGAGCGCCACGGTGGAGCAGGCCGAGAAAAAGCACATCGCCCACACCCTCGGCGCCGTGCGCGCCGACGTGCGCAGCGGCATGCGCCTGGCCGAAGCGCTGGCGGCCCGGCCCCGGGACTTTCCGGAGATCTACCGGGCGCTGATCGCGGCGGGGGAGGAGTCCGGCGACCTGGCCCAGGTCATGGAGCGCCTGGCCGACTACATCGAGGAGCGCAACAACCTGCGCGGCAAGATCCTCACCGCGTTCATCTACCCGGGCGTGGTCGGGCTGGTGTCGATCGGCATCGTGATCTTCCTGCTCAGCTACGTGGTGCCGCAGGTGGTCAGCGCGTTTTCCCAGGCCCGCCAGGACCTGCCGGGGCTGACGTTGGCGATGCTCACCGCCAGCGATTTCATCCGCGCCTGGGGCTGGCTGTGCGCGGGGCTGCTGGGCGGTGCCTTCTGGAGCTGGCGCCTGTACTTGCGCAACCCGGCGGCGCGGCTGAGCTGGCACCACCGGGTGTTGCGGCTGCCGTTGTTCGGGCGGTTCGTGCTGGGGCTGAACACGGCGCGGTTCGCCTCGACCCTGGCGATCCTGGGCGGGGCCGGGGTGCCGTTGCTGCGGGCGCTGGACGCGGCGCGCCAGACCCTGTCCAACGAGCGCCTGAGCCTGAGCGTCAACGAGGCCACCGCCAAGGTGCGCGAAGGCGCCAACCTGGCGGCGGCGCTGAAGGCGGAGAACGTGTTCCCGCCGGTGCTGATCCACCTGATCGCCAGCGGCGAGAAGACCGGCGCGCTGCCGCCGATGCTGGAGCGGGCGGCGCAGACCCTGTCCCGGGACATCGAACGCCGGGCCATGGGCATGACCGCGCTGCTGGAGCCGCTGATGATCGTGGTGATGGGCGGGGTGGTGCTGGTGATCGTCATGGCGGTGCTGTTGCCGATCATCGAGATCAATCAGTTGGTGCAATAAGGCTGTGCCTTTGAGGTTGCCTGAACCGGCCTCTTCGCGGGCAAGCCCGCTCCCACAGTGATTGAGGTTGTCCGCAGCATCTGTGCTCACCGCAGAAACCTGTGGGAGCAGGCTTGCCCCGGACGACGATCCGACGAAGAGGTCCGCCCGATCAGTTAAGTTCTAAAATTTTTTCACTGCCTGATTCGTCACCCGAGTCCCGCGCCGGCCATCCTCGGGTTCTCCTTTCTGTCATCTGCAACGGCCGTTCAACGGCTCTGGCCGATCTTGCGCAAAACCCCGTCCCAGACAGCCGAAACGGCCGCGCAAACACCCGAGGAAAAACCGCCGGAAGGCGTCTTCGGCTCCCGAGGTTTTTTCCTTTATCTGTCACCGGAACCTGCGAATTTCTCCCTGCGACTTAACCACGGGCCACGTCAGCGACGGTCAGCGGTGAGTCCGACCCGCGTCATGCAAGTCACCTGAAACCTGTGTACCCAACCTACGTTGAAAAGGAGATTCTTCATGTTCAAGCGCACTCTGATCGCCGCCTCACTGACTGTCGCCGCCCTGGCTTCCGCCCAGGCCATGGCCGTAACCGGTGGTGGCGCCTCACTGCCTGCCGCTCTGTACAAAGGCTCTGCCAACAGCATCCTGCCTGCCAACTTCAGCTATGCCGTGACCGGCAGCGGCGTGGGCAAAAGCGCTTTCCTGACCAACACCGCCTCGCAGTTCGGCACCACCGGCACCGTGCACTTCGCCGGCAGCGACTCGATCCTCAGCGCCACCGAAATCAGCACCTACAACACCAACTTCGGCGCTTCGTACGGCCCGCTGATCCAACTGCCTTCCGTGGCCACCTCGGTTGCCATCCCCTACAAGAAGGCCGGCCAGACCGCCCTCAACCTGACCAGCGCCCAACTGTGCGACGCACTGTCCGGCACCGCCACCACCTGGGGCACCCTGCTGGGCACCGCCGACACCACCCCGATCCGCGTCGTTTACCGCAACGTCTCCAGCGGCACCACCGAGATCCTCAGCCGTCACCTGAACTCGATCTGCCCGACCAAGTTCGCGGTCAACTCGACCTTCACCAGCGCCCGTCTGCCAGCCGGTTCGACCCTGCCTTCGAACTGGGTGGGCGTAGCCAACACCGCTGACGTCGCCACCGCCGTCAACGCTGTGGATGGCTCCATCGGCTACGTCGGCCCGGACGGCGTGAACGCCGCCAGCAACGCCGTGGTCGCCCGCGTCAACGGCGTACAGCCGACCACCGCCAACGTCTCGCTGGCCCTGGGTTCGGCCGCACTGCCGACCACGCCTTCGAACCCTGCCCAGTGGGTGCCGGTCGTGCCTAACCCATCGAGCGGCTACCCGATCGTGGCCTACACCAACTTCGTCTTCGGCCAGTGCTACAAGGACGCTTCCGTGGCCAACGATGTGCGCAGCTTCCTGACCACCCACTACAGCAACCCAGGCAACAACGCCGCCACCGTGGCCCACAGCTTCACGCCGGTTCCGACCAACTGGAAAGCCGCTGTGACCGCCAACTTCATCACCAACACCTCCGGCAACAACCTGGACATCAACAACGCCAGCGTCTGCAACGGCGTAGGCCGTCCTCTGTAAGCGCAGCACCCGGTGCAAGAAATGGCGGCAGCCCTCGGGCTGCCGCCGTTTTTTTTGGCCGGCCTACTCCTCGTTCATGAAGTTTGTGTGACATCCGTTCGGTCGCGGCGTCCGCCAACCGCCTAGGTGGTAACGGCAGGGGCGTGTGACCTGCGGTCTCTTGTGCCAGACAAATGCGCCAGACAAAAAAAGGATTTCGCAGTGATGCCCGCTCGCCCGTCCCGTCGCCGTAACGTTGCCCCGTCCCTCCCGCACGCCGCTGCGCAGCCGACCCTGTGGCTGCTCAAGCCGTTGGCGCACGCCGTCGCGCTGTGCCTGGTGGCGGGCAGCGCCGAAGCGGCGACCGCGTTCAGCTCCGGCTGGTTCGCGGCCAAGGGCGCCGCGCAGCAGAACGCCGCCGTACGGGGCAGCGTCGGCGGGTTGCCGGGCATGACGCCGCCGCTGGCCCAGCAGCAGCGGGCCAACCAGCAGTTGCAGCGCTCGCTGCAGACCCTCAACAACACCGTCGCCGCCATCGCCGCGCAGCAGGCCGTCCAGGCCGCCGGCCGCGCGGCGGCGCTGGGGTCGGTGCAATGGGTGCCGGACGGGCTCGGCGAAGGCGGGCTGAAGGTCGACAACAGCCTGGCCCAAGGTTGGCAGAACGCCAAAGGCCCGCAGCAGTCCCAGGCCGACGGCAAGACCACGGTGAAGATCGAGCAGACCGCCGACAAGGCGATCCTCAATTGGGAAACCTTCAACGTCGGCCGCAACACCACGGTGGAGTTCGCCCAGCAGGCGGACTGGGCGGTGCTCAACCGCATCAACGACCCGGCGGCGCGGCCGAGCCAGATCCAGGGCGCGATCAAGGGCGACGGCACGGTGATGCTGATCAACCGCAACGGCGTGGTGTTCAGCGGCTCAAGCCAGGTCAACGTGCGCAACCTGGTGGCCGCCGCCGCAACGATCAGCGACAGCCAGTTCCGCGACCGTGGCCTGTACGTCGACAGCAGCGGCAGTCAGGCGACCTTCACCGACGCCGCCGGCAAGGTGCTGGTGGAGCGGGGCGCGTCCCTGGAGACCCACGCGCCGGCCACGTCCACCGCTGCCGGCGGCTACGTGCTGCTGCTCGGCAACGAAGTGCAGAACGACGGCCGCATCGCCACCGCCAAGGGCCAGACCGTGCTCGGCGCCGGCGACCGCTTCTACATCCGCAAGGGCGCAGGCACCGAAGGCAACGTGTTCTCCACCACGTTCGGCAACGAAGTCACCCCGGGCTTCAAGGCCGGCGCCAGCGCGGGCAAGGTCAGCAACAACGGCCTGATCCAGGCGGCCACCGGCGACATCACCCTGACCGGCCACGAGGTGGTCCAGAACGGCGTGGCGGTGGCCAGTACCTCGGTGGCCACCCGGGGCACGATCCACTTGCTCAACCCGGCGGCCGACGCCGCCGGCAGCGTCACCCTCGGCCAGGGCAGCGCCACGGCGATCCTGCTCGACGGCAGCGACCTCACCGCCCTGGACAGCCAGCACCAGGCCGCGCTGACCGGGGTCAACGCCAACAACCGGATCCGCAGCGACCAGTCGCGCATCGACATCCAGAGCGGCGGCAGCGTCGAGTTCCAGAACGGTTCGGTCACCCTCGCCACCGGTGGGCAGGTCGCGGTGACGGCCCAGGGCCGCAGCGTGGTGCGCGACGGTGCGCTGATCGACGTGTCCGGGGCCGTCGGCGTGAAGGTGGCGATGGCGTCCAACAGCATCAAGATCAACGTCCAGGGCAACGAGCAGCGCGATGCCTCGGTCAACCGCGAAAAAGGCGCGCTCAACAGCAACGACGTCTGGGTCGACGTGCGTGAGCTGGTGTACGTGCCGGCCGGCACCAACGGCTACGCCACCGACCGCTGGTACACCGCCGGCGGCTTGCTGGAGGTCGGCGGCTACCTCGGCACCCGCGGCCACGGCATCGGCGAATGGATGGCCCAGGGCGGCACCGTGAGCTTCGCCGGCAACGACGTGGTCACCGAGCGGGGCTCGCTGATCAACCTGTCCGGCGGCACCCTCGACGTGCAGAGCGGCGAGATCCGCCAGAGCTGGCTGCGCGGCGCGGACGGGCGCCTGTACGAGGTCTCGCGGGCGCCGGGAGACCTGCTCTACACCGGGCTGTACAAGGGCTACGAAGACCGCAGCGAGCGCTGGGGCCAGACCAGCGTCTACTACAACCCGCTGATCGCACCGACCCAGCGTTTCGAGTCGGGCTACACCGTCGGCCGCGACGCCGGACAACTGGTGATCGGCACCCGCAGCGCGGTGCTGGGCGGCCGACTGCTGGGCGAAACCTTCCAGGGCGAGCGCCAGACCCAGGCCCCGCGCGCGGCGCTGGACGGCTACGAGCAGAGCCAGACCGCACTGGCCCGGCGCGCGCAACTGATCGTCGGCAGCTACGACCCGGCCTACGTGGCGGCGGCCGGCGGTCTGCTGTACGGCCTCAATCCATTGATGGACCGGGTGACGGTCGGCAAGGCCGACGGCACCGATGCCCCGGCGGATCTCGCCGGCAGCGTGCCGGCCGCACGCAGCGGTTCGCTGACGCTGGACGCCGACACCCTCAACGGCTGGCGGCTGGGTGCGCTGAAGGTCGCGGCCAAGGAGCGGATCGACGTCAACCGTGCGCTGAGCGTCGACGCCGGCGGCGACATCACCCTGTACGGGCCGCAGGTGCACGTCGGCGCCGACCTCACCGCCCGGGGCGGCAGCCTGCACTTGGGCAACGTGCTCAACCAGCTCAACACCGACAAGCGTGCGGACACCCGGATCAATGCCCCGGCCGGCCAGCCGACCGTGGTGGACATCGCCCAGAATGTGCGCCTGGACACCCGTGGGCTGTGGAGCAACCTGCGCAGCGACCCCGACGACTCCGCCAGCCTGGCGTACCTCAACGGCGGTTCGGTGTCGATCCGCAGCAGCGGCGACATCCGGGTCGCCGCCGGCAGCCTGCTGGACGTGTCGTCTGGCGGCGCGGTGCTGGCCAACGGCAAGACCCGGGGCGGCAAGGGCGGCGACGTGACGCTGGAGTCCAGCGCCATTTCCGCCCCCGGCGATTCCCGGCTGATTTTCGACGGCGACGTGCGCGGCTACGGCGTCACCGGCGGCGGCAGCCTGACGGTGCAGGCCGGCAGGATCACGGTCGGCCAGAGCGCTGAAACGCCGGCAGCCGACACCCTGCACCTGACCCCGGCGCTGTTCGGCAAAGGTTTCTCCGCCTACAGCCTGATCGGCCTGAACGGGTTGACCGTGGCCGACGGCACGACCCTCGACGTGACGATGCCGGTGTACCGGTTCGCCGATGCGGCCGCCGACCGCCCCAGCGGTGTCGACCCGGACACGGCGATGCAGATGTGGACGCCGACCCTGTTCCAGGAAAGCCCGATCCAGGGCCGCCTGACCCAGCGCGCCGGGGCCAGCCTGTCGTTGCAGGCCGGGGCCAGCCTGCGCAACCTGATCGATCCGGCCAACAGCCCGTTGCTGCTGGGGCAGGGTTCGCGGATCAGCGTCGACCCGGGCCAGCGCATCAGCCTGCGCGGGCCGGGGCAGATCACCGTCGACGGCGAGCTCAACGCCTGGGGCGGCACCCTCGATATTCGTCAGCAGCAGTTTGCGGCCATCGACCCTGCGACCTCCGACCAGACCGCCGACCCGAAAGCGCACCAGCGTTCGATCCTCATCGGCGAACACGCTGTGCTCGACGTGGCGGGCCGGGCCGATACGGCGGTGGACGCCCTCGGCCGGGTGTACGGGCAAGTCGGACGCGGCGGCAGCATCATCGTCGGCGGCGAGATCGACGCGAAGAAGGCCACGGCCACCTCCGCCGACGCCTTTGTGATCGTGCGCGAGGGCGCGCGGCTGGAGGCGTCCGGTACCGAAGCGACGCTGGACATCGCCGGGCAGGGGCCGACCCGGGTCGCCAGCGACGGCGGGCGCATCGCGTTCAGTTCTTACAACGGCCTGTCCCTGGAGGGGCGCCTGCACGCGGCGGCCGGCGGCGTCGGGGCGGCGGGCGGTCAGTTGGAGGTGGTGCTGGACTCGCCGCTGTACCAGGACAGCGCCGGCAACGAAGTGCGCAAGCCCCGGGAAATGGTCATCGGCCAGACCGCACAGCCGACGGACGCTTCGGCGCCGTTGAGCTACGGCCAGGCGCGGCTGAGCGCCGACCGTCTGATGGCGGGCGGCTTCGACAGCCTGAGCCTGATGAGCAACGGCTTTCTGTCCTTCGACGGCGATGTCGACCTGCGCATGGGCCAGCGCCTGAGCCTGTATGCCGGTGTGCTGTCGCTGAGCGAGCAAGGCAAGGACACCGCGCAGGTCAGCCTGGCGGCGCCGTACCTGCGCCTGTCCGGCATCGGCCAGTACTTCACTAACGTCGGCGTCATCCGGCCGCTGATCCAGAACACCGCGTCCTCGCAATTGCCGGTGTCGCTGTCGGCGGCGCAGCTGCGGGCCAGCGCGGACCTGCTGGACGTGGCCAACAGCCTGTCGTTCGGTGCCAGCGGTTCGATCCTGCAGCACGGTGCCCCGGCGGTGTCCTCCGAGCGCCGGGGCTTCGACCGGGTCTCGCTGGAGAGCCGCGGCGACCTGCGTTTCCTCGCGCCGACCGACAGCAAGGCCAAGACCCAACTGTGGACGCCGGGGGACCTGGATCTCCGTGCGGCGCAGATCTACCCGGCCAGTGGCGTCACCGCCGATGTGCGTGTCGGCTTCACGCGTGCCGGCGCAGACGCAGGCCCCGGCCGCACGCTGAGCATTGGCGCAGCAGGCGCCGCGCCCCAGGCCTTGCCTTACTCGGTGTTCGGCCAACTGAACCTGTTCGCCGGGTACATCGAGCAGGGCGGTGTCTTGCGGGCGCCGTTGGGGATGATCACCCTGGGCGACGACCTGCTGACCCAGACCCGCGAAGTGCGCCTGTTGCCCGGCAGCGTGACGTCGGTCAGCGGCGCCGGGCTGGTGATGCCGTACGGCGGCACCACCGACGGGATCGACTACCGCTACAACGGCAAACCGGTGGTGCTCAACGGCATCAGCGGCGACACGGCCGGGGTGACGCTGCGCTCGCAGTACGTCGATGTGCAGAACGGCGCGCAGATCGACCTGTCCGGCGGCGGCGACCTGCGCGGCGCCGGTTTCGTGTCCGGGCGCGGCGGCTCCACCGATGCGCGGTTCAACCCGCTGGTGCGCAACGCCGCCGACGGCACGTTCAGCCTGCCGGGGCTGGCGGCCAACCCGGTGTACGCGATCGTGCCGGGCAACCAGAGCACCTACGCGCCGATGCTCGCGGAGGCGGGCGCGTCGGATCCGCGGATCGGCCAGCAGATCACGATCGGCGCCGGCGTGCCGGGCCTGACGGCGGGCACGTACACCTTGCTGCCCTCGACCTTCGCCCTGTTGCCCGGCGCGTTCCGGGTCGAGGTCAACGGCCAGGCCACGACGGCGGCCGGCGGTGCGCTGGCGATGCGCAACGGGTCGTGGACGGCGTCGGGCCTGCTGTCGGTGGCCAACACCGGGCTGCGCGACAGCGTGGCCAGCCAGGTGATCCTGACCTCGGCGGACGTGGTGCGCCGCTATTCGCAGTACAACGAAACCGGGCTCGCCGCGTTCATCCGCAGCGACGCCGGCCGGCGCGGCGTGCCACGGGCGCTGACCCCGGCGGACGCCAAGTCGCTCAACCTGTTCCTCACCAACGGCGGGCGCCACGACATCGCCCTGGACTTCAACGGCCAGGTGCTGTCCGGCGCGGCGGCGGGCGGCGTGGCCGGTTCGGCGGTGGTGCGCGGCAGCAGCCTGGCGGACATCGAGATCCTCGGCGCCGGGCACTCGCGCAGCGAGGGCTTCACCGGGGTCTCGCTGTACGCCGACACCCTCAACCGGCTCGGCGCCGGTCGCCTGGCCATCGGCGCGACGCCCACGGTGGACTACGTCACGGCGGGCAACATTGTCGATTTCAAGGGCAACACCCGCAGCGTCACCCTGCGCGAAGGCGCGATGCTGTCGGCGCCGGAAGTCATGCTGTGGAGCAACGCGGGCAGCGGCGCCATCACCGTGGAAGCGGGGGCCGGCATCAACACCCTCAGCCGGGGCGGCGTGCCCTACGACTCCGCCAGCGGTTACGTCTACCAGCCGGGGGCCGCGAGCCTGCTGGTGGTGTCCAACGGCTGGAACAACGTGCTGGCGCCGGCAGCGGGCAACGGCATCACGTCCTCCGGCAGCATCCGCATCGGCACCTGCGCCACGGCGGCTTGTGCCGAACCGGCGCTGCTGTATTCCCAGGGCAGCATCACCGCCGCCACCGACAAGCAGTTCGAGCTGGGCGATTCGGTGCGCTTCGGCACCCGCCAACTGTCGCTGGCGGTGGGCGCGGTGAACGCCGGCAGCGCCGAGGCGCTCGCGCAGGCCGGCGCCAAGGTGCCCACCGGCCTGACCCTTAACCAGCAGGTGCTCGACCGCCTGCTGCGCGGCGACACGCAATTCGGCGCGCCGGCCCTGGAAACCCTGAACCTGACCACCCGCGAGGCGTTCAACTTCTACGGCAGCGTCACCCTCGACACGCTCGACCCCGTGACCGGCCAGAGCAAACTCAAGAACTTCATGCTGTCCACCCCGGCGGTCTACGGCCTGGGCGAGGCGGGCGATGTCGCGACCCTGCGCACCGCCAACCTGATCTGGAACGGCGCGACCCAGGCCCCCGGCGCGGTGGTCGCCGGCGGCGCGGGCACCGGCCGCGGCACCCTGGACATCCAGGCGCAGCGCATCGAGTTCGGCTACGGCGCCTATGCCCAGCCCAACGGCCTGGCGCAGAACGACCGCTTGGCGCTGGGGTTCGCCAACGTCAACCTGAGCGCCAGCGAGCGCATCACCGCCAACCACAAGGGCAGCCTGTCGGTGTACCAGACCCAGGGCGCCTACGACCCGGTCAAGGGCTACGCCTACAGCGGCGGCAACCTGAACCTGCGCACGCCGTTGCTGACCGGCGAGGCGGCGTCGGTCAACCGGCTCAAGGCCGGCGAACGCCTCACCCTCAGCGGCGGCGGTGGCTCGGCGCGCGCCGATGCGCTGGGCGCGGAGCTGACCCTGGACGCCCGCGACGTGGTGCTCGACAGCCGCATCGCCCTGGCCAGCGGCAAGCTGACGGTCAAGGCCGAACGGGATCTGACCCTGGCGGCCGGCGCATTGCTGGACGTGGCCGGGCGCACGCTGCCGTTCAACGACGTGAACAAATACAGCTGGGGCGGCGACGTGGTGCTGCACAGCGCCAACGGTTCGATCCGCCAGGCGACCGGCTCGCGCATCGACCTGTCGGCGCAGAACAACCAGGCCGGCACCCTCAGCGCGGTGGCCCTGGGTTCGGACGCAGGCATGGTCGATCTGCAGGGGCAGATCCTCGGCGCCGCCAGCGGGCGCTACGATGCCGGCGGCACGTGGGTGCCGTACAAGGCGGGCGGGGTGGACATCCGCGCCCAGCGCCTGGGCGGTGACCTCAACGAGCAGTTCGCCGCGCTCAACGGGCGCCTGAACGCCGGGCAGGTGTTCGGCAGCCGCAGCTTCCAGCTCAAGCAGGGCAACCTTTTGATCGGCGACGGGCTCAAGGCCGGCGAGGTGAGCGTGTCGGTGGACAACGGCAGCCTGACAGTCGCCGGGCTGATCGACGCCAGCGGCGAGCGGGTCGGCAGCATCCGCCTGGCCGCCAAGCAGGGCCTGACCCTCGCCGGCAACGGGGTGCTCGATGCTCATGGCCGAGTGCTGCGGGTCGACAGCTACGGGCAGATCATCGACGCGCCGAACCGGGCGACGGTCGAACTCAACGCCGGCGACGGTCTGCTGACCCTGGCTTCGGGGGCGCGGATCGATCTGCGCCACGGCACCGACGCCGTGGCCGGCACCTTGCCGGGCCAGCATGACGGCCGGTTGCGCGGCACCCTGGAGCTGTACGCGCCGCGCCTGGGCGCCGACGACATCGCCATCGACGCCAGCGGGGCGCTGGACATCCAGGGCGCGCGCTCCATCGGGCTCAACGCCGTGCGGCGCTACACCGATGCCGCCGACGGCAGCGATCCGGCGGCCAGCGGCCGTCCTTACCAGGTGATCGATCAGGCCTACCTGAACCGGATCCACGTCGACAGCAGCGCGTTCATCGATGCTGCGCTGGCCAACGGCGACCTGCTGCAACGCAAGCTCGCGGGCCTGCGCAGCAGCGCCTACAGCGACGCGTTGCACCTGCGCCCAGGCGTCGAGATCGCCAGCAAGACCGCCGACGGCGATCTGGTGGTGCAGGGCGACATCGACCTGTCGGGCTACCGCTACGCCAGCCTCAATCCGCACACGCAGAAGACCTCGGTGTACGGCTCCGGCGAGGCGGGCAGCCTGGCGATCCGCGCCGGCGGCAACCTCGACGTGTACGGCAGCCTCAACGACGGCTTTGCGCCGCCGCCGGAAACCGTGGACGACGCCGGCTGGAAACTGCTGCCGGGCATCCAGCCGTTCGGCGGCGACCTGATCGTGCCCGGCAGCGGCGTGACCCTGGCCGAAGGCACGCTGTTCCCGGCGGGCGCCACCCTCAACTACGACGTGCCGCTGCAGGCCGCGACCCTGGCCGCCGGCACGCTGCTGCCGACCCAGGGCACCCTGGCGGCGCCTTACACCTTCGCCGCCGGCACGGTGCTGGCCGGCGCCGTGCACGACGGCTCGGGCAATCTGCTGTACGCCGCCGGCACCTTGCTGGGCGACAGCGTGACCGTGCCGGCCGGCACCCGTCTGGGCGCCGGCATCCGCCTCAACGGCAACACGGCGCTGCGGGGCCTGACCTGGCCCAAGGGCGTGCCGCTGCCGGGCAGCGTCGAAGGCGATGCGCAGACCGTCAAGGGCGTGCGCCTGAGCGGCTCGCTGGCATTGCTGCGCGGCTCGCTGATCCCGTCCATGACCGACGTGGCGCTGGCCGAAGGCACCACGTTCATCGAACTGCGGCCGTTGAGCGGCGCCGCTCAGGGCCGCAACTGGGCGGTGGCCAGCCTGCTGCCGTCGGGCAGCGCGTCGTGGTCGATGCGGGTGGTGGCCGGCGCCGACCTGGACGCCGCCGACACCCGCGCGGTCAAGCCGGTGGCCAGCGACGGCCACCTGCGCCTGGCCGACACCCATTACGGGATGAAAATCACCGAGAAGCCGCCGACGCTGGTATGGGGCGAGGGCAACCTGGGCGGTTTCACGCCGGGGGATCCGGTGCCGGACGACCTCAAGGACTGGTGCGACTGGGCACCCAACTCCTGCGTGCCGGCGCCGCGCTGGCGCTGGGCGCCGGGCAACTGGATGGGCATGCCGGACAACGCGCCGATGACCGACGACGACGTGCTGGCCTGGTGCGGTTCGTTCCCGGAACTGTGCGTGGAAAACAAGCCGGGCGTCACCGTGAAGACCCGCACCCAGATGTTCAGCGTGCTGCGCACCGGCACCGGCGACCTGGACGTGCTGGCGGCCGGCGACCTGAGCATGGCGTCGCCGTTCGGCGTGTACACCGCCGGCACCCAGTCGGCCGACGTCGATCCGCGCTTCAACCAGCCGCGCGGGCGCCTGTCGGACAACGGCTCGGTGCTGGGCAGCGCCGATGCCGACAACGAGAAGTGGGTCGACGGCAGCCGCGACAGCCTGTACCAGGCCTGGTATCCGCAGCTGGGCGGCAACCTGACGGTCAATGCCGGCGGCTCGGTGTCCGGTGATGTGCTCGGCCGTCGCGGCTATTCGCAGAACATGGACACCCGCGAGCAGGTGCCGAGCGTAGCCGTCGGCAACTGGCTGTGGCGCCAGGGCACCGGCAACGCGGACGTGCCGACCGCGTGGTGGATCAACTTCGGCAGCTATGCGACCCAGCCGCTGCCGGACCAGAGCGTCGACACCGGTGCCTATCTGGTCGGCTTCACCGGTTTCGGCACCCTGGGCGGCGGCAACATCAGCCTGCGCGCCGGCGCCGACAGCGGCCAGCTCAAGGCGTTGGGCGGCAGCGGCAACACCAACCTGTACCCGCCCGGTGCTGCCCACCGCCACCACCAGCCCTTGCCCGCGCGGCTGGTTGATGCCCGTGTCGCGGTCGCCC
>NZ_NEIZ01000010.1:0-195112 GCF_002113645.1 Pseudomonas sp. B35(2017) | reverse complement strand
GGGTTGGGGGTGGGTTTGAACATGGTGTAGCTCCTTGAGAAATGGAGCCGTCAGCCATCGCTGCTAAACGAATGGGTGGCGGCTGTACGCGGGTTAGCAGACCAGGCTCAAGGATCCCGGCGCACCGAAGTGCCCCACGCAAAGCCGCCATGACGCATTCAGCGGAGCTCACGTGCCTTGAGAATTGCCGGGCTGCTAAACCCGATCACTGATTCGTCAGCGACCGCCAAACGATAGAACCCGCCCCCAAGGCGCACAAGACGGCGGATTCTGGCGTAGCTGTAGGCAATGGCGCAAGGTGGCGTGGGGTGGTGGGAGTGGTTTTAAACGGAAGTAAACAGACTCGATAAAAAATGAAGTGCATAGCCATTTCGGTTGAAATGGGGGCGTATAAATAAATCCGGATAAATCTATCCGTCCCCGTTTCCGCGCATGCCTCACTGCCGTCAGCTCATACCGCAGACCAGAAAATTGTCTAGGTGGTAGTCATTGCCATGCCGGGCTGATCGTGAATTCACAATCTCGATCAATACCGTTCCTGTTGTCGCCACCGCTTCATGTGCAATGTAGAACCAGTTGGCGTTGTTGACGGTAAAAGCTTGAGATACCGAATCTCCAATCCGTATTGAAAGCACGGCGGGGTTTCCTGATGAGAGATTGAAAGCTCTTGCTTCAGCCTGGAATCGGTATCTTCTACCCACTATGACGTCGTAGGTTTTATGCAGGACGACACCAGCATGGTATTCGCCGTTTGAAGTGTTGTTGTGTAAGTAATAGGCGCCCGGTGAACCAGCAAATATGATTTCTGCACCTGCTGGTCCTTTGTTCCAGCCTCCTAGTGACAAATTGTTGAAATCCACTGAGTCATACAGTTCTTGCACTGTCAGTGTCCGCACGTTCGAATAAGTGTCAGTGTCGTGATAGAGCGACTTGGCAAAGAGGCGCCGAACGCCAAACGGTAGTGTGACCGCCAACTGCCAAATCCCGGTGGTGGCGTCGGCGGTCGCCGTACCTTTGGACTCTGCAATTGAACTATCGCCGTCGTACACCTCGACCTTCTGCCCCGCCGTCGCTGTGCCGGTGAGCGTTAGGCTTGTGTCGGCGGTGACGCCGTCGTCCGGGATCTCGACGCCCTTTGAGTCCTTCACCGACGTGAGAGTCGGCGGCTCCAGTTCGACCGCAACACCAATCAAGAACCCCAGCGGATTGGAATAGCTCACCTTGCCCGTCTCGGCCCGCTTGATGCTGTAGCTCGCCGTCAGCGTCTCCCCGCGCCGGGCCTCGAAGTGCTGCTGCACGAACGCGGCGCTGAGGGTGAAGACGACGTCCTTGCCGGCGCTGAGGGCGTTGAGGGTCTTGCTGTCTTCGTGGAGCACGCCGCCTGCGGCGTCGCGCAGCTGCCAGGTGACCACGTCCATGGGCTTGGTCGGGGTGGCGAGCGGGTTGGGGCAAGTGACCGCGCTGGTGCCGCCGGCCAGGTCCTTGGGTTCGAGGGCGCCGTCCTTCTCGCCGAGGACGGTGGGCTTGACCAGCTCCAGCTGCGGCGCGCCGACGTTGAGCAGCGCGGCGTGCAGGGAGCCGCGGCTGACGATGGTGCCGTTGTCGTCGGCGAGCAGGTTGTAGGACAGGTCCAGCGTGCCGCCCTCCAGCGTCTTGAGGTGCCGACCCTCGACCGTCACCGTGAAGCCGGCCGGGTCGTCGGCCTCGGCCTTGCTGGGGAAGTACCAGTCCAGCACCGGGTCGTAGGTGGTGGTGTCGGGCCGGGTGCCCAGCCACTTGAGCTCGATGGCCATGCCTTCCTGGATGAGCGGGTCGTAGGGGATGCGCACGCGCACGACCGGCAGGTCCGGGTCGAGGGCGCCGTCCTGGGCGTCCTCGGCGACGGGCGCGGCCAGGCGCTTGGGTTCGCCGACGAGGTTGACGAAGCGGCCCTTGGAGAGCAGGTCGGGCGAGCCGCCGCGCTCCACGCGGTAGCTGAAGATCGCCTGGGTCTTGGCCAGGTCGCGCACCTTGAGGTTGGGCACCTTCAGCTCGACGATGCTGGGCAGGTTGGCCAGCGGCTGGCCGCGCACCTCGGCGGCCACCGCCTCGCCTTCCAGCGTGGTGCCCTTGAGCACGGCGACGATCACGTCGCCCAGCTTGAAGTCGGGGGCCAGGGCGATGATCTGCACGGTCGCGTCGGCGTCGCCCAGGGCGTCCAGGTCCAGCGTGTTGTTGACCGCCTCCTTGACGATCGGCGCGCCCAGCCGCGAGTGGCCGGTGTCCACCACGATCCGGGTCTCCCGGCACCAGTCCTCGGCGGCGTTGTCGACCCGGTCATGCAGCGTGAAGGTCACGGCCAGGCCTTCGGGGCCCGAGTCGCCGGCCTCGAGGATCACCGCCTCGCTGACGTGGACGTTGAGGGGGTTGGCGTCAGGGTCGTCGACCTGCGCCTGGGTCACCGGCGCCGACCTCACCAGCACGCCGCCCCAGCTCAGGGTCACCACGTCGCCCACGGCGATGTTGGGGTAGACGGGCTTGGCCGGGCGGCCGGGCTTGGCCTTGATCACGATGTCGACGCCTTGGGCGGCGGTGTCCTTGTCGATGCCGCCGGCGACCAGTTCGGGGTCGATGTACTGGAAAAGTTCGGAATGGGCGCCGTCCTCCGGATCCAGGTCCTGGCCGCCGGGCAGCTCCAGCTTGACGTGGAGCTGCACCGCCGGGGCGAAGGGCTCGGGCAACTGGCTCAGGCGGGTGACGATGTAGCCCAGGGTGTGCGCGCCGCTGGCGATGCGCCCCGGCACCACCCACAGGGTCACGCGCTCGTTGACCTCGCTGTCCTGGGTGAGGGTGTGCTGGTCGACCTTGCCGTTGTCGAACAGTAGCTCGACCTTGTCGCCGCGGCTCATGTTGGCCCAGGGCAGGATGTGCACCTTCAGGCCCTTGCCTGGGAAGTTGTCCAGGGCGGCGGCGCGGTTGATGCCCCATGAGCCGTCAGGCAGCTGGGGTTCGGTGCGGCCGGGGATCTCGGGCTCGCGCAGGGCCAGGGGGGCGACGGTTCGCAGGGGCTGGATGAGCATGGCGCAGACTCCGGTGCGGGTGGGCGACGGGGTCATTGGAAGCCGGAAGGGGAAGGGTGGCTACTGTCAGATCTGACAGGGGCGGGCGGGTTTGCGACCGGCGGTCATGCGCCTGCGGCGAGGGAGCAAGCGCCCTCGCCGCAGGTCAGGTTTTTTTCAGGGTCTTCTGCCGCAGGATGTAGACCGTCACCAGCGTTGCGCTGGTCAGCATGAACCCCCGGGCCCAAGGCAGCGGCACCAGATAGCACGACAGCAGGATGCTCGCCCACATCAGCCCGATGGCGTAGACCTTGCCCTTGAGCGGAATGCCGTTGCCGTCGAGGTAACCGCGGATCCACGGGCCCAGCTTCGGATGCTCCACCAGCCAGCGGTAGAAGCGCTCGGAGCTGCGCGCGAAGCAGGCCGCCGCGAGCAGCAGGAAAGGCGTGGTGGGCAGGACGGGCAGGAAAATCCCGATCACCCCCAATGCCACGCTGAGCCAGCCGACGGCCAGCAGGAGGTAGCGCAGCATCAGGGGACGGTTGCCTATGGGGTTGTCCATAGGCGGGAACTCAGTGGTGGCGAGGCTTGAGGATCGCCGGTTTTTCGTCCGGCGCCTGGCACAGCAGGTACAGCGCGGTCAGGGCTTCCGGGATCTGCACGATCATGTCGTCCATCAGGTTGGCGTCCTTGGCGATGTCCTCGAACTCCGGCTGCTCGTCGAACAGGCCCGAGCCGACCATGATCGGCAGGAGCATTTCGCTGACTTCGTCTTCGGCGGTCTCGAACCAGGCCTCTTCACGCAGGAATACGCCTTCCATGAAACCGATGCACCAGCCGCGCAGCTCGGAGTCGTCCGGCTCGTCGCCCAGGTCCAGGTCGCACGGCAGCTCGAACTCTTCGTCGGAGGCCAGTTGGCGGGCGATGTGGGCCTTGAGGCCGATCAGCGTGGCTTCGATCTCTTCGCGCTGGGCGTCGCTGGTGTAGTGCGGCTCTTCGGCGAACAGCGCGTCGATCCATTCACGGTCCGGCACCACGTCCGAGCAGATCGACAGGGCGGTGAGGTAACCGTGGGCGGCCACGTAATCCAGCGCCTCTTCATGCAGCTCGTCGGCGTCGAGGAAGACTTGCAGGCGGGTCAGTTGCTCAGCGAAGGACATTACGGGGCTACCTTGGGGGAATAAACAATGCGGGAATTCTAGGCCTTCTTGAGCCCTCAAGCCAGCCGCACGGCAGATTTGCCTGAAATCCCGGTTCACGGTACAGGCCCTGTGGGAGCTGGCTTGCCAGCGATAGCGGTGGCAATGTCGGAATTGATGTTGAAGGTGCCGACGTCATCGCTGGCAAGTCGAGTCGTCGCACCGCAGCTCCCACAGGTTTTGTGTTATCCCAAGGTTTCGTGCAACCGGCTTCTCAGCGGCGCCCTGCGCAGGGAGACGCTCGGGTATACTGCCGCGCTTTGCGATCCCTGCCGGCATGACGATGATCATGCAATGCGCCCTTACGTTTTGTTTAAGCAGCCTCGGCTGCCCTGAACCAGCCTGTGCAGGGATGTTTCGGTGATTTTTGGAGTTTCTATGCTCGAACAGGCTCAGCGCGTCCTCAAGGACATCTTCGGCTACGACAGTTTCCGTGGCCGCCAGGGTGCGATCATTGAGCGCGTGGCCAGCGGCGGCGACGCCCTGGTCCTGATGCCCACCGGCGGCGGCAAGTCCCTGTGCTTCCAAGTGCCGGCGCTGCTGCGCGAAGGCTTGGCGGTGGTGGTGTCGCCGCTGATCGCGCTGATGGACGACCAGGTCGCCACCCTCGAGGAACTGGGCGTGGCCGCCGCCGCGCTGAACTCCACCCTGAGCGCCGAGCAGCAGCGCGACCTGGCGGCGCGGATCCGCCGCGGCGAAGTGAAGATGCTCTACCTGGCCCCCGAACGCCTGGTGCAGCCGCGCATGCTGAGCTTCCTGCAAGGCCTGGACATCGCCCTGTTCGCCATCGACGAAGCCCACTGCGTGTCGCAATGGGGCCACGACTTCCGCCCGGAATACCTGCAACTGGGCCAGTTGGCGGAAATGTTCCCCCACGTGCCGCGCATCGCCCTGACCGCCACGGCCGACAAGCGCACCCGCGAAGAGATCGTCACCCGTCTGCACCTGCAGAACGCCGAGCGTTTCCTGTCGAGCTTCGACCGGCCGAACATCTTCTACCGCATCGTGCCCAAGGAGCAGCCGCGCAAGCAGTTGCTGGCGTTCCTCGGCGAGCGGCGCGGCGATGCCGGCATCGTCTACTGCCTGTCGCGCAAGAAGGTCGAGGAAGTCGCGGCGTTCCTCACCGAGCAAGGGTTCCCGGCGCTGCCGTACCACGCCGGCCTGCCCAACGACCTGCGCGCGTACCACCAGCAGCGTTTCCTCAACGAGGAAGGCCTGATCATGGTCGCCACAGTGGCGTTCGGCATGGGCATCGACAAGCCCAACGTGCGGTTCGTCGCCCACCTGGACCTGCCCAAGTCCCTTGAGGCCTACTACCAGGAAACCGGGCGCGGCGGCCGTGACGGCCTGCCGGCGGATGCCTGGATGGCCTACGGCCTGCAAGACGTGGTGATGCTCAAGCAGATGCTGCAGAACTCCGAAGGCGACGAGCGCCACAAGCGCCTTGAGCAGCACAAGCTCGACGCCATGCTCTCGCTCTGCGAAGAGACCCGCTGCCGCCGCCAGGCGCTGCTGGCCTATTTCGACGAAGACATGCCCGAGCCTTGCGGCCATTGCGACAACTGCGTCGACGGCGTGCAGACCTGGGACGCCACCGAACCTGCGCGCCAGGCGTTGTCGGCGATCTACCGCACCGGCCAGCGCTACGGCGTCGGCCACCTGGTGGATGTGCTGCTGGGCAAGGACAACGAAAAGGTGCGCAGCTTCGGCCATCAGCACCTGTCGGTGTACGGCGTCGGCAAGGCGATGAGCGAGGGCGAATGGCGCTCGCTGTTCCGTCAGTTGGTGGCCCGGGGGCTGGCCGACGTCGACCACGAAGGGTACGGCGGCCTGCGCCTGAGCGACACCTGCCGGCCGCTGCTCAAGGGCGAGGTGACCCTGGAGCTGCGCCGCGACCTCAAGCCGCAGGTCAGCGCCAAGGGGCTCAGCAAGAGCCCGGCCAGCCAACTGGTGCGTGCCGAAGAGCGCGAGCAGTGGGAAGCCCTGCGCACCCTGCGGCGCAAGCTGGCCCAGGAGCACGGCGTGCCGCCTTACGTCATCTTCCCCGATTCGACCCTGGTGGAAATGCTGCGCAGCCAGCCGACCACGCTGGCGGAAATGGCCCGGGTCAGCGGCGTCGGCGCCCGCAAGCTGGAGCGCTACGGCGAGGCCTTCCTCGAAGTGCTTGGCGGCGAGGCCGAAACGCCGAAGGCCGTGGCCGACGTGCGGCATGAGCTGATCACCCTGGCCCGCGCCGGCATGACGCCGCTGCAGATCGCCGGCCAGTTGCAGTGTTCGGAAAAGAACGTCTACAGCATGCTGGCCGAGGCCATCGGTCAGCAGCAGTTGTCGCTGGAGCAGGCGCTGGATCTGCCGGAAGAACTGATGGGCGAAGTCCACGACGCCTTCCTCGACGGCGAAGGCGAACTGCCGTCGGTGGCCGAAGTGGCGGCGCTGTTCGGCAGCCGGGTGCCGGAAGGCGTGCTCTATTGCGTGCGCGCGGCGCTGCAGTCGGAATTCGAGATGTGAGCCTGGGCTTACACGACCCGTTGCTTTGATGTAACGATTCAGTGCAAGACATCCTCTTGCCTATAGCCAAATGTCATGCTTAGCTGACTAATAATTAGTTTTTTTCTATTTCTTCAGTCTAACCATGAGTGTTTTATGCCGTTAACCGATCAACACCGCTTTGGCATGCAACTGGCGCAGATGTCCCGTGGGTGGCGTGCCGAACTGGATCGCCGGCTGGCCGGCATGGGCCTGTCCCAGGCGCGCTGGCTGGTGCTGCTGCACCTGGCGCGCTTCGACGAGGCGCCGACCCAGCGCGAGCTGGCGCAGAGCGTCGGCGTCGAAGGGCCGACCCTGGCCCGCCTGCTCGACAGCCTGGAAAGCCAGGGGCTGGTGCAACGCCAGTCCGTGATGGAAGACCGCCGGGCGAAAAAGATCGTGCTGTGCCCCCCGGCCCGGCCGTTGATCGACCAGATCGAAACCATCGCCACGCAATTGCGCCACGAACTGTTCGAGGGCGTGGACGACGCGGATCTGAAGGTCTGCATGCGCGTTCACGCGCACATTCTGGGCAACCTGGAAAAATCCTGAGGCAAAACCCCGTGCCGTTTTTTTGAGGGATCGCGCTGGGCCGACTATAAGAACTACTGGGCAATATCGTGTTCGTACCGGATGTGCGAACGCATAGAAGTCGGTTTTGCTTATATAAGGGATGCTCATGCTCGGAAGTCGGCACGTGGTACTGCGTTGCGCCCGCCCGCTGGTGGTGGCCGGCGTGCTTGTCTGGTCAACCGCCTCCTTGGCGCTGGGGCTCGGTGACATCACCGTGCATTCGGGCCTCGATCAGCCGTTCAAGGCCGACATCGCCTTGCTGGACGTCGGCGGGCTCAGCCAAAGCGAACTGTCGGTCAGCCTGGCCACGGCCGACGAGTTTAGCCGGGCCGGGGTCGAGCGGGTGTTCTTTCTCAATGACCTCAGGTTCACCCCGATCCTGCGGGGCGAGCGCAAGCTGATCCGGGTGACCTCCGGCAAACCGGTCAACGAACCCTTCCTGAATTTCCTGGTGCAGGTCAATCAGCCCAACGGCCGCTTGCTGCGCGAGTACACGGTGCTGATCGACCCGCCGGGCTCGCCCGGCATCGTGCCGGCCACCGACGAACCGGACGTGCGCGCCCAGGACTCCGGTTTTCCTACCCCCGAGGCGCCTGCGCCCACCGCCCCCGGCAAGCCTGCCGCCCAACCGGCCGCCAGCGCGCCGGCCACGCCTGCGGCACCTGCCAACGACGCGTTGGCCGAACAACTGGCGGCCAGCGTCCTGCAGAACCAGCAGTTGCAGAAATCTCTCGATGAGCTGAACGCCAGGCTTCAGGCCCAGGATGTCCAGATCGCCGACGGCAAAAAGCAGGTCAGCGACCTTCAAAGCCGCCTGACCGAGCTTCAGCAGGCTCCGCCACCGCCGGTGGCGGCACCCGCGCCGGCGCCGGTCGCCGCCCCGGTCGAACCCCGGGAGGCGTCGAGCGATTGGCCGTTGTACGGCGGATTGCTGGTGCTGTTTGTCGCGCTGGTGGCCGGCCTGTTCGTGCTTCGCCGGCGCCGGCAGACGACGCAAACCCAGGCTGCGCGGCCGGCCCCGGCGCTGCGCAATGAGCCCCAGGTTGAAGGGGCCGGTGCATCCCCGCTCGCTGCGGTTCACCACGCCGCCGAACACCGTGAGGAATCCGGCGCCGGCCAGGTGCTGGAGGCGGTCGGCATCTATCTGGCCTACGGGCGGCTGGGCGAAGCGGCCAGCCTGCTGCGTGACGCGTTGGGCAAGGAGCCGGAGCGCACCGATCTCGGTCTGCAATTGCTTGAGGTGCTGGGTCGACAGGGCGATGGCGCCGCCTATGACGAACAGGAAAGCCACCTGCGCGGGCAGGGTGTGACGGAGACGGCGCTGCAGGAGATCCGCAGCCGCTGCCCGAAACTGGCCCCTGTCGCGCCGCCGCTGCCGGTCTTGCCCGTGACGGCGGCAGCACCGCTTGTCGCGGCTGCGCCACCGGCGGCATCGGAGGACAGCTTCGAGCTGAACGACGGCGATCTGTCGATGGATTCGAGCTGGGATCTGAACGATGAGCGGCCCGCTGATGCGCTTGTGCAGGAGGCGTCCACGCTGGGCGACAGCCTGGAGATTCTGCCTCCGGATTTCGAACTGCCCCAGGACGCCGATGCCGAAGCGGCGGAGCTGGAATGGATCGCCGAACCGCAGGAACCCACGCTGGACGAAGACTTCCTCAACGCATTCGGCGACCCCGGCAAACCGCCCGAACCGCCCGCCGGCGCCGGGAAACTGGAGCAGGCCCAGACCTGCATCGACGACGGTGACATCGACAGCGCCATCGCCTTGCTCAACGAGTTGCTCAAGGAGGGCGACGAACCCCTCAGGCAGACGGCGCGGACGCTGTTGGCGGGGATCCGCTGAGACGTTTGGGATCTTGCCCTGCGGTGCCTGAGCTGGCGCCATCGCCAGCAGGCTGGCTCCCACAGGTATCGCGGCTGAACGCAGAATCCGTGAACACCTCGGACACTGTGGGAGCGAGCCTGCTCGCGATAGCGGTCTGTCAGCCAAACCACTGGGACTGACACTCCGCCATCGCGGGCAAGCCCGCTCCCACAGGTATTGCGGGCGAATGCCGAATCTGTGAACCCCTCGGATACTGTGGGAGCCAGCCTGCTGGCGATGGCGACAGGTCAGGCGCCGCAGAAAATCCAGGCTGGCCTCAGAACGTCTGCCCCAGATTCAGGTAAACCGCCTGCTCATTCGCATCGTTCAGCCCGTAGCTGAAGTTCAGCGGCCCCAACGGCGTGTCGAACCCGATGAACACACTGGCCGCGTTGATGTAGCCGCTGTCGAACTCGTTGTCGTTGTTCCACGCCCGGCCGCGCTCCAGCGAGGCGCCGGCGTACAGCGGGAAGTCCAGCGGCAGGAACGAGCGCGGGGTCAGGCGGCGGTAATACACGGCGCGCATCAGGCTGACGTTCTGGCCGGAGACCGCATCTTCGCGGAACCCGGACAACTGCCGGGCGCCGCCGAGCAGAAAGCTGGAGACCACCACGTTGGCATCGTCCAGGGTGCGGCCGTAACGGCCGCCGAGCACCAGGGTGTCCGGGCCGCGGCTCATGGCCTTGTCCAGTTTGAACTCCCATTGCCGGTAGCGGGTGTCGGAGCCCAGGCCCGGCTCGAACTGCGCCAGGGTCAGGCCGATGTCCTCGCCCTCGTGGGGGAAGTACACGTTGTCCAGCGAATCGAACGAGTACTTGAGCGCATAGAAACCTTCGTTGAAGTGCTCGCTGGGCTGGTTCTGATCGCCGATGCGCACGTCGGCCTTGCCCCAGGCCTCGCCGATGCCCAGCCGCACCTCGCCGCTGTTGCCGATCTGTCGGCCGACATTGAGGCCGAAGCCGTAGCGCTCGACGCGGTACTGGGCGATCGGGTCGTTGTCGAGCACCGAGTCGACGTTCTGCGCCGCGAACGCCGCGTAGGGGGCGAGGAAGTAGCGCGAGCCGACATCCAGCGGCTGATAGAACTCGGTGTACAGCTCCTGCTTGTCGCCGATCTGCGCCCGGGTCAGCCATTCGGCGCCGAGGCGGTTGATGCCGTTGACCCGGTAACTGGCGCCGAGATTGAAGGCGCTGTCGCCACGCATGTCGTCGGACAGGTTGAGGCCGATGCGCAGGTAGTCGGTGCCGCTGCGCTTGCCCCGGGCGCTGATCACCAGCGTGTGGTCCGGGCCCTTGTGCACCACGCGGTACTGCACCTGCTCGAAGTAGTCCAGGCCGTACAACGTGCCCATGTCGGTCTGCAGGCGGCCCAGGTCCAGCGGTTCGCCGATGTGCTGGCGAATGTAGTAGCGGATCACGTCGTCGCCGACCTTCGAGTCGTTCTCGACCCGGATCGCCGTGATCACCGGCGTACGTTGCCCCGGCGAGCGGGCGGCGGCCAGTTCGGTGTCCTGGGGTTGGGAGGGCTTGAGGCGGGCCAGGCGGGCGTCGAGGATCCGGGTGGCGCGGTAGCCGGCGTCGATCATCTCCTGGGCGCGGCCGAAATCGGTGACGCCGAAGCTCGCCAGCGGCGGCTGGATCAGCACGTCGTCGGGGTGCAGCGCCGCCAGTTGCTCTTCGGAATTGCGCCGGGTCATCAGGGTGATGGACTGGTTCAGCACGTCGACCACCGTGGCCAGTTGCTTGCGGTTGCGCAGCGGGGTGCCGATGTCGACGACGATGGCGACATCGACTCCCATCTCCCGGGCCACGTCGAGGGGAATGTTGTCGGTCATGCCGCCGTCCACCAGCAGGCGGCCGTCCAGTTCGACCGGGGCGAACACCGCCGGGATCGACATGCTGGCGCGGATCACCTGGGGCAGGTGGCCCTTGCGGAACACCACTTTCTCGCCGTCGGCGATGTCGGTGGCCACGGCGCGGAACGGGATCGGCAGTTTGTCGAAATCGCGGGTGTCGCTGGTGTGGGCCAGCAGGCTTTCGAGCATCAGCGCCAGGTTCTGGCCCTGGATCACCCCCAGCGGCAGGCCGAGGCTGCCGTCGTCGCGGAAGCTGAGCTTCTGTTTCACCAGGAAGTCGCGGTCATCCTGCTTGCGCCGGAAGGGCACGTCCTCCCGGGGCGGGGCGTCGGACAGCGCCTGCTGCCAGTCGATGGACAGGGCGAGCTTCTCCAGTTCGTCGATCTTGTAGCCCGAGGCGTAGAGGCCGCCGACCACCGCCCCCATGCTGGTGCCGGCGATCGCGTCGATCTTGATGCCTTGCTCTTCCAGGGCCTTGAGCACGCCGATGTGCGCCAGCCCCCGGGCGGCGCCGCCGGACAGCACCAGGCCGACCTTGGGCCGCGCCGTTTCATCGGCATGGACGAGCAGCGGAAGGAAACCAAGCAGCAGGCAGATCAGAAGGCGACGCATGGTGAGTCTCGGGGCGAGCGATAAAGCCGGCTATTATAGCGGCGCCCTCTGCCTCAGGAGTTTCAGCGAACATGTCCGCCCCAAGACCGGAAATCGTCATCACCTATTGCACCCAATGCCAGTGGCTGCTGCGCGCCGCCTGGCTGGCGCAGGAACTGCTCAGCACCTTCGCCGACGATTTGGGCAAGGTGTCGCTGGTGCCAGGCACCGGAGGGGTGTTCCACATCGCCTGCGACGGCGTGCAGATCTGGGAGCGCAAGGCGGACGGCGGCTTCCCCGAGGCCAAGGTGCTCAAGCAGCGGGTGCGCGATCGGATCGACCCTGACCGCGACCTCGGCCACAACGACCGCACTCAGTGAGACGGCGCCTGGGCCCCGACGGCATTCTTGCCGGAACCGCCTGACAACCGGCTCGACACCACGATGGCGACGATGATCAACGCGCCGCCGGCCAGCATGCGCAGGGTCGGGTCTTCATCGAACAGCAGCCAGGCGACGGTGATGCCGTACACCGGCTCCAAGGCGAACACCACAGCGGCGGTGCGGGCTTTGATCACGGCCAGGCTGGCCACGAACAGGCTGTGGGCGACGCCGGTGCAGAACACCCCGAGCAGGGCGATCCACAGCCAGTCGATGGCCCGCACGCCGCCCAGCTGCGGCGCCGCCACCGGCAGCAGACACAGCCCCACCACCACGTTCTGGCACAGCGCCGCCTGCACCGCGGGGATGCGCCCGGAACTGGCGCGGTTGGTCAGCGACAGCAGGGAAAACAGCAGGCCCGACAGGATCGCCCAGAGCAGGCCGGCGGTGGCGCCGCTGGCCAGGTCGAACGCCGGCGTCACCAGCACCAGGCCGACGCTCACCAGCGCCACCAGCACGATTTCGTTGGTGCGGATACGTTCGCGGAAGACCAGCCCTTCGAGGATCACGGTGAACGCCGGGAAACTGGCGAAGCCCAGGGTCGCGATCGCCACCCCGGCGACCTTCACCGCCAGGAAGAAACTCACCCAGTGCCCGGCCAGCAGCACGCCACCGAGGGCGAGGCGGCGCCAGTCCGCCGCCTGGAGCCGTTGCCAGGCGTTGTGGCTGGCGAACCGGGCGAAGAACGCCAGCGCGAGGACGGCGAAGGCGGCGCGTCCGAACACGATGACCGCAGGCGTCGCGGCGGCGAGTTTGCCGAATACGCCGGTCAGGCCGAACATCAGTGCGCCGATGTGCAGGGCGCCGAGGGCTGTGCGGGGAGTCATTGCGATCCTTGGGAATCGGGTTCAACACAACGACAGTTTAGGGACACCACGCCCGGGATGTCTGTCGGCAGACTATTGTCCTTTGTCGCCGGCCTCGCGGCGCAGGGTGCCGGGCGAGGCGCCGAACTCGCGCAGCATGGCGGCGGCAAAGGCGCTCTGGGAGCTGTAGCCGACCCGGCTGGCGATTTCGCCGATGGGCAGGGCCGTTTCGCGCAGCAGGTCGGCGGCCTTGTGCAGGCGGCGGCTGCGGATGTAGTCCATCGGCGTCTGCCCGCATTCGGCGACGAAGCGCGCGTGCAGGCGGGCGCTGGACAGGCCGGCGATCCGCGCCAGGTCAGCCACCTGCAACGGGTAGGCGGCGTACTGATCGATGTGCGCATCCAGCGCCGCGTAGGGCAGGCGCCGTGCGGCGAGTTCGGCGGGGCGGGCGCTGTTCAGGCTGGCCAGCAGCAGAACCGCGCCCTGGCGGGCGATCAGGGGATCGCCGATCGGGCTGTTGGCCAGCCAACTGACCAACTGGCTTTGCCCGCTGTCCAGCGTCAGGCGCCCGGGACGTTCGAGCAGGCGGCGGCTGGCGTCGGCGTGGTCGCCCAGCGAGTCCGCGACCCACGGCCCCTCGGGCACGTCCAGCACCAGGCAGCGGCTGCCGTCGGGGCTGCCGCAGGCGTGGCGGGCACCGCCGGGAACCACCACGAAACTCTGCTGGCGCACCTGGCTGCCGCAGCCTTCGACCTCGAAGTCCAGCGCGCCGGACAGGCCGAACACCAGTTGCGCGTGGTCGTGGCTGTGGACGATCAGATCGTGTGTGTAATGGCGCAGGGTCAGGATCGGTCGCATGGCCGCAGGTCTCCGAAGTGGCGTTCAGTCTACACCGCCCGGGGGTTTGTGCGCTGTCACGGGACTGACGCACGGTTGTCATGGTCGGTTCACCGCGCAGGCGCAAGCTTTGCAAAACATTGCAGAGGGTTGTCCATGACCAGCGCCGAGCTCGCCAGACCCAGCCGTAAACAACGGGTGCGCACCTTGTGGATCTCTGATGTGCACCTGGGCACGCGGGATTGCCAGGCCGAGCACCTGTCGCAGTTCCTCAAGGGCTACCATGCCGATAAGGTCTACCTGGTCGGCGACATCATCGACGGCTGGAAACTGCGCGGCGGCATGTACTGGCCCCAGGCGCACACCAACGTGATCCGCCGCCTGCTGACCATGAGCAAGCGCGGCACCGAGGTGATCTACGTCACCGGCAACCACGACGAATTCCTGCGCCGCTATTCGAAGCTGATCCTGGGCAACATCCAGCTGGTGGACGAAGCGGTGCACGTCACCGCCGATGGCCGGCACCTGCTGGTGATCCACGGCGACCAGTTCGACGTGATCACCCGCTATCACCGCTGGCTGGCGTTCCTCGGCGATTCGGCCTACGAATTCACCCTGACCCTCAACCGCTGGCTCAACCATTGGCGGGCGAAGTACGGCTACGGCTACTGGTCGCTGTCGGCCTACCTCAAGCACAAGGTGAAGACGGCGGTGAACTTCATCAGCGACTTCGAGGAAGCCATCGCCCACGAATGCGTCAAACGCGAGTTGCACGGAGTGGTCTGCGGCCACATCCACCACGCCGAGATCCGTAAGGTGGGCGAGGTGGATTACCTCAACTGCGGTGACTGGGTGGAATCGTGCACGGCCCTGATCGAGCACTGGGACGGCACCATCGAGCTGTACCGGTTGGCGGATGCGCAGGCGCGGGAGGCGCAGTTGAAGGCGGCCAAGGTGGCTGAGCTGGCCTAGCTAGCTGCCCGCACTGACGCCATCGCCAGCAGGCTGGCTCCCACCGGGTTCAGGGGTGAAGGCAGAATCGGTGGTCGCCGCCAATCGAAGTGGGAGCCAGCCTGCTGGCGATGAACCGCGCAGCGGTTCCCAAGGTCACTCAGGCCGGGGTGTGTTCCTGCATCGCCGCCTGGTAGATCGAATTCTTCGGCGCGGCGAACACCCGCTCCAGCATCGGTTCGAAGAAGCTCAGCGGCAGCGTGTCATAGGCCGGGTCGAACGCGGCGGCGTCGTAGCGGGCACAGAATTCCACCGTCGCCTGGTACTGCGCGTGTCCCTTGAACTGCTCGCGCAGGTGCCGGTCCATCCCCAGGTGATGGAAGAAGTAATAGCCCTGGAAAATGCCGTGCTTCTCCACCATCCACAGGTTCTCGGCGCTGACGAACGGCTTGAGGATCGCCGCCGCGATGTCCGGGTGGTTGTAGGAGCCGAGGGTGTCACCGATGTCGTGGAGCAGGGCGCAGACCACGTATTCCTCGTCGCGGCCGTCGCGCCAGGCGCGGGTCGCGGTTTGCAGGGAGTGGGTAAGGCGATCCACCGCAAACCCGCCGAAATCCCCCTCCAGCAATTTGAGGTGCGCCAGGATCCGGCCGGGCAGCTGGCGGGCGTAGGCGCTGAAATCGGCGGCGATGATCGCCCAGTCTTCCTGGGTGCCGTCCTCCATGTGGGTGAAACGGGCATTGGCGTTCATCGGCCGTCCTCGTTTGCTGGGTTCTAGAACGGCACGCGGCCCAGGATCATGTCGCGGTACATGACGAAGTCGCCGAGCAGGCTGTAGAACGGATGCTGGAAGGTGGCGGGGCGGTTCTTCTCGAAAAAGAAATGCCCGACCCAGGCGAAGCCGTAGCCGGCCGGCGGCAGTGCCAGCAACAGCAGCCATGCGCCCTGGGCGATGGCCAGCGCCAGAATGAACAGCACCAGTGTGGTGCCGGCGAAGTGCAGGCGCCGGCAGGCGCTGTTGCTGTGCTCGCTGAGGTAATACGGATAGAACTCGGCGAAGCTGCTGAAAGGCTTGAGCGTGTCCACGACTGCGATCTCTGTGGTTATTGTTCTGATGGCGAGTTGTTCGGCGGGTAGCCTATTTGAGTCTAGAGTGATCGTCGGTGCTGGCCAGTGACAATCGGCGCCACTTTACTATCCTTGGAAAATCCGCCGTAGTATGCGGCCCGTCATGTCATTTAAGAATAAACGCCATGAGCGAACGAACGACTTCTTCAAGCTGGGCGATGGGGATTGTCAAGGCACTGGAAATGGACGGCCTGGATTGCCGGGTTCTGTTCAGGCAACTGGGGCTCGACTACGCGGCGCTGGACGATCCGGACGCACGCTTCCCGCAGGACTCCATGACCCGTCTGTGGCAGCGGGCGGTCGAGCTGTCGGGCAATCCGGCGATCGGCCTGAACATGGGCAAGGTGGTGCGCCCGGCCTCCTTCCATGTCGCCGGCTACGCGCTGATGTCCAGCAATACCCTGGCCGAAGGCTTTCAGCGCCTGGTGCGTTATCAGCGGATCATCGCCGAAAGCGCCGACCTGAGTTTCCGCCTGCTCGATGAAGGCTATGCGCTGATCCTGACGGTGCACGGCGACCACCTGCCGCCGACCCGCCAGAGCGCCGAGGCCTCGTTGGCCTGCGCACTGAGCCTGTGCGGCTGGCTGACCGGGCGCACCCTGCATCCGCGCAAGGTGCTGGTGCAGGGCGACGAGCCGGACGACCTGGAGCCCTATCGGCAGGCCTTCCACGCACCACTGGTGTTCAACGCGCCGTACGATGCGCTGATCTTCGAGCGCGCCGACATGGAAGCGCCGCTGCCCACCGCCAACGAAGCGATGGCGCTGCTGCACGACCGGTTCGCCGGGGAGTACCTGGCGCGGTTCTCCGAAAGCCGCGTGACCCACAAGGCGCGGCAGGTGCTGTGCCGGCTGCTGCCCCAGGGCGAGCCCAAGCGCGATGCGGTGGCGCAGACCCTGCACCTGTCGCAGCGCACCTTGCAACGCCGTCTGCAGGAGGAGGGCACCAGCTTCCAGCAGTTGCTCGACGACACCCGCCGCGAACTGGCCGAGCAGTACCTGGCGCAGCCGAACATGACCTTGCTGGAGATTGCCTACCTGCTGGGTTTCGCCGACCCGAGCAACTTCTTCCGCGCCTTCCGGCGCTGGTTCGACACCACCCCCGGCGACTACCGCGCGCGCCTCCTGGACGCGCCGAGCGCGGTCAGTGACGCCAGAACGCCGGAATGCACAGCACAAACACCGTGATGATCTCCAGCCGGCCCAGCAGCATGCCGAACGACAGGATCCATTTGGCCGCATCCGGCAGGCTGGCGAAGTTGCCGGCCGGGCCGATGGTCTCGCCAAGGCCGGGGCCGACGCCCGACACGGTGCTGGCGGCGCCGGTCAGCGCCGTCATCCAGTCGACGCCCAGCAGCGACAGCAGCAGGGCGATCACGCAGATGGTGATGGCGAAGAAGAACGAAAAGGTCAGGATCGAGCGCACGATCTCTTCGTCGAGGCGGTGGCCGTTGTATTTCTGCTTGATCACCGCCCGTGGGTGAATCAGCTGGTTGAGGTTGGCCTTGAGCAGGATGTAGGCGACCTGGAAACGGAAGATCTTGATCCCGCCCGCCGTCGAGCCGGAGCAGCCGCCGACGAAACCCAGGTAGAAGAACAGCATCAGCGAGAAGTTGCCCCACAGGCTGTAGTCCCCCAGCGCGAATCCGGTGGTGGTGACCACCGACGTGACGTTCAGCGCCACGTGCCGCAGCGCGTCCAGCCAATGCAGGTTGGTGGTCCACCAGTACCAGGTGCCGAGCACCAGCCAGGTGACCAGCAGCATGCCGAGCAGGCCCTGCACCTGTTGGTCCTTGATCAGGGCCCGGCGGTTGCCGCGCAGGGTCGCCACGTACAGGGTGAACGGCAGGCTGCCGAGGATCATGACCACCACCGCCACCCAGTGCACCGCCGGCTGTGTCCACTTGGCCAGGGACTGGTCGGAGGTCGAGAAACCGCCGGTGGAGATCGCCGACATGGCGTGGTTGACCGCATCGAACGGGCTCATCCCGGCCCACCAGAACGCCAGGCTGCCGAGAATGGTGATGCCCACGTAGGCCGCCACGATCAGCCGCGCGACCATGTGCGAGCGGGGCATGACCTTTTCCGAGCGGTCCGAGGATTCGGTCTGGAACAGGCGCATGCCGCCGATGCGCAGCATCGGCAGGATCGCCACGGCCATGCCGATGAAGCCGATGCCGCCGATCCAGTGCAGCAGCGAGCGCCACATCAGGATGCCGGGTGACATGCTGTCCAGGCCGGTGAGCACGGTCGAGCCGGTGGCGGTGATGCCGGACATGCTCTCGAAGAACGAGTCGGTGTAGCTGATGTGCTGGGTCAGCAGGAACGGCAGCGCGGCGAAGATGCACACCACCAGCCAACTGCTGACCGTCAGCAGGTACATGTCCCGGGGGCGCAGATGAACGTGCTCCGGGCGGCCGGGGATCACCAGCGCCAGGCCGGCGACGAAGGTGATCATGCTCGACCAGAGGAACGACGGCATGTCGCCGGTGCGGTCGAAGATCACCAAGGTGGCCATGGGCACGATCATGGCGATGGCCAGGGTGATCAGGAAGATGCCGATGATGAAACCAATGATCCTTAAGGTCGGCAACGCCATGAAATCCACTCGGGCTGAAGGGGGAAGGGCGCCATTCTACCCGCGGGGCAAGGCATGTAAACCGGCATCGAGCGGGCACTTGCCGCTAGAATAGCCCGACATTTTTGACAGGAGGTGGCCGATGCAGGCTCTCGACGCTTTGCTCAACCGTGTTTCCGTTCCGCGACTGACCGACCCGGCCCCGACCGCCGCACAGCGCGAGGCCCTGTTCGGCGCCGCCCTGCGCGCGCCGGACCATGGGCACTTGCAGCCGTACCGTTTCCTGACCGTCGAAGGTGCCGCCCGCGAGCGGATGGGCGAGCTGCTGGCCGAGGCGGCGCAGATGCAGGACGGCGAAGTCACCGAGGCGGCCATCGACAAGGCGCGCAACGGCCCGCTGCGTGCGCCGCTGGTGGTTGTGGTGATCGCGAAACTGCAGGATCACGTCAAGTACCCGAAATCCGAGCAACTGCTGGCGGCGGGCTGCGCGGCCCACGGGATCCTGCTGGCGGCCTATGCCCAGGGAATCGGTGCGGTTTGGCGCACCGGTGAGCTGGCCTACTCGAAACACGTCGCCAAGGGCCTGGGGCTGACTGAGGACGAACAGGTGATTGCCTTCCTGTACCTGGGCACCCCGTTGAAAGAGCCGCGGGTGGCGGAGAAGGTCGAACTGACCGAATTCGTCAGCGCCTGGCCGGCCGAGGCCTGAGCCCCGGCATCCCCGGCGCCTTGGCCGGCGCCATCGCCAGCAGGCTGGCTCCCACAAGGGATCTCGGCTGAACACTGAACCCGTGAACACCTCGGACACTGCGGAGCGAGTCTGCTCGCGATAGCGGTCTGTCAGCCAAGAATGATGGGGCTGATGCACCGCCATCGCGGGCAAGCCCGCTCCCACAGGTATCGCGGGCGAACGCCGGATCTGTGAACCCCTCGGACACTGTGGGAGCGAGCTTGCTCGCGATGGCGGTCTGTCAGGCAGAAGTCATGGGGCTGATGCGCCGCCATCGCCAGCAGGCTGGCTCCTGCAGGGGGTCAGGGTTGGGTGACGGCGCCGGGCACGAGGGGCAGTTCCAGTCTGGCGATGAAACCGCCCTGCGGGTGATTGGCCAGCACCAGCGCTCCGCCGTGCCGTTCGGCCGCACGGCGGGCGATAGCCAGGCCCAGGCCGTGGCCGGCGGCGGTCTGGCCTGGGGCGCGGTAGAACGGCTCGCCCAATTGGCTCAAATGTTCGTCCTGAACCCCCGGCCCGTGGTCGCGCACACTGACCACGATTCGCTCGCCCTGGCGCGCCGCCTGCAATTCGATCGGCTGGCCTTCTGGGTTGAAGCGCTGGGCGTTGCGCAGCAGGTTGTCCACGGCCCGTTCGATCATGGTCGGCCAGCCGGTCAGCGCCAGGTGCGGTTCGGCCTCCAGGCGCACGACCTGCTCCGGCGAGCCGAGCTGCGCATCCTTTTGCAGGGTGCCGAGCAGGGCGTTCAGGTCCACGTCTTCGGCGCTGGCGTTGTCGGCGTCGACCCGCGCCAGCACCAGGATCTCACTGATCAGTGCCTCCAACCGGTCGCATTCGCGGGCCAGGCGCGGCCACAGCCTTTCCCGCTCTTCGGGGCTGGCCCGTTCGGCCAGCGCCAGGGCGATGCGCAGGCGGGCCAAGGGTGAGCGCAACTCATGGGAGACGTCGCGCAGCAGTTGCCGCTGACTGCCGATCAGGCTTTGCAGGCGTGCGCCCATGCGGTTGAAGTCGTTGGCCAGCACGCCGAACTCGTCGCGGCGGTTGGCCAGTTGCGCCAGGCTGTTCTGCTGATAGGTCGTCTGCCCCAGGTCGTGCACGGCGCCGCGCAGGCGGTTGAGCGGCCGGGTGATGGAAAACGTCACCAACAGGCTGAACAGGGTCAGCACCACCAGCGCGATGCCCAGCGCGCTCAACGGCCACAGCAGGCTTTCGCGGTGCCAGGCGTCGAGTTCCGGGTGCGGGATGCGGTAGATGAACAGGTAAGTGTCGCCGCTCTTGGCGCTGGTGTATTCGTCGGTCAGGCGCCGCCAGGGCAGGCGGCGGTCGTCGTTGTTCTGGCGGGCCTCGAACGCGGCGGCGCGGCGCGGGAAGGTGCCGCGCACCACCGGATCGCCGCTCTCGTTGAGCACCTGCACGTCGATGTGGTACTGGCGCTTGCGCTGCTGAAGGATGTCCTGGGCGGCGTCTTCGCCCTGGCTTTCGTAGGTCTGCGTCCACTCGGCGGCCAGGGTGTTGAGGCCCGGGTGGCGGCTGAGGATCCACGCGTCCTGGTTGAGCATGTGCCCCATCAGGATGGAGAGCCCCGCCACTAGAGCGATGGCCAGCCAGAAGCTGGCCAGGATACGCCAGAACAGTGAACGCACGGAAAATCCTCGGTCAGACCTACATCCCTGCAGTTGCGAGCCTGCTCGCGATAGCGCTGTTACAGACATGGATATGTCGAACGACACGACGCCATCGCGAGCAGGCTCGCTCCCACAGGGGAACAAACAAGACAGACCCGACGGGGGAGGCCGTCGGGTCCGGGGCTCAGGACATTATTGCGCCTTTTGCGGCTGTTGCGCTTTCCAGGCCTTGAATTCGGCCCATTCGGCGCGGCGCTCGGCCTGCTTCTTCTGGATCTCGTCGAATTTCTTCTGCTGATCCGGCTTCAGCACGGCGCGCACGTCGGCTTCGGCTTTCTTGTGGTTGGCCGCCATTTCATCCTTCATGGCTTTCTGGTCGGCCGGCGACAGCTTCTCCAGGTACTTGTCGACCACCTGACGGCGCTCATGCATCTGCTCGCCCATGATCTTGCGGATCTGCTCGCGCTGTTCGCGGGACAGGTCCAGCTGGCTGTACGGGCCTTTGCCGTGCATGCCGCGCATCTGGCCGTGGTGCGGGCCTTCCAGCGGGCCGCCCATCGGGCCTGCGCCTTCCGGCATGGCCATGGCGACGGTCGGCAGGGCAGCGGCGAACATCAGAGCGATGAGGGTCTTGCGCATGGTGTATCTCCTTGTCTCGTTCCCGGTACGTTCCGGATGGGTACAGATTACGGAGATCAAGGTCAGCGGCGGTCAGCGCTGGGTAAAGCTTGAGTAAAGACGTTCCGGCGCCGGCCTGACAAAACTGACGCAGCGTCAGAGGCTGTAGTAGTAGCCGCGGCTGCGCAGGGCCACGATGCGCGGGCGGCCGTCGGGGTGCGGGCCGATCTTTTTGCGCAGGTTGCTGACGTGCATGTCCAGGCTGCGGTCGTAGAGGGTCAGCTTGCGGCCGAGGGCGATCTGCGCCAGTTCCTGTTTGTCCAGCGGCTCGCCGGGCTGCTTGAGCAGGGCTTCGAGCAGGCGGCTTTCGGAGACGGTGAGGGTGAGCTCTTTCTCGTTGATGCTGACCACGCCGCGCACCGGGCTGAAGCTCAGGTCGCCCAGCTCAAGCTGGGTCGATACGGCGGCCGGATGGCTGCGGCGCAGCACGGCGCGCAGACGGGCGGTCAGCTCGCGGGGGTCGCAAGGCTTGGCCAGGTAGTCGTCGGCGCCCAGCTCCAGGCCGAGGATGCGGTCCAGCGGCTCGCCCCGGGCCGACAGCATCAGCACGGGCAGCTCGGCGTGTTCGCTGCGCAGTTGCTTGAGCAGTTCCAGGCCGCTGCCGTCGGGCAGCATCACGTCCAGCACCACCGCCGCCGGCGCGGATTCGGCCAAGGCCTTGCGGGCGCTCTGGCCGTCGTGGCAGGCGTGCACCTGGAAACCTTCCTGGCTCAGCCAACTGGTCAGGAGTTCGCACAACTCCTGGTCGTCATCAATCAGTAACAGCTCGCTCATGACTCACTCAATTTAGCCATTGCCGACGCGTTCTGCGTCCTCCACCGGCAAAGATACCGCACAGCAGCGCCAATAGCGCAACGGCGGCCCCAGTGACAAACCATTGCTGCTGCTCGGTCAGCAGACGCGGCAGCGGGCTGGACTGGGCTTCCTTGAGCTGCAGTTTCAGGCGCTGGTTCTCCTGACGCAACCGGGCCAGCTGCGGGCTTTCGCGTTCGCTGTCGGCATTGTGCAGCTGTTTGCTCAGTTCTTCCCGCTGCTGCTCGCTGGCCTTGAGGCGCTGCTGCAACTCGGTGATCTGCGTGCCGGCGCTCAGCGACAGCGGCGTGGAATTGCCGTTTTCGACGCTTTCTTCGCCATGGGCAGGCGCCATGACCGACAGCGTGACCCACATCAGACACAACGGACCCTTGCGCATCGCGACTCCTGTTTCCCATTGGATAGTGGGCAGGTTGTCGGCCGGCAAACGAGAATAATGAGCGATTGAGAACGCGATGAACCGGGAAGGTTCATCGCGTGGGGACGTCGGAGGGAAAAGTTACGGCAGGACTTGCTTGAACGGCTTGACGATGACGCTGGCGTAGACGCCGGCGGCGATGTACGGGTCGGCGTCGGCCCAGGCCTGCGCGGCGGCCAGGGAATCGAATTCGGCGACGATCAGGCTGCCGGAGAAGCCCGCTGCGCCCGGATCATTGCTGTCGACCGCCGGGTGCGGGCCGGCCAGCACGATGCGGCCTTCGCCCTTGAGCGCTTGCAGGCGCTCCAGGTGTGCAGGGCGCGCGGCCAGGCGGGCATCCAGGGAGTTGGCGACGTCGGTGGCAATGATGGCGTAAAGCATGTCAGTCCTCGGTTTTTGGCGTTGTGGTATCGGCGTCGTGCAGGTGACGGGACAGGTAGATGCCCTGGCCGACCAGGAACAGCACGGTCATGCCCAGGCTGCCGAACACCTTGAAGTCGACCCAGATGCTCTGGAAGGTGAAGGCGACGAACAGGTTGGCGGCGCCGCAGAACAGGAAGAACGCGATCCAGGCGATGTTCAGGCGCAGCCACACCGGTTCCGGCAGGCTCAGGGCGTGGCCCATGATGCGCTTGATCAGCAGGCGGTCGCCGATGAAATGGCTGCCGATGAAGGCCAGGGCGAACAGCCAGTTGACCACCGGGGCTTTCCATTTCAGGAAGGTCTCGCTGTGGAAGGCCAGCGTCAGGCTGCCGAACACGAGGCAGGCGACGAGGGTCAGCCACTGGCTCTTCTCCAGCTTGCGCTGCTTGATGAACAGCGCGCCGTAGACCACCAGGGAGCTGACGATCAGCATCGCGGTGGCGCTGTAGATGCCGCCTACGGTCAGCTCGTGGCCGGCGACGTCGACGGTGCGCGGATCGAGTTTGTAGACGATGAAGAACAGCAGGAGCGGGATGAAATCGATGAATTGTTTCACAGTGAGAGCCAGAAGCTGGATGTGGCGGCATAATAACAAACATACGGGCGCGCGATAGCGCCAGCTGATTTGAGGTTACACATCCCCGTGAATGTCGATTTGCACTGCCACAGCACAGCCTCCGACGGCGCCCTGGCGCCGGCGGCACTGGTTGCGCGAGCGTTCGAGAACGGCGTGCGGATCCTGTCCCTGACCGATCACGACACCCTGGAAGGCCTGGCCGAAGCGCGCACCGCCGCCGAAAGCCTGGGCATGCAGCTGATCAACGGCGTCGAGCTGTCGTGCACCTGGGGCGGGGCGACCATTCATGTGCTGGGCTACGGCTTCGACGTCGACGCCGCACCGTTGGTCGAGGCCATCGCCAAACTGCGCGACGGCCGCTGGCTGCGTTCCGAGGAGATCGGCCGCAAGCTGGCCCAGAAGGGCATGCCCGGCGCGTTCGAAGGCGCCCGGCAGATCCAGCAGGCGCTGGGCGACAGCGGCAACGCGCCGGCCCGTCCGCATTTTGCCGACTGGATGGTGCGCGAAGGTTTCGTCAAGGATCGCGCCGAGGCGTTCCGCAAATGGCTGGGCGCCGGCAAGCTGGGGGACGTCAAACAGCACTGGCCGACCCTGGAGGACACCGTCGCGACCCTGCGGGACGCCGGGGCCTGGGTCAGCCTGGCGCATCCCTGGCACTACGATTTCACCCGCAGCAAGCGCCGCCGGCTGATTGCCGACTATATTCAAGCGGGCGGACAGGCGCTTGAGGTGGTCAACGGCCACCAACCGGCGGAGCAGGTGGGCAGCCTCTCGATCCTGGCCCGCGAATTCGGTCTGCTGGTCACCGCCGGCAGTGATTTCCATGGCCCTGGTGGCTGGTCCGAGATCGGCCAGTACCGGCCGGTGCCGGAGGACCTGCCGCCCCTGTGGCGCCGGTTCAAACATGACCCAGTTATCGCGGCCGTCTGAACAGGAAGAGAATGTGAGTCAATTTTTCCAGATCCATCCGGAAAACCCGCAGGCGCGCCTGATCAAACAGGCGGTCGAGATCATCCGCAAGGGCGGGGTGGTGATTTATCCCACGGACTCTTCCTACGCCATCGGTTGCCAGATCGGCGACAAGAGCGCCATCGAGCGCGTCCGCCGTCTGCGCCAACTGGATGACAAGCACAACTTTGCGCTGATCTGCAGCGATCTGTCGCAACTGGGCAATTACGCCAAGATCGACACCGGCACGTTCCGCATCCTCAAGGCCCACCTGCCGGGGCCGTACACGTTCATCCTCAACGCCACCCGCGAAGTGCCGCGCCTGCTGCTGCACCCCAAGAAGCGCACCATCGGTCTGCGGGTGCCGAGCCATCCGATCGCCCTGGCGCTGCTGGACGAGCTGGGCGAACCGCTGATGAGCGTGACCCTGATCATGCCCGGCGACGAAGATCCGTTGAGCGATCCCTACGAGATGCGCCAACTGCTTGAGCACCAAGTGGACCTGATCATCGACGGCGGCTTCGGCGGCATCAAGGCCTCCACCGTGATCGACCTGACCGGCGACGATCCGGAAGTGATCCGCGTCGGCTGCGGCGACCCGACCCCGTTCATGGTCGAGGCCTGAATGTCCGCCGTCGAAACCGTCGATCCCCAGGCCGGAGCCCAGCAGGAACTGCCGTTCGCCATGGTCTATGGCCAGGCCGTCACGCAGTTGCCGATTGACCTGTACATCCCGCCGGACGCGCTGGAGGTGTTCCTCGAAGCCTTCGAGGGCCCGCTCGACCTGCTGCTGTACCTGATCCGCAAGCAGAACATCGATATCCTCGACATCCCGGTGGCGGAGATCACCCGCCAGTACATGGGCTACGTCGAGCTGATGCAGTCGGTGCGCCTGGAACTGGCCGCCGAGTACCTGGTGATGGCCGCGATGCTGGCCGAGATCAAGTCGCGGATGCTGCTGCCCCGGGCCGAGACCGTCGAGGACGAGGAAGAAGACCCCCGCGCCGAGCTGATCCGCCGCCTGCAGGAGTACGAGCGCTTCAAGTCCGCCGCCGAAGGCATCGACGAGCTGAGCCGGGTCGGCCGCGACGTGATCGTGCCCAAGCTCGATGCCCCCCAGGCCCAGGTGCGCAAGCTGCACCCGGACGTGATCCTGGATGAGCTGCTGATGTCCATGTCCGAGGTGCTGCGCCGGGGCGACATGTTCGAAAGCCACCAGGTCAGCCGCGAGGCGCTGTCCACCCGCGAACGCATGAGCGATGTGCTCGAACGCCTCAAGGGCGGCGGGTTTGTGCCGTTCGTCGAGCTGTTCACCGCCGAGGAAGGCCGGCTCGGGGTGGTGGTGACCTTCATGGCGGTCCTTGAGCTGGTCAAGGAATCCTTGGTCGAGCTGGTGCAGAATGAGCCGTTCGCCGCGATCCACGTGCGAGCCCGAGCCGAATAACGAGTCGAAACATGAACCTGACTGAACCCCGCGAGCTGGCCCCCCTGCTTGAAGCCTTCCTGTTGGCTTCGGGAAAGCCGCAATCCCTTGAGCGCCTGTTCGAACTGTTCGAGGAGGGCGAACGGCCGGAGCCGGCGGTCTTCAAGAAGGCCCTGACCCTGCTGGGCAAGTCCTGCGAAGGCCGGGCGTTCGAGCTCAAGGAGGTGGCCTCCGGCTACCGCCTGCAGATCCGCGAGAAGTTTTCGCCGTGGGTCGGCCGCCTGTGGGAGGAGCGCCCGCAGCGCTATTCCCGTGCCTTGCTGGAAACCATGGCGCTGATCGCCTACCGCCAGCCGATCACCCGTGGCGAAATCGAGGACGTGCGGGGCGTGGCGGTCAACAGCAACATCGTCAAGACCTTGATCGAACGCGAGTGGATCCGCATCGTCGGCTACCGCGACGTGCCGGGCAAACCGGCGATGTTCGCCACCACCAAGTTGTTCCTCGATCACTTCAACCTCAAGAGCCTCGACGAACTGCCGCCGTTGGCCGAGCTGCGCGAGATCGAGCCGGAACCGATGCTCGACTTCGACGACGCCCCGGTGCCGCCGGGCCTCCAGGAACAGGCCGACGCCAGCGCCGAGCCGGAGGAGCCGAAGGAGGAAACCAGCTTCCACACCCTGCTGCTGGAGCTGGACAGCATGGAGGAGGGGATCAAGACCGACTTCGACGACCTGCTGCGCGACGGACTGGAAGAGGGCGGGGCGCCGGACGGTTTCGAAGACGTGCCGGAACCTGAGTCGGTGTTCGAGCCCGAGCCAGAGCCTGAGTCGGTGTTTGAGCCCGAGCCTGAGCCCGAAGAGGACATCCTCGGCGTCGCCCAAGCCCGGGAAAAGCTGCTGGCCGCCGTCGCCGCTCTTGAACAGCCGGAGCCCGAACTGAGCGACGAAGAAGCCGAAGCCCGCGCCCTGGCCGAAGCCATCGAAGCCGAGCGCCTCGAACGCGAAGACTGACGCCAACACCTGTTGGAGCGAGCCTGCTCGCGAAGGCGGCGGTCCGTTCGTCACCGATGCGTCCGACAGACCGCCATCGCCAGCAGGCTGGCTCCCACAGGTTTGGCGGCGTCACAAAACCTCTGTAGGAGCGAGCCTGCTCGCGAAGGCGGCGGTCCATTCGGAATCGATGCGTCAGGCAGACCGCCATCGCCAGCAGGCTGGCTCCCACAGGTTTGCCTGCATCATGACCCTTGTGGAATGGCATTGAAGGGAGATGTTCATGAGCTCAACCAAAGACCCCTGCATCGATGTCTGCAAGTTCAGCGACGACATCTGCCTGGGCTGCGGCCGCAGCAAGCGCGAGATCAAGGCCTGGAAGAAACTCGACAAGGACGACAGGCGCACGGTGCTGGCCGAGGCCGCGTTGCGCCTGGCCCGGTTGGGCGGCGCCGGTCGGCGGAAAAAGAAATGAACGGGCGCGCGTCAGCTAGTCTCTGATGCGCGAACGGCCAGATCCGCGTATGATTCGCGACCCTTCGGCGAACCCTTCGCCCGAACACACTGTTTCCAATGCTTCAGGGCACCCGTTCCGGGGCCCTGGACAGACCACACCGGGAGGTGCCCAGATGAGCGACATCGAACAGCAAGACGACCAGCCAACCCCACCTGCAGGCGAAAAGCTGCAGAAGGTCCTCGCCCGCATCGGCGTGGGCTCGCGCCGTGACGTCGAGGCCTGGATCAGCCAGGGCCGGATCAAGGTCAACGGCAAGGACGCGACCCTCGGCGTGCGGGTCGACCTGCACGACGCCATCACCATCGACGGCAAAGTGATCAAGCGCGAAGAGTCCGCCGAGTCCGTGCGCCGCGTGATCATGTACAACAAGCCCGACGGCGAGATCTGCACCCGCGACGACCCGGAAGGCCGCCCGACCGTGTTCGACAAGCTGCCGCGTCCGAAAGAAGGCCGCTGGATCAACATCGGCCGTCTCGACATCAACACCACCGGCCTTCTGATGTTCACCACCGACGGTGAGCTGGCCAACCGCCTGATGCACCCGTCCTACGAGATGGACCGCGAATACGCGGTGCGTGTGCGCGGCGAGGTGGACGACGAAATGATCGACCGGCTCAAGGCCGGCGTCATGCTCGAAGACGGTCCGGCGAAGTTCACCGACATTCAGCAGGCACCGGGCGGTGAAGGCTTCAACCACTGGTACCACTGCGTGGTGATGGAAGGCCGCAACCGTGAAGTGCGTCGTCTGTGGGAATCCCAGGGCCTGGTGGTCAGCCGCCTGAAGCGCGTGCGTTTCGGCCCGGTGTTCCTCAACTCCGACCTGCCGATGGGCCGCTGGCGCGAAATGAGCCAGTACGAAATCGACATCCTGAGCGCCGAGGTCGGCCTGACCCCGGTGGCGTTGCCGCAGTTGAACGCCAAGAGCAAGGACAAGATGGAGCGCCTGCAGCGCAAGTCGTCGCGGCCGATGGCCCGGGCCGACCGGGTGCGCACCCTGCGCCCGGCCAACGGTGCGCCGGCCACGCCGCGCACGGGTCGTGAGCCGCAGTTGGAAGGCGAGCGTCCTGGCCGCAAGCCGGCCGCCCGTGGGGACGGTGAGCGTGCTCCGCGTGGCCGCAGCGAGCGTGGCGAAGGCCGCGGTGCGCCTGCCGGTCGCGGTACGCCGGTGGCCGAGCGTCCGGCAGACACCAAGCGCCCGGCCAAGCCGGCGGCGAAGCGTCCGGGGATCAAGCTGACCGACGGCGACAAGCCAGCGGGCAAGCGCCGCAGCACGCCGAAGCCGCGTTAAGCTCCAGCCGATGCAATGAACGAAAAACGCCAACCTCAGGGTTGGCGTTTTTTTTGCCCGGCGTTCAGCCTTGTGGTGTCCGCAGATTCCGCACTCACCCAAGATCCCTGTGGGAGCCAGCCTGCTGGCGATGACGGCGGCACATCCGGTATCGATGCGTCAGGCAGACCGCTATCGCCAGAAGGCTGGCTCCCACAGGTTGTCCTCCAACAGCCGGGTTCAGAGCACAAACCGCCCGTCGAACACCGGCTTGTCATCCAGGGCCAGCACGCCGCCGGAGAAGATCAGGTCCAGGTGATGGCTGCCCTTGGCGCCGCCGCCAAGGCCTAGGTGCAGGCCGCAATGGCGTTCCTCGAACCCGGCGTTGCGCGCATACAGCGACTTCACGCCTTCGTTGGTGCCGATGCCCAGCTCCTCGATCCGCCGGTTCGACGGGTTGGCGTCCAGGTACTTGTTGAAGTCGTGCTCCAGGCCCGGCACGTCGGTGGCGATGCGCTGGATGGTCGAGTTCTCGATCCACAGTTCCAGCGGCGATTCCAGCACGCCGTACTTGCGGGCGAACGGAATGGTGCTGAGGAAGGTGCCCTTGAACTTCACGTGGCCGTTGATGGCCTCGCTGTGGGTGGCGATCTCGCCGGGGGCCAGGTCGAAGTTGCCGACGCCGTTGATGTCGGTCCACTTCTTGATGCTGCTCAGGGGCGTTTCGAACCACGAGCCGTGCTCGTCGCTGAAACTCAAGGTGGTGGCCTGGGACATGCGCTGGATCAGGTGACTGTTGAGCCCGGCGATCCGCTGCGGCGCGATGCTGAAGGTGTCGTAGAAATAATCGCCGTAGTCCTTGAACAGCAGCGACTTCTTCCAGTTCTCCGCCATCACCCCTTGCAGGGCGCGCACGAAGTCCGGGCCGTCGGGGCGCGGGTTGGGCAGGGTGGAGGAGTCGTAGAAGAAAATGTAGAGATCGGTGTCGGTGATCGCCGAGGCCAGCACGGCGGTGGATTCCAGGTCCAGGCGCATGGCGTTGAAGCTGAAGCGCGGGTGGTCGCCGGCCTGTTCGGCGATGGCGCCGGTCAGCGCTTCGTAGTCGGCGGTGTGGCCGAGCAGTACCTTCGCCGATTCGAGGCCGGCAAGGGCAGGATGATGTTCGAGGTAGTACAGGAAATGCGCTATCGCGCGTGGCTTGTCCATGAATGCTCCCTGACAGACCGTGTGGAATGCGGCGGGCACGACCGGCCGATCGTGCCCGCCCGGGAATGGCTTACAGAGGCCACATCGCCGTGCCGAACGGTACGACCGCGTCGGCTTGCATCATTTCCACGGCGGCTTCATGGGTCGGGGCTTCGAACCATTCGTCCAGTTGCAGTTCGGAGTCCAGGTCTTTTTCGATCGCTTGCATGGTCTATCTCCTAGATAACGTTCACGGTGGGAGCAACAGTGCGGCCCAAGGGTGGGTCACACACTGACTCGCCGGTCGATGCGGCTCGGCGAGACGTGAAGAACGTAGACCAGCGCTTTTTGCATTGCAAAAAATCCTCTATTTAATTTTTAAATGGACTTTTTATTCCATTTTTCCGGGTGAATCTTTCTCATTGCAAAACAGTGACTAAATCGATTCACCTGACCGTTAGCCTCCTACCGTCAATTTGCAGACGGCTGTCGGAATTTTCTGAAATGGAATTTTTTCGTTACGGCTTGTACAGAAATATTTACGCAAATACCGAGGAAACGACCTGAGTGCCGCGTGTTTTTCGGGGTGTAAGGAAAACCTGCCGAAGTGCCCGCCCCCGGGGGCTTCCCAAGGCTCTGGCGTGCTTGTTTCAGGGGCGTTTGGCAGGTGAGATGCGCCCCATGCCTGTCGTGCAGGTGCATAACAAGAAGGAGGCGCAATGAACGCCGCAATCCGTTTTTTCTCACCCCGTGTGACGTGTTTTCCGACGTCCGCGCCGATGGCCCGCAAAGGCCTGACCCTTCTTTTGCAGCCGCCCGGGCCTCCCGGGGCGGACACGTGCAATCCCGGCCCAAGGCAACGCTGATCCAGTGATGTCTGGCAGCAGGGGGTTGGCGGTGTACAATGCGCCGCGTTTGAACTGTGACTCCCTGCGTAATCGCGCAAACCTCAAGGCTATCCGCCTTGTTCACTCCGTCGCGCCACAAGCGTGCCGGGTTCGATTTCGTCACAGACAAGAACAAACAGGTGACGCATGAGTGTTGTTAAAGAGCTTAATTCCTGGTGCCTGCGCTGGGGTTTGATCGGGGTCGCCTGAAAATCGCGACCGTGCAGCAACGTCTACTGACCAACATCAAACCCTGCGTGAGACCCTTTTCATGAGTGGACAAAACCCGCAATCAGGCGAACTGAAACGCGGCCTGAAAAATCGCCACATTCAACTGATCGCCCTCGGCGGCGCCATCGGCACCGGCCTGTTCCTCGGCTCGGCCGGGGTGCTGAAGTCCGCCGGCCCGTCGATGATCCTCGGTTACGCCATCTGCGGCTTCATCGCGTTCATGATCATGCGCCAGCTGGGCGAGATGATCGTCGAAGAGCCGGTGGCCGGTTCCTTCAGCCATTTCGCGCACAAGTACTGGGGCGGCTTCGCCGGCTTCCTGTCGGGCTGGAACTGCTGGATCCTGTACATCCTGGTGGGCATGTCGGAGCTGACGGCGGTCGGCAAGTACATCCATTACTGGGCGCCGGAGATCCCGAGCTGGGTCACCGCAGCGGCCTTCTTCCTGCTGATCAACGCGATCAACCTGGCCAACGTCAAGGTCTTCGGCGAGGCCGAGTTCTGGTTCGCGATCATCAAGGTCGTGGCCATCGTCGGCATGATCGCCCTGGGCAGCTACCTGCTGGTCAGCGGCCACGGCGGCGAACAGGCCTCGGTGAGCAACCTGTGGTCCCACGGCGGGTTCTTCCCCAACGGCGTCAGCGGCCTGGTGATGGCCATGGCGATCATCATGTTCTCCTTCGGTGGCCTGGAGATGCTCGGTTTCACCGCAGCCGAAGCCGACAAGCCGAAGACCGTGATCCCGAAAGCGATCAACCAGGTGATCTACCGCATCCTGATCTTCTACATCGGCGCCCTGGTGATCCTGCTGTCCCTGACCCCGTGGGACACGCTGCTGGCGACCCTGAACGCTTCCGGCGACTCCTACAGCGGCAGCCCGTTCGTGCAGGTGTTCTCGATGCTCGGCAGCAACACCGCCGCGCACATCCTCAACTTCGTGGTGCTGACCGCCGCGCTGTCGGTGTACAACAGCGGCACCTACTGCAACAGCCGCATGCTGCTGGGCATGGCCGAGCAGGGCGACGCGCCGAAAGGTCTGGCCAAGATCGACAAGCGCGGCGTGCCGGTGCGTTCGATCCTTGCCTCGGCCGCGGTGACGCTGGTGGCGGTGCTGCTCAACTACCTGATGCCGCAGCATGCGCTGGAGCTGCTGATGTCGCTGGTGGTGGCCACCCTGGTGATCAACTGGGCGATGATCAGCTACTCGCACTTCAAGTTCCGCCAGCACATGGACAAGACCGGCCAGAAGCCGCTGTTCAAGGCGCTGTGGTACCCGTACGGCAACTATGTCTGCCTGGCGTTCGTCCTGTTCATCCTGGGCGTGATGCTGCTGATCCCTGGCATCCAGGTGTCGGTCTACGCGATTCCGGTGTGGGTCGTGTTCATGTGGGTCTGCTACGTGATCAAGAACAAGCGCAGCGCGCAGCACGCCGTGCCTGCGGCGGGCATCGCCAAGTAAGCGTCAGATGCAGAAACGACAAACCCGGCCCCGTGCCGGGTTTGTCGTTTCTGGCCTTTGCGCAATGGATTGGCGGCAAGGGCGGGGCGGTTTCGCGGTATCCTGCGCGCTCTGAATCCGGACGCTTTTCCATGCTGGCGATTTCCAACAACGTGCACCTGCCCGACGCCGAGATCGAGCTGACCTACATCCGCGCCCAGGGCGCCGGCGGGCAGAACGTCAACAAGGTCTCCAGCGCCGTGCACCTGCGCTTCGACATCCCGGCCTCGTCGTTGCCGGAGTTCTACAAGGAGCGCCTGCTGGCGCTGCGCGACAGTCGCATCACTGCCGACGGCGTGCTGATCATCAAGGCCCAGCAGTACCGCACCCAGGAGCAGAACCGCGCCGATGCGCTGGAGCGCCTCGCCGAGCTGATCCAGGGCGCCGTCAAGGTCGAGAAGAAACGCCGTCCGACCAAGCCGACCCTGGGTTCCAAGAAGCGTCGGCTGGAGTCCAAGGCCAAGCGCGGCAACATCAAGGCCGGACGGGGCAAGGTGGACTTCTAGTCCTGCGGGTATTTGCGCGTGTGCCGGTACAGGTAGACGCTCAGCGCCAGGCCGCTCAGCGCCGCCAGCGCCGCGAACAGAAAGATCGAAGCGAAGCCGAACCCTGCCGCGATCGCCCCGGCCAGCGGCCCGGTGATCCCCAGCGACAGGTCGATGAACAGCGAGTAGGCGCCCACCGCCGCGCCGCGGCTGGAGGCCGGTACGAGGTTCACCGCCTCGACGCCCAGCGCCGGGAACACCAGCGAGAAACCGAAGCCGCTGAGCGCCGCCCCGGCCAACGCCCAGTGGGCGTCCGGCGCCAGCCACAGCAGCAACAGGCCGAGGGTTTCCACCGACAGGCAGGCGATCGCCACCCGGAAGCCGCCGAGGCGGTTGATCAGGTTGCCGAACAGCAGCCGCGCGCCGATGAAGCTGGCGCCGAACAGGCTCAGGCACAGCACGGCGTTGTCCCACTGGCGGGTGGCGTAGTACAGGGTGATGAAGGTGGCAATGGTGCCGAAGCCGATCGAGCCCAGCGCCAGGCCGCAGCCGTGGGGAAAGACGCGCCCCAGCACATGCATGAACGGCAGGCGTTCGCCGGCGACGATAGGCGCGGCGGTCTTCGGCCAGGCCAGCAGCAGCCCCAGCGCCGCCAGCAGGATGATGCTCACGCCCATGCTCCACAGGCCCAGGCGGCTGACCAGCCACACCCCCAGCGGCGCGCCGACCGCGAGGGCGCCGTAGCTGGCGATGCCGTTCCAGGAAATGACCTTGGCGGTGTTCGCCGCGCCGACCCGGCCTATTCCCCAGCCGATGGAGCCCGAGCCCACCAGGCTTTCCGCGCTGCCCAGCACCAGCCGGCCGATGAACAGGCTGATCAGGCTGAGCAGCGGCAGATGGGGCGTCCACGCCGAAATCAGCATGAACACGCCGCTCAGGCCACAGCCCGCCAGCCCGATCATTACGGCACGCTTGCTGCCCTTGTTGTCGATGATCTTGCCGGCATAGGGGCGGCTGAGCAGGGTGGCCAGGTATTGCACGCTGATCACCAGGCCCGCGATCACCGCACCGAAGCCCAGGTCGCTGTGGACGTAGCCGGGCAGCACGGCGAGCGGAATGCCGATGTTGAGGTAGCCGATGAAGGTGAACAGGACGATGGAGACGACTTGCAGCGTGACCGCCAAGGGGCGCCGGGTTTCTGACATGGGGAACGATCCACGGGACAGGCAGGATAGATAGGCTGCTTATGATACCGGCGTGGATGGGGCAGGGGCGTGCAAAAGTAAAACTATTTGTCGGGTGCGACCAGTTGCGTGGTGACCAATGCGGCCAGGGCGTTCTCTTCGCTGCCGAAGCGGGCGAGCAGGGCGGCCTGTTTTTCCGGCGGCAGACGGCTCCAGATCTCGATCATGCGCTCGGTGGCGTCGATCAGGACGGCGGCCTGCTGTTCGTTGAAGGATTCGTCGGTCATGGCGGAGTCGGCTTTCAGGCAGTGTGGAAAGCGCATGTTAGCGCTTTCCACACGGTCTGTACGGCGGGGTTTACTCTTCGCTGTCGGCCGGGCGGCCTTCGGCGGCTTCTTTGGGCTCGGGCTGTTGGGCGCCGGCCTGTTGCGTGGTCGTCTGCTCAGGTACGTGCAGGCTTGGGAAGGGGAGATTCGGAATCTCGTGCATGGTTGCGCTCCTCGCTAAGTCTGTTGATAGATCTGGTAGATCCGCGCTTTGAAAAAGCCTGGGAAGGATACAGCACTGAAAATGACAATCAGGCTTTTATGTCCGTTTATTTCGACGGGCGGGATTGTCTAGACAGGTCAATGGCGGGAGTGTGGAAGCCGATGCCTGGATCCTGTTCGGCGGTGCCTGGGCTGACGTCATCGCGGGCAAGCCCGCTCCCACAGGTATTGGTGGCGCATGCAACGCTTGTGAGCGACAGGGGAGGTTGCGAACCCTTGCGGGGGCGGATTTTTCCGCCCCCGCAAGGGTTTTAGCGGCAGACCTTGGCGATGGCCTCGGCCAGCAGATCCAGGCGGGTGGCGTCGATGCCGGCCACGTTGGCCCGGCCCGAGCTGACCATGTACACGCTGTGGTGGTCGCGCAGCTGCTTCACTTGCTCCGGCGACAGGCCGGTGTAGGAGAACATCCCGCGCTGCACGCCGATGTGGGCGAAGCGCTCACGCAGGCCATGGGGCTCCAGCGCCTCGACCAGGCCGCTGCGCAGCTGCGCGATGCGCAGGCGCATGGCTTCCACTTCGTCGGCCCAGCGGCGTTTGAGCTCCGGGTCGTCGAGGATGGTCGCCACCACCGCCGCGCCATGGTCCGGCGGCGTCGACCACAGGTTGCGGGCGATGTGGGCCAGTTGGCTGCGCACGTCGGTCAGCTTGTCGGCGGTTTTCGCGCAGACGATCAACGCGCCGGTGCGGTCGCGGTACAGGCCGAAGTTCTTCGAGCAGGAACTGGTGATCAGCAGCTCCGGCAGTTCGGCGGCGAACAGCCGGGTCGACCAGGCGTCCTGCTCCAGGCCGTCGCCGAAGCCTTGGTAGGCGAAGTCGATCAGCGGCAGCAGGTCGCGGCTGCGCACCACCTCCAGCACCCGGTGCCAGTCGTCGTGGCTCAGGTCGAAGCCGGTCGGGTTGTGGCAGCAGGCATGCAGCAGCACCACATCGCCTTTCGGCGCCTGGTTGAGCGCGGCGATCATCGCGTCCACGTCGAGGCGGTTGTCGGCGCCGACGTAAGGGTAATGGCTGATCTTGACGCCGGCCGCCGCGAAAATGGTCTCGTGGATCGGCCATGTCGGGTCGCTCAGCCACACGCCACGGCCCGGCAGGCAGTGGGCGATGAAGTCGGCGGCCAGGCGCAGGGCACCGGTGCCGCCCGGGGTCTGGGTGGCGCCGGCGCGCTGCTGGGCGATCAGGGCGGAGTCTGCGCCCAGCACCAGTTCATTGATGACCTTGCCGAACAGCGGGTTGCCGTGGCCGCCGATGTAAGTCTTGGTGGTCTGGCTGTCCACCAGGCGCGCCTCGGCGATCTTCACTGCTTCGGGGATCGGCGTCAGGCCCTGGGCATCCTTGTAGACGCCCACGCCGAGGTCGAACTTGCGCGGGTTGGGATCCTGCGCGTAGGCCTCCATCAGGCCGAGGATCGGGTCGCCGGGCACCCGGCCGATGGCGTCGAAGTGCATCACTTGCGTCCTTCTGCGGTCTTGGCCACGTCGTCGGTGCGGGCGGCCATGATGAAGTCGTTGCGGTGCAGGCCTTTGATCGAGTGGCTCCACCAGGTCACGGTGACCTTGCCCCATTCGGTCAGCAGGCCAGGGTGGTGGCCTTCGGCCTCGGAGATGTCGCCCACGGCGTTGGTGAAGGCCAGCGCGTGCTTGAAGTTCTTGAACAGGTAGACCTTTTCCAGCTGCATGATCCCGTCGCGCACTTCGATGTTCCAGTCAGGGATCTGCTTGATCAGGATCGGCAGCTCTTCGTCGCTGACTTGTGGCGCATCGGCACGGCAGGCTTCGCAATGGGCTTGGTTCAAACTGGACATGGCATGTTTCCTGAAATCGGGTGTGTGTTTTTTTTATGGGGCGTATCGGTCGCCTGTGTCGCCACGCTAAACCAAAGCGGCGGCGACGGACAGACTCACTTGCAAGTCAAAGCTGCGGGTCACGCGGCCTTGGGCTTGGGCGGAAACTTCGGTGCGTGCAGGCCCAGCTCCATGCCTTGCTTGACCATGGCCATGATGTCTTCGTGGGCCAGGTCGAACAGGCGCTTGAGGTTCGGCAAGACGAAGTACAGCGGCTGCAGGATGTCGATGCGGTAAGGGGTGCGCATGGCTTCCAGCGGGTCGAAGGCCTGGTGCTCCGGCTCGCCCGACAGGCTGTACACGGTTTCCTTCGGCGAGGACAGAATGCCGCCGCCGTAGATGCGCTTGCCTTGCGGGGTGTCCAGCAGGCCGAACTCGATGGTCATCCAGTACAGGCGCGCCAGGTACACGCGCTCTTCCTTGGTGGCCTGCAGGCCGAGCTTGCCGTAGGTGTGGGTGAATTCGGCGAACCACGGGTTGGTCAGCAGCGGGCAGTGGCCGAAGATCTCGTGGAAGATGTCCGGCTCTTGCAGGTAGTCCAGCTCTTCACGGGTGCGGATGAAGGTGGCCACCGGAAATTGCTTGCTGGCCAGCAGTTCGAAAAAGGTCTGGAACGGGATCAGCGCCGGCACGCGGGCGACCTGCCAACCGGTGGTCTCGCCGAGCACCTTGTTGATTTCGCCCAGCTGCGGGATGCGGTCGTGGGGCAGGCCGAGCTTTTCGATGCCGTCCAGGTATTCCTGGCACGCGCGGCCCTCGATCACTTTCATCTGACGGGTGATCAGCGTGTTCCACACCGCATGCTCTTCGGCGGGGTAGTCGATAAAACCGTTCGCATCGGGCTCGCGGGCCACGTATTGCGTGTGCTTCATACTGCTCTCCTGCGAGGGGAATTCGTTCTTGTTATGTCCTGCGATGGACTCAGAATTAGCGCAGGCGGGGCGGGAATGCAGCAGGTCGGCACGGGTTTGTCGTAGGAAAGGTCTCCATAATTCGTAAACTATTCGTTACGCTTTGTGGGGCGAGTCGCGTTTGCGGTGGTTTTCGGGTTTGAAAGCGCGCTCGTGTGTCACATAATCTTGACGACTGTTTTCGCCTCCCGACAGAAATCCAGGGCGGTGCCGCCCTCTGTAGGGGCCAGCAGGCTGGCTCCCACAGGGTTTTGCATCGGGCATTCCATCCATTCACCGCTATCCGAGCTTCCTATGCGTATCAAAGTCCACTGCCAGAACCGCATCGGCATCCTGCGCGACATTCTCAACCTGCTGGTGGAGTACGGTATCAACGTCGCCCGTGGCGAGGTGGGCGGGGAGCACGGCAACGCGATCTACCTGCATTGCCCGAATCTGATCAACCTCCAGTTCCAGGCGCTGCGACCCAAGTTCGAGGCCATCGCCGGGGTGTTCGGGGTCAAGCGGGTCGGGCTGATGCCCAGCGAGCGCCGGCACATGGAACTCAACGCGCTGCTCGGGGCCCTGGAGTTCCCGGTGCTGTCGATCGACATGGGCGGCTCGATCGTCGCGGCCAACCGCGCAGCGGCGCAACTGCTCGGGGTGCGGGTGGACGAGGTGCCGGGGATTCCCCTGTCGCGCTACGCCGAGGACTTCGACCTGCCGGAGCTGGTGCGCGCCAACAAGTCGCGGATCAACGGCATGCGGGTCAAGGTCAAGGGCGACATCTTTCTGGCCGACATCGCGCCGTTGCAATCGGAGCATGACGACAGCGAGGCCATGGCCGGGGCGGTGCTGACCCTGCACCGCGCGGACCGGGTCGGCGAGCGCATCTATAACGTGCGCAAGCAGGAGCTGCGTGGTTTCGACAGCATCTTCCAGAGTTCCAAGGTCATGGCGGCGGTGGTGCGCGAGGCCCGGCGCATGGCGCCGCTGGATGCGCCGCTGCTGATCGAAGGCGAGACCGGCACCGGCAAGGAATTGCTGGCGCGGGCCTGCCACCTGGCCAGTCCGCGCGGGCAGTCGCCGCTGATGGCGCTCAACTGCGCCGGCCTGCCGGAGTCGATGGCCGAGACCGAACTGTTCGGCTACGGCCCTGGCGCCTTCGAGGGGGCGCGGGCCGAAGGCAAGCTCGGGCTGCTGGAGCTGACGGCGGGCGGCACGCTGTTTCTCGACGGCGTGGGCGAGATGAGCCCGCGCCTGCAAGTGAAGCTGCTGCGCTTTCTGCAGGACGGCTGCTTCCGTCGGGTGGGCAGCGACGAAGAGGTGTACCTGGATGTGCGGGTGATCTGTGCGACCCAGGTGGACTTGTCCGAGCTGTGCGCCCGGGGCGAGTTCCGTCAGGACCTCTACCATCGCCTCAACGTGCTGTCGCTGCACATTCCGCCCCTGCGCGAATGCCTCGACGGCCTGACGCCCTTGGTGGAGCACTTCCTCGACCAGGCCAGCCGGCAGATCGGCTGCCCGCTGCCCAAGCTTGCGCCGGCGGCGATGGATCGCCTCAGCCATTACCACTGGCCGGGCAACGTGCGGCAACTGGAGAACGTGCTGTTCCAGGCGGTTTCCCTGTGCGACGGCGGGACGGTCAAGGCCGAGCACATCCGCCTGCCGGATTACGGCGTGCGTCAGCCGCTTGGCGATTTCTCGCTGGAGGGCGGCCTCGATGAAATCGTCGGGCGCTTCGAGAAGGCGGTGCTGGAGCGGTTGTACGCCGAGCACCCGAGCAGCCGGCAACTGGGCAAGCGGCTGGGCGTCTCGCACACCACGATCGCCAATAAACTGCGCGTGTACGAGGTGGGCAAAGACCCCGAGGCCTGAGCGAGCCCCGGAGTGGCGCGGGAGCCTGCTCCCGCTTGAGCGCAAAGCGCTCACATCCTTGGGGGACGCTGCGCAGTCCGGCGGGAGCAAGTCTCGCCACAGGTCATCTCGCCGCACATTGCCGCCAAGCGGCAGGAGCGCGCCGGTTTTTCGTCTTCGATACATTCCCGCGATTCCCCGCTTAACCCCTCAAGTCCTTTGTTTACCGGGCCGTCGGCCGTCAGAAAAAAGTTGGTCTGCAAATTGCTTATGGCTTCGCAGTACAGCAGTGGGCGGCAAACGTCCGGCAGGCAGAGGAATCAGCGTGGACAAGTACCTTTATGTGGCAATGACCGGCGCCAGCCAGAACGCACTGGCGCAGAAGGCCCATGCCAACAACCTGGCGAACATCTCCACCAACGGCTTTCAGCGCGACCTGGAGCAGGCGCGTTCGATGCCGGTGTTCGGCGACAGCTTTCCGGCGCGTGCGTTTGCCATGAGCGAACGGCCGGCCACGGATTTCAGCCCGGGCTCGCTGGTGCAGACCGGGCGCGACCTGGACGTGGCCGTGAGCGGCAACGGCTGGATCGCCGTGCAGAACCCCAACGGCGGCGAGAGCTACGTGCGCACCGGCAGCCTGAACATCGACGCCCTGGGCGTGCTGCGCGCCGGCAACGGCATGCCGGTCATGGGCAACGGCGGACCGATCGCCGTGCCGCCGGAGCAGCAGGTGGAAGTCGGCGAAGACGGCACCATCAGCATCCGCGCGATGGGCGAGGGCCCGCGGGTCATGGCCGAGGTCGACCGCATCAAGCTGGTCAACCCGGACATCAAGACCATCACCAAGGGCCTGGACGGTTCGATCCACACCAAGGACGGCCAGCCTGCGCCGGCCGACGCCAACGTCAAACTGGTGTCGGGGTTCCTGGAGTCGAGCAACGTCAACGCCGTCGAAGAGATGACCTCGGTGCTGGCCCTGGCCAAGCAGTTCGAGTTGCACGTCAAGATGATGAACACCGCCAAAGACGACGACCAGGCCATGGCTCGGGTCTTGCAGATCAGCTAATTATCAGAACGTCGCGCCGTAAAACAGGCGCACGAGGAGAATCGAATGCTTCCGGCTCTATGGGTTGCCAAAACCGGTCTGTCCGCCCAGGACACCAACCTGACCACCATTTCCAACAACTTGGCCAACGTGTCGACCACGGGCTTCAAGCGCGACCGCGCCGAGTTCCAGGACCTGCTGTACCAGATCAAGCGTCAGCCAGGCGCCCAGTCGACCCAGGACAGCGAACTGCCGTCGGGCCTGCAAGTGGGCACCGGTGTGCGCATCGTCGGCACCCAGAAGAACTTCACCGCCGGCAGCCTGCAGACCACCGAGCAGCCGCTGGACATGGCCATCGACGGCCGCGGTTTCTTCCAGATCCTGCAGCCGGACGGCACCACGTCCTACACCCGTGACGGTACGTTCCACCTGGACGCCAACGGCCAGATCGTCAACGCCAACGGTTTCGCCCTGGAGCCGGCCATCGTCATCCCGGACAACGCCAAGACCTTCACCGTGGGCAAGGACGGCACCGTGTCGATCACCGTCGCCGGCAACCCGGCCTCCCAAGTGATCGGCAACCTGCAGACCGCCGACTTCATCAACCCGGCCGGCCTGCAGGCCATCGGCAGCAACCTGTTCCTGGAGACCGCCGCCTCCGGCGCGCCGCAAGTCGGCACCCCGGGCCTGAACGGCTTCGGCACCACCGAGCAGAACATGCTGGAAACCTCCAACGTCAGCACCGTGGAAGAGATGGTCAACATGATCACCACCCAGCGCGCGTACGAGATGAACTCCAAGGTGATCTCCACCGCCGACCAGATGCTCTCGTTCGTAACGCAGAATCTGTAATCAAGTCCGAACGGCGGCCATGAGGCCGCCGGCAACACCGTGAGGTAAGGGTCATGAATCGCTTTGTATCCGTTCTGGCATTGAGTGGGGCGGTCTCGCTCGCGGGCTGCGTCGCGCCGACGCCCAAGCCCAATGACCCTTATTACGCCCCGGTGCTGCCGCGCACGCCGCTGCCGTCGGCGGCCAACAACGGCTCGATCTATCAGGCCGGCTTCGAGCAGAACCTGTACAGCGACCGCAAGGCGTTCCGGGTCGGTGACATCATCACCATCACCCTGAACGAGAAGACCCAGGCCAGCAAGAACGCCAACTCCCAGGTGGCCAAGAACAGCAAGACCGGCATCGGCCTGACTTCGCTGTTCGGCGGCAGCGGCACCACCAACAACCCGTTGGGCGGCAATGACTTGAGCCTGGACGTCGGCTACAGCGGCGACCGCGCGACCAAGGGCGACAGCAAGGCGGCCCAGGGCAACACCCTGACCGGCTCGATCACCGTGACCGTGGCCGACGTGCTGCCCAACGGCATCATCGCCGTGCGCGGCGAGAAGTGGATGACCCTCAACACCGGCGACGAGCTGGTGCGGATCGCAGGCCTGGTGCGTGCCGATGACATCTCCACCGACAACACCGTGTCCTCGACCCGGGTCGCCGATGCGCGCATCACCTATTCGGGCACCGGTTCGTTCGCCGATGCGAGCCAGCCAGGCTGGTTCGACCGTTTCTTCCTCAGCCCGCTGTTCCCTTTCTAGGTGGCTACTTTGAATTTCAAGCGCCTCATGATGGCCGCGCTGTTGTTGTCGGCGGCCTTCAACGCACACGCCGAACGGCTGAAGGACATCGCCAGCATCTCCGGCGTGCGTTCCAACCAGTTGATCGGCTACGGCCTGGTGGTCGGCCTCAACGGCACCGGCGACCAGACCACGCAGACCCCGTTCACCCTGCAGACCTTCAACAACATGCTCTCGCAGTTCGGCATCAAGGTGCCGCCGGGATCGGGCAACGTGCAGCTCAAGAACGTCGCGGCCGTGTCGGTCAGCGCCGACCTGCCGGCGTTCGCCAAGCCGGGTCAGCAGATCGACATCACCGTCTCGTCCATCGGCAACTCCAAGAGCCTGCGCGGCGGCACGCTGCTGCTGACCCCGCTCAAGGGCATCGACGGCAACGTCTATGCCGTGGCCCAGGGCAACCTGGTGGTCGGCGGCTTCGACGCCGAAGGCCGTGACGGCTCCAAGATCACCGTCAACGTTCCGTCGGCCGGCCGGATCCCCGGCGGCGCCTCGGTGGAGCGTGCGGTGCCGAGCGGTTTCAACCAGGGCAACAGCCTGACCCTGAACCTGAACCGTTCCGACTTCACCACCGCCAAACGCATCGTCGACAAGATCAACGACATGCTCGGCCCGGGCGTGGCCCAGGCCATCGACGGCGGCTCGATCCGCGTCACCGCGCCGCTGGATCCGAGCCAGCGCGTGGACTATCTGTCGATCCTGGAGAACCTGGAAATCGATCCGGGCCAGGCCGTGGCGAAGGTCATCATCAACTCGCGCACCGGCACCATCGTCATCGGTCAGAACGTGAAAGTGGCACCGGCCGCCGTGACCCACGGCAGCCTGACCGTGACCATCACCGAAGACCCGATCGTCAGCCAGCCGGGCCCGCTGTCCAACGGCCAGACTGCCGTGGTGCCGCGCTCGCGGGTCAACGCCGAGCAGGAAGCCAAGCCGATGTTCAAGTTCGGCCCGGGCACCACCCTCGACGAGATCGTGCGTGCGGTGAACCAGGTCGGCGCAGCGCCGGGCGACCTGATGGCGATCCTTGAAGCATTGAAACAGGCCGGCGCGCTGCAAGCCGATCTGATCGTGATCTGAGGACGGCGACCATGGATATGCGCAAGAGCGGTCTGGTCAGCAGCAGCGACTCGGGGGCCTACTCGGACCTCAATCGCCTGAACCAGCTCAAGGTCGGCGACAAGAACAGCGACGCGAACATGCGCAAGGTGGCGCAGGAGTTCGAATCGCTGTTTCTGGGCGAAATGCTCAAGTCGATGCGATCGGCCACCGAGGCTCTCGGGAAGGACAACCCGATGAACACCGCGGAAGCCAAGCAGTACCAGGAAATGTACGACCAGCAGTTGGCGGTGTCGCTGTCCCGCGAGGGCGGCGGCATCGGCCTGGCCGACGTGCTGATGCGGCAGATGACCAAGAACAAGCCGGTGGCGCCGGGCGAGGCGGCGGCCAAGGCGGCCGCGGTGGAAACGCCGATCGCCGCCGGCACCGCCGCCACCGGCCCGCTGTCGCGGGTCAGCGGCGAGCGTCCGCTGTGGGCATCGCGTTCGCTGCGTGCGCCGAACGTCGAGCTTTCCCACCGCAACGACATGGAAATGATCAACCGGCGCCGTCTGGCCCTGCCGCCGAAGCTGGCCGACCGCTTGCTCGCCGGCCTGGTGCCGTCCGCCTCGGCGGCCACGAACACCGTGTTGCCGCAGCGCAGCACTGTCGGCGCCAACACCAATGCCATGGCCGCCAACACCGGCGCAGGCCCGCTGTACAACGGCGACTGGCTGGCGCGGGCCGAGGCGGACAAGGCCTCGGGCGGGCAGATGCAGATCTACGGCCGCGCCATGGCGCAGATCCCGCTGGCGCCGGCGAAACGCGCGTTCAGCGACGCCGACGAATTCGTCAACACCATGCTGCCGATGGCCAAAGAGGCCGCCGCGCGCATCGGCGTCGACCCGCGCTACCTGGTGGCCCAGGCCGCACTGGAGACCGGCTGGGGCAAGTCGGTCATGCGCGCCCAGGACGGCAGCAGCAGCCACAACCTGTTCGGCATCAAGGCCAGCGGCAACTGGAAGGGCGATTCGGCCCGGGCGATCACCAGCGAGTTCCGCAACGGCCAGATGGTCAAGGAGACGGCCGAGTTCCGTTCCTACGCCTCCTACAAGGACAGCTTCCACGATCTGGTGACGATGCTGCAGAGCAACAATCGCTATCAAGAAGTGCTGAAGTCGGCCGATAACCCAGAACAGTTTGTACGCGAGTTGCAAAAGGCCGGTTACGCGACCGACCCGAACTACGCGACCAAGATTTCGCAGATAGCCAGGCAGATGGGCAGTTACCCCAACTACGCTGCGGCGGGTGCCTCCACCACGCCTCTCTAGGGCATAAGGAATAAGGTTTAAATCATGAGTTTGCTCAATATCGGGATGTCGGGGCTGTCCGCCAGCCAAGCCTCGCTGGCGACGACAGGCAATAACATCGCCAACGTCGACACCGCCGGTTATTCGCGCCAGCAAACCGTGCAGGGCACCAAGTCCTCGCAGCAGTACGGCAACGTCTTCATCGGCACGGGCACGACCCTGGCCGACGTGCGCCGGGTGTACAACTCCTACCTTGAGGCCCAGTTGCACACCGCCACTTCGCTCAACAGCGAAGCGGCCGCCTACCAGGTCCAGGCCAGCGCGCTGGATGCCTCGCTGTCGGAAACCAACACCGGCCTGACGGGCGTGCTGCAGAAGTTCTTCTCGTCGATGCAGTCGGTCGCGACGTCGCCCACCGACGACACGTCCCGCCAGACCGTCCTGACCGGCGCCCAGGCCCTGACCAGCCGCTTCAACGCGCTGGCCAAGCAACTGAACGACCAGAACACCACGATCAACGGCAACCTGTCGGACATGGCGTCCCAGGTGAACAAGCTGGCGACCTCGATCGCCACGCTGAACCAGAAGATCGGCGAGATCTCCACCAGCGGCGGCCAGCCGAACGACCTGCTCGACAGCCGCAACGAGGCCGTGCGCCAGTTGTCCGAGCTGGTCGGCGCCCAGGTCGTCGAGCGTGGCACCAGCCTCGACGTCTATGTCGGCAGCGGCCAGCCACTGGTCGTCGGCAACACCATCAATACCCTGAGCACCGTGCCGAGCAAGGACGACCCGTCGCGCATGGCGCTGCAGATGGACCGCGGCTCGAGCACCATCGACATCACCTCGGTGGTCAGCGGCGGCGAAATCGGCGGCCTGCTCACCTACCGCAAAGAAGTGCTCGACCCGTCGCTCAACGAGCTGGGCCGCGTCGCACTGGTGGTGGCCGACCAGATGAACCGCCAGCAGGCCCAGGGCATCGACAAGAACGGTGACTTCGGCGCGGCGATCTTCAACAACATCAACAGCGCCGCGCTGATCAGCCAGCGCAGCATCGGCAAAGACGGCAACAGCGCCGGCTCCGGCAACCTCGATGTGACCATCAAGGACACCGGCAAGCTGACCACCAGCGATTACCAGGTGACCTTCACCAGCGCCACCGACTACACCGTCAAGCGCTCCGACGGCACTGACCTGGGCACGTTCAGCACCACCACCACGCCGCCTCCGGTGATCGACGGCTTCACCCTGTCGCTCAACGGCGGTGCCCTGAGCGCCGGCGACTCGTTCAAGGTGACGCCGACCCGCAACGCGGCCGCCAGCATCCAGACCGTGCTGACCGATCCGAAGAAAATCGCCGCAGCCGGCCCGCTGACCGGCGTGGCCAGCGCCAACAACTCGGGCACCTACACCCAGCCGACGCTGACCAGCACCATCGACATCTACAACCCGGCCGCCCAGGCGGAAATGCAGACCGCGCTCAAGTACTCGACGCCGGTCAAGCTGGTGTTCGGCGCGGTGAGCGGCGGCAGCCAGTCCTACAGCATGGTCGACGCCAAGGGCAACAGCATCGGCACCGGCACCATCGTGCCGGGCCAGGCCAACACCCTGAACCTGAACGTGGGCATGGTCGACGCCACCGGCGCGCCGGTGATGGACAACAGCGTCGTGCCGCCGGTGCAGAAGACCTTCACCGTGCAGACCACCGTGGGCGCCACGCCGAAGGCCGGCGAGACCTTCACGATGAACCTGACCGGCGCGGCGTCCTCGGACAACCGCAACGCCCAGGCGCTGGTCGGCCTGCAGACCAAGCAGACCGTGGACACCGGTTCGGCGAGCAAGGGCATCAGCCTGACCGACGCCTACAACAAGCTGGTGACCAACGTCGGCACCCAGGCGGCCCAGGGCAAGTCCGACAGCGCCGCCACCACGGTGATCCTGAACCAGGCCAAGGGCGCCCGCGACTCGCTGTCCGGCGTCGTCCTGGACGAAGAGGCCGCCAACCTGGTCAAGTACCAGCAGTACTACACCGCGTCTTCGCAGATCATCAAGGCTGCGCAGGAAACTTTCAGCACGCTGATCAACAGCCTTTAAGGAGTCGTAATCCATGCGCATTTCCACCGCCCAGTATTACGAGACGCAAGCTGCGAACTACCAGCGCAACTACAGCAACGCCGTGGCGACCAGCAACGAAGCCAGCAACCTGACCAAAATCAACACCGCCGCCGACGATCCGGTCGGCGCCGGCCGCCTGCTGGCTCTGGGTCAGCAGAGCGCGATCCTGGAGCAGTACAAGGGCAACATCAGCAGCACCAAGAGCGCGCTGAACCTGCAGGAATCCACCCTGGACGCGATCAACACCGCTTTGGCGCGCGCCAAGGAACTGGGCCTGGCCGCCAACAACGGCTTCAAGACCGACGCCGACCGCAGCGCCTACGCCGAAGAACTGGGCCAGATCCAGCAACAGGTGCTGGGCCTGATGAACTCCAAGGACGCCAACGGCAACTACCTGTTCTCCGGCTCCAAGACCGACACCGCGCCGTACTCGCAGAACGCCGACGGCACCTTCACCTATAACGGCGACCAGACCCAGATCAACCTGGGCATCGGCGACGGCCTGACGGTGGGCACCAACACCACCGGCTGGGACGCGTTCCAGCAGACCATCAACACCAGCCGCACCCAGACCGCCATGACCGCCCCGGCCGTGGACGACGGCCGTGTGGTGCTGTCCAACGGCACCGTCGGCACCGCCGCGACCTACAACGCCAAGTTCAGCGGCGGCCAGCCGTACACCGTCAGCTTCCTGAGCAGCACCCAGATCAAGATCACCGATGCCCTGGGCAACGACGTGACCGCCGAAGCCAGCCAGAACGGCGTGATCAGCAACAGCAACGGCGCCAACCAGACGGTCAGCTTCCGTGGCGTGGACATGAAGCTGAACATCAACCTCAAGCCCGGCGACACCAACCCGGACGCCGTCATCGCCGGCCACAGCTTCCAGCTGTCGGCCAGCCCTGACTCGTTCACCACGGCGCGCAGCCCGGGCAACCCGTCGACGGCGGTGATCACCGGCTCCACCATCACCAACCCGTCGGACTACACCAACACCTTCCCGGCGAACGGCAGCACGGTGCTCAAGTTCACCAGCGCCACCGCCTTCGACCTGTATGCCGCGCCGATCACGGCCGACAGCAAGCCGATCTCGTCGGGCACCATGGTCGGCGGCAACGCCGTCGCCGCCGGCGTGACCTTCGCCATTGGCGGCACACCGGCCAACGGCGACCAGTTCTCGATCCAGTCGAACAACCACCAGACCCAGAACGTGCTCGACACCCTGGGGCAGATGATCACCGCGCTGAAGGCGCCGATCGACGGCGACCCGGTGGCCAAGCAGAAGTTCCAGGGCACCATGGAGTCGGCGCTGGGCAACATCGACAGCGCCGTGAACCAGATCGGCTCTGCGGTCACCTCGATCGGTGCCCGCGGGCAGGCGCTGGAAGAGCAGACCACCACCAACGACAGCCTGACCGCGGCGAACGCCACCACCCAGAGCTCGATCCGCGATTCGGATCCGGCCGAGGTGATGACCCGCCTGACCCTGCAGCAGACCATGCTGCAGGCCGCCCAACTGGCGTTCAGCAAGATCTCCCAGTTGAGCCTGTTCGACAGGATCTGAGGATGAGCGGGCGCGCGAGCGCCCGTTTCCCCACCGTTCTTTCTTTGTCTTCTTTTGCGGTTTCGAAGGGCTCGCTGTACCGGGCGGGTTCCCGCCGCTTGCGAGTCCGCCGTGAATTCACTCCCCCTTGTCAGCCTCGTCATCCCCGCCTTCAACCCGCGCTTCTTCGAGCGGACGTTGAACAGCGCCGTGAGCCAGACCTACGGTTCTCTTGAAATCATCGTCTGCGACGACAGCCGCGGCAGCCAGATCCAGGAGATCGTCGCTTCGGTGAGCGAGCAGTCCGGCGTTGCGGTGCGCTACGTGCGCAACCCGCGCACGCTGGGCATGATCGGCAACCTCAAGGCCTGCCTGGCCGAGGCGCAGGGCGAGTTCGTCAAGTTCCTGTGCGACGACGACCACCTCTACGCCTCCTGCATCGAGCAGCAGGCCCACGAGCTGGTGCGCGACGAAGTGAGCCTGGTGCTGGCCCAGCGTCTGCTGTGGGACGCGCAGGACATCATCCTGCCGGCGCGCCTGGAAAACACCTCGCTGTCGCCGGCCAGCGGCCTGTTCAAGGGCGACGACCTGCTGGCGATCTTCGAGAAGTTTCCGGTGAACGTCCTGGGCGGCTTCAGCAACGCCCTGTTCCGGCGCACCGATCTTGAGGAACTGTTGCCGGCGCTGACCCAGGAAGGCCACTGCTTCACCGCGTCTCTGGATTTCGCCCTGTACATCTGCCTGATGCGGCGCGGCAACGTGGCGATCTCCAACAACGTGCTCAGCGCCGAGCGGCTGTACCCCGAGCGCCTGAGCGCCAGCCAGCCGATGAAGGATGCGGTGGAGGTCGAGCGCGAGTGGATGACGCAGATGCTCAAGGCCCGCAGCGGCGAATCGGCGCCGGCCCCGGGTTGGGTGCGTTATGTGCCGCTGGCCAAGGCCGACGAGTCGCCGCGCGCCTGGGAAGAGCTGCCCCTGAGCCGCACCCTGGGCTCCAAGCAGAGCCGTCAGGAGTGGTGCGTCGGCATCGACAGCTGGAGCTTTGCCGAGCTCTACGCGCAATGGCTGGGCTGCCGCGTGCTCAGCGAAGCCCAGCGCCGACTGCTGCCGGAGACCTTCGCCAGTTGGTCGCACAAGCCGCGGATCGTGCCGGTGGTCATCGACGCAGAAGGCAGCCGCGACGGCGTCGAGCGCACGCTGGAGGCGCTGGCCGCCCAAGACTATCCGCCGGAACTGATCCTGGTGCTGTCCGCCGACTGTTCCGAGCCGGCGCTGGACGGCCAGGTCTTCCGCATGCCGTTGCAGGGCGACGGCCTGGAGCAGGTCAATGCGCTGTTGCCGCAACTGGAAGGGGCCGACTGGTTCTACCTGCTGCAGGCGGGTGACCGTCCGGTGGCCCCGGCGCTGTTGGTCATGGCCGAGCGGATCGTGCACAACCCTTCGCTGACCTGCCTGTACGGCGACGAAGGTAGCCTGCGCAACGGCGAGTCGGCGGAGCCGGCGTTCAAGCCGGACTTCAACCTCGACCTCATGCGCAGTTACCCCTACGTCGGACGTGCGCTGGCGTTCCAGCGCGAGCGCTTCCTGGATCTGGGCGGCTTTGCGCCGGAGTTCGCAGAGCTTGCGCCTCACGATGTGCTGTGGCGCATGGTCGAAAGCGGCGGCACGCACGTGGTCGGCCATATCGCCGAAGTGATGCTGGAATCGGTCTTCGACCTGGCCAAATGGCTGGCCGAACCGGGCGTCGTCGAACAGAGCCCGCGGGTGCTCGAAGCGCACCTGCAACGCCTGGGCGTTGCCCATGAGCTGCGCCGCGGCAGCATCGACCTGCTCAACCGCATCGACTATCGCCATGCCCGCCGCCCATTGGTGTCTGTGGTCATCGTCACCAAGGACCAGACGGCGGCCTTGCAGCGCTGCGTCGAGACGCTGCTGGAAAAGACCGCCTACAGCGAGTACGAACTGCTGTTGGTCGACAACGGCAGCGAAAGCGCCGAGGCGTTGGCGTGGCTGGACGGCATGGCGCAGTTGGGCAGCGACCGGCTGCGCGTGTTGCGTTACCCGCAGCAGGGCAACCCGGCCGCCACCTACAACTTCGCGGTGGGCCAGGCCCGCGGCGAATACGTGCTGATGCTCAACTCCTTTGCGGTGATCACCCAGGCGGACTGGCTGGACGAACTGCTCAATCACGCCCAGCGCCCGGAGGTCGGCGTGGTCGGCGCCAAGCTCTACAACCCGGACGGCTGCGTGCTGCACGCCGGCCTGGTGCTGGGCATGCAAGGGGCCGTCGGGCTGCCGTTCTACGGTCAGCCGATGCAGGCGGACGGCTACATGTACCGCTTGCAGACGGCCCACGATTTGAGTGCCGTCGGCGGCGATTGCCTGATGATTCGCAAGGCGCTGTTCCAGGCAGCGGGAGGGCTGGACGAGCAGGAACTGACCCAGACGCTCAACGTCGTGGATCTGTGCCTGCGGGTCGGTCAGGACGGCTATCTGGTGGTCTGGAACCCTTACGCCAAGCTGGCGTTGGGCGCGCGTCCTACCGTGGAGGCGACGGAGCAAGAGCAGCAACTGCACGTGCAAGAGCACGAAACGTTCTACCAGCGCTGGTTGCCGGTCATCGCGCGCGACCCGGCCTTCAACGTCAACCTGGCGCTGCAGGGCGTCGGGGCGACCAGTTTCAGCCTGGAGCCGGGCCTGCGCACCGGCTGGACGCCGTTCTCCAGGAAACTGCTGCCCAATGTGCTGGCCGTGCCGATCAACGCGTCCGCCATCGGCCACTACCGCATCAGCCAGCCGATGATCGAGCTGGAAGCGGCGAACCGGGCCGAAGGGCGCATTTGCTACGGCTTGCCGTCGATCATTGAGATCGAACGCCAATCCCCCGACGTGATCGTGCTGCAAGGGCGTTACTCGAAACACGCCATCGATGAGATCCCGCCGCTGAAGCAATTCTCCAATGCGCGGAGGATCTTCGAACTCGACGACAACGTCATCGACGTGCCTCAGCGCAATGCGCACATCCGCAACATGCCCAAGCGCGATGAAATGGAGCAACTGGTGCGCCGTGCCATCGGCTACTGCGACCGGGTGGTCGTGTCCACCGCGCCTTTGGCCAACGTCCTGTCGGACATGCACCACGACATCCGCGTCGTGCCCAACATGCTGTCCCGGCACCTGTGGACCGGCCTGCGCAGCCAGCGCCGCACCTCGAAGAAGCCGCGGGTCGGCTGGGGCGGCGGCACCAGCCACCACGGCGACCTGGCGGTGATCGCCGACGTGGTGCGCGAGCTGGCCAACGAGGTCGACTGGGTGTTCTTCGGCATGTGCCCGGACGACCTGCTGCCGTACATGCACGAGTTCCACGGCGTGATCGGGCTGGACGTGTACCCGGCGAAACTGGCCAGCCTCAACCTGGACCTGGCCCTGGCGCCGCTGGAGTTCCACATCTTCAACGACTGCAAGAGCAACCTGCGCCTGCTGGAGTACGGCGCCTGCGGTTACCCGGTGATCTGCACCGACACCGAGGCCTACCGCGGTTACCTGCCGTGCACCCGGGTCAAGACCAACACCACCGACGAATGGCTGCAAGCCATCCGCATGCACCTGGCCGACCCTGACGCCAGCTACCGCATGGGCGACGAGTTGCGCGAGGTCGTGCTGCGCGACTACGTGCTGCGCGACGAGAACCTGCGTTACTGGGAGAACGGCTGGCTGGCGGACTGACCGGTTCGAGACGGCATGCTGTCAAAAAGAGGCGACCTTTTGGGGTCGCCTTTTTTTTGCTGTGACAAACCTCTCTATTTCGGGGTTATCGATGGGGCGTCGGTTCAAGGTTTGGGATTTTCCTGTAGATAACACCTCAATCGTTCGTTCGGAATGGACGGCTGGAACGTCCCGCCGGCGAGTACCGGATCAATCAAAAGGCAAGGAAGAAACACATGGCAGTCATCAACGGAACAAACGGCGCGGACACGCTGACAGGTACGGACGGGGACGACGAAATCAATGCCCTGGGCGGCAACGATGTGATCAAGGGCAGCGCCGGCGCCGACAAGATCAATGGCGGTGATGGAACCGGTGACGTGGTGGACTACTCGGGCTCGTCGCAAGCCATCAACGTCGATCTGATCCAGGGCGGCGGAACGGGACGGGCCGGCATCGGGGGCGATGCCGAGGGCGACACGCTGACCAACATCGAAAAGGTGATCGGCACCGCGTTCAACGACACGTTCAGCGTCGACAAGGGCACCGCGACCTTTGAGGGCGGCGCAGGCGACGACGTGTACATCATCAACGGGAGCAACCTCACCAACGTGATCGAGCTGGCCGGCGGCGGCAACGACGAGGTGCGCACCAGCTTCGACATCCAGTCGCTTCGGGACAACATCGAACGCCTGACCTACACCGGCAGCGGAGCGTTCACCGGCTACGGCAACGCCAGCGACAACGTCATCACGGGCGGGGCCGGCAACGACATGCTGTTTGGCGGCGCGGGTGCCGACCAGTTCATCGGCGGAGCCGGCATGGACACCGTCGGCTACACGGACAGCGCCGTCGGCGTGACGCTGAACTTCAAGACCGGCGTCAACTCCGGCATCGCGGCAGGGGACACCTACACCGGCATCGAAAGAATCCTCGGTTCGAACGTCAACGATATCTTCGTCGCCGACAGCCGTGCATTTGCCTTCGACGGCGGTGGCGGAACCGGTGACGTGATGGACTACTCGGGCTCGTCAGAGGCCATCAACGTCGATATCCGCGCCACCGGTCCGGGGCGGGCCGGTATCGGAGGGGATGCTCAAGGCGATACGTTGGCCAACATCGAGAAAGTCATCGGTACGGCGTTCAATGACACGTTCAATCTCGATACGGCCACTGCGACGTTCGAGGGCGGTCTTGGTGACGATGTCTACATTCTCAACGGCAGCGGGGGCACCGTCATCGAGCAGGCTGGCGGAGGCAATGATGAGGTGCGCTCCAACTTCGGCCAGATATTCTTGAGCGCCAATGTTGAACGTCTGACCTATACCGGCACCGGGTCTTTCACCGGTTGGGGGAATGCGGACGACAACATCATCACCGGCGGGGTCGGCAACGACATCCTGTATGGCGGTGCGGGTGCCGACCAGTTCATCGGTGGTGCAGGCACAGACACCGTCGGCTACATCGACAGTCCGGTAGGGGTCAGCATCAATCTGAAGACCGGCGTCAATTCCGGCATCGCGGCCGGGGATACCTACATCGGTATCGAAGGCCTGCGCGGCACAGGTTTCGGTGACATTTTCGTAGGCGCGAGCGCGCCCATGGCCTTTGACGGCATGGGCGGCATGGATCTGGTCAGTTACGAGTCATCTGACAGTGCCGTATCCATCGATCTGAAAAACTATGCCAACAACACCGGCGACGCCTCCGGCGATACCTACACAGGGATCGAGCTGTTCCAGGGCAGCCGGTTTGCCGACACGCTTTCGGGTTCGACCGTCAACGACATCTTCATCGGCGGAGCAGGTGCCGATGTGATCGACGGCCGGGAAGGGAACGATTCGGCCTGGTACGTCAACAGCGCCACGGCCGTGAACATCAACCTGCTGAGCGGCGTCAATCAGGGCGGGGATGCCGAGGGCGATGTGCTGATCAACATCGAGAGTGTCATCGGCAGCCGCTTCAACGACACGCTGGTCGGCAATGCAGGGGACAACGGTTTTGAAGGTGGCCTCGGCAATGATGTGATTTATGGCGGCGACGGCAACGACACACTCTACGGCAGCCTGTACAGCCCGCTCGGGCCGTTCGCCGTTGATGTCGCTGCCGGCGGGCCGCAAGCCGATATGCTGTACGGCGGCAACGGGAACGACATCATCGTCAGCGCTCCGGACGACCGCGGAACCATGGCTTTCGGCGAGGCCGGCAATGACACCATCACAGTGGTCAGCGGCACCGCCGACGGCGGTGACGGAGCCGACGCCTTGACCGGAACCGGCGACAACTTCGTGCTGCTGGGCGGTGCGGGCAACGACAAGTTGATCTTGGGGTCGCAGAACGGCAGTTCGGGCCAGCTCCTGTCCGGAAGTTTCGCCAACGGCGGTGAGGGTGACGACACCTACATCATCAACACCAGCAAACTGGTGACCCTGCGGGATGACGGAAGCAGCACCAACGACACGCTGATCCTGAACAACGTCCACTCGGCCGCATCGCTGCAACTGACGCGGATCGGCGATGACCTGCTCCTCAATGAAACCGGGGACCGGGCCGATCGGGGCGTGAAGCTTCAGGACTGGTTCGCCGGCCACAACACCATCGAGCACTTCAAGGCCGCCAACGGCGACGTTCTGCCGATCAATGGTGATGCGTTCAGCGTATTCGGCTGATACCCGGGTGCGATGCCTTTCAGGCCGTTTTTGAAAGGCATCGGCCATTTGAGGCAGGCGACTTTATGTCGCCTGTTTTTGTTTGGGGTTCAGGGGGATGCTTTTTCTCCAGGTGCATGAGGCACTCCCTTCAGACGATCTCATCACCGTGACCTACGGCATGGCCGACGGCGGCGAGGGCAATGACCTGCTGACCGGCACGGGCACCGGCTGGGCCAACGGCGGTGAAGGTGACGACACCTATACCGTCAACACCCGGGCGTTGGTCTCGATCCAGGATGACGGCGCCAGCCGTGGCGACACAGTGATCCTGTCGTTCATCCGCAGTACGGACTTGCTTGCTGACCGCGTCGGCGACGACCTCTATCTGCACGAGTCGAAGTTCGTGGCCGGGCAGACGCCGCAGGAGGGTGTGCTGCTCAAGGACTGGTTCGCCGGCTCCGCCACCATCGAACAGATCCAGACGGCCACCGCAAGGTCTTTTTCGCGGTAGGTCTCAAGCTTTGGTTTTGTCGAATCGATAGCTTCGTATTCGCCGTTTAGGTGATCAGGTGGCAGGCCTGGGAGAGAGGTCTGCGCCACCGGTTCAGGATTCAACAACCACGCAAGGAAGAAACACATGGCAGTGATAAATGGAACGAGTGATGCGGATTTCATGGGCGGCACTCAAGACAATGACGAACTCTACGGACTGGAGTCGGACGATCGGCTTTGGGCCAGCGCCGGCTCGGATCTTCTGGATGGCGGGGAAGGGTTCGATGCAGCGGACTATGGGCTGATGCAGGCGGGTGTCAGTGTCGATCTGCGCGAAACGCTGGCGACGGTCACCAAGGCGGATGGATCCGTCGATACGCTGGTCAATATCGAGAAAGTCATCGGCAGCTCCAACAACGACACGCTGGCCAGTTCGGTTGCCGGGGTGACGCTGGAGGGTGCTGGCGGTGACGATATCTACATTATCGACAGCGAAGGCGTGACGATCATTGAAGAGGAACGGGGCGGCTATGACGAGCTGCGCACCAGCGTCAACACCATGAAGCTTGATCCGTTCCTGGAGAAACTCACTTTCACCGGCACGGGCGACTTCAAGGGTTACGGCAATGCCCAGATGAACGTGATTGTTGGCGGTGCCGGCAATGACGTGCTGTGGGGCGGCGATGGCGGCGATCAGTTCGTGGGCGGTGAAGGCTTCGATACTGTCAGCTACACCGACAGCCCTGAAGGGCTCAGTATTGAGTTGTCCAGCATCTGGGGCGCCACCGGTTTCGCTTTCGGCGATACCTACTCGAGTATCGAGGGCGTGCAGGGTTCGAATTTCAACGATGTGATCTTTGCCGGCGAGAGCGCCATGGTCATGGACGGCGCCGATGGTTTCGACGCTGCCGACTACAGCCGTTCGAACGATGCGGTCACCTTCGAATTTCACGATGGCAAGGCCTTTGGAACGGGTGGCTACGCCGAAGGCGACACGCTGGTCAACGTGGAAAAAATCGTCGGTTCGGATCTGGCAGACCACTTCACTGCCAATTCGGCGGGCATCACCTTCGAAGGTGGCCGAGGCGGTGACATCTACACGGTCAACAGCATTGGCGTGAGCATCACCGAGGGCGAGACTGATGGCTTTGACGAGCTGTACACCAACCTGTCGCTGATGAAGATGGATCCGTTCATCGAAAAAATGACCTACACCGGCACTGCCGATTTCACAGGTTATGGCAATGACGGTGCCAACATCATCGTCGGCGGCGTCGGTAATGACGTGTTCTACGGTGGTCTCGGTCAGGATGTCTTCGACGGCGGCGAGGGGATGGATACCGTCAGCTATGAGGACAGCGATGTCGGTGTGGCGGTCGGGATGTGGCAACTGGGCCAGAACGGCACGGCCCAGGGCGACATGTATCTGAACATCGAGGCGCTGCGTGGCAGTCACTTCGACGACGTCATGACGGGCAGCATGGGCGACGATATCTTCGAAGGCAGCGACGGCAACGACACGCTGAACGGCGACTACGGCAACGACTACCTCTATGGCGGGCTGAAGTCGGGGCTCGACAGCGATGTCGCGCAGGCTGACATCCTCAATGGCGGTGCCGGCGACGACGTGATCGTCGGCGCCAAAAATGACTTGGGCACCCTCGCCTACGGTGGCGATGGCAATGACACCATCACGGTCGGCAGTGGCAGTGCCTTTGGTGAGGAGGGCTTTGACCTGCTCACCGGTACCGGCAGCCATTACCTGTTGTCCGGTGGCGGCGGCAACGACGTGCTGGTGCTCAACCTTGCCGGGCAGTCGAACAGCGGCGGCGTCGCGATGGGCGGCAGCGGGGATGATACCTACATCGTCAACACGACCGGTCTGGTGACGATTCAGGACCAGCCCGGCTGGGAGATCAACGACACCCTGATCCTCAATACCATTGCCAACATCAGCCAGTTGAACGTCACCCGTGTCGGCGACGACGCGTACCTGCACAGCGTCAATGATGGCAGCGCCGGTGTTCCGGACAGCGGCGTCAAGCTGCAGGGTTGGTATGCCGGGAATGACAACATCGAGATCCTGCAGACCGCCGACGGCCAGTCTTACGACCTGCGTGCCACTGTCGACGGGTTCGCGCTTTTCGGCTGATCCACCGATGCATTGATGCAGCCACACGAAAGGGATGGCCCCGGCGACGGATCCATCCCTTTTTCATGCCCGTGTCCCCGCCGACGCAACGCCCGCAGAGCTGGCGCGTTTCCTGCAAGTCCCCCTCAAATCGCCATAAAACGAGCGCTCGCGGCCATTGCCCCGGCGCCCGCACCGGCAAAAAGGTTTAGCCAGAAGGCCCGCCAGGCTCAAGAACGCCGCGCGCAGCCCTGTGACGAACGAGAGGGGAGACGATGAAGGCAGTTATTTTGGCGGGTGGGCTCGGTACGCGCATCAGCGAGGAGTCGCACCTCAAGCCCAAGCCGATGATCGAGATCGGCGGCAAGCCAATTCTCTGGCACATCATGAAGCAGTATTCCGCCCACGGGATCCACGACTTCGTGATCTGCCTCGGCTACAAGGGCTACGCGATCAAGGACTTCTTCGCCAACTACTTCCTGCACACCTCCGACGTCACCTTCGACATGCGCAACAACCGCATGGACGTGCACCAGAACTACAGCGAGCCATGGCGCGTGACGCTGGTGGACACCGGCGAAGACACCATGACCGGCGGCCGCCTGCGCCGCGCCGCGCGCTACCTGGAAGACGAAGAGGCGTTCTGCTTCACCTACGGCGACGGTGTGTCCGACCTCAACATCGGCGAGCTGGTGGACTTCCACCTGAGCCACGGCAAGCTGGCCACCGTCACCGCCGTGCAGCCGCCGGGCCGCTACGGCGCGCTGGAGCGCGACGGCGACCGCGTGCTGGGCTTCACCGAAAAGCCCAGGGGCGACGGTGGCTGGATCAATGGCGGCTTCTTCGTGCTGTCGCCCAAGGTGCTGCCTTACATCGCTGACGATCAGACTTCCTGGGAGGCCGAGCCGCTGGCCGACCTCGCCGCCGAAGAGCAGTTGCAGGCGTTCCAGCACGAAGGCTTCTGGCACCCGATGGACACCCTGCGCGACAAGAACCACCTCGAAGCGCTGTGGCACAGCGGGGAGGCCCCATGGAAGCAATGGGCCTGAGTCCGGAGTTCTGGCGTGGCAAGCGGGTCCTGGTCACCGGCCACACCGGTTTCAAGGGCAGCTGGCTGACCCTGTGGCTGCAGAACCTGGGCGCACAGGTCAGCGGCTTCGCCCTCGATCCGGCGACCGAGCCGAACCTGTTCGGACTGGCGCGGGTGCACGAAGGCATCAACGATCAGCGCGGCGACCTGCGCGACCTGGGCGCCTTGCTGGAAGTCATCGCCGACACCGAGCCTGAGATCGTCCTGCACCTGGCGGCCCAGCCGTTGGTGCGCGAAGGCTACCGCGATCCGCTGGGCACCTACTCCAGCAACGTCATGGGCACCCTCAATCTGCTCGAAGCGATCCGTCAGGTCGGCTGCGTGCGCGCCTGCGTGCTGGTGACCACCGACAAGGTCTACGCCAACAAGGAATGGCTGTGGCCTTACCGCGAGGATGAAGCCCTCGGCGGCCACGACCCTTACAGCAGCAGCAAGGCCTGCTGCGAACTGTTGGCACAGTCTTACGCGGCGTCGTTCTTTCCGGCGGACAAGTACGCCGAACACGGCCTGGCGCTGGCCACCGCCCGCGCCGGCAACGTGCTGGGCGGCGGCGATTTCGCGCCGGAGCGTCTGATACCCGACGTGCTCAGGGCCTGGACCGCGGACGAGCCGGTGACCCTGCGCTACCCGCAGGCCGTACGCCCGTGGCAGCACGCGCTGGAGCCGCTGGCCGGCTACCTGCAACTGGCGGCCGGCCTCTATGAAGAGGGCCCGGAGTACGCCGGTGCGTGGAACTTCGGCCCGGGCGAGGCGGACATGTGCAGCGTCGGCGAAGTGGTCGAACTGCTCGCCAACCGCTGGCCCCAGGCCCGTGGCCTGCGCATCGAGCCGAGCGAGCTGCACGAGGCCGGCCTGTTGCGCCTGGACAGCAGCCGCGCCCGTCAGGTGCTGGGCTGGCAGCCGCGCTGGACCTTGCAGCAATGCCTGACCCAGACCCTCGACTGGCACCTGGCCTGGCAGAACGGCGATGACATGCGCCGGGTCTCCCTCGGCCAACTGAACCTGTACCGGGGCGCGCTGTGAGTGAATTCTCCTTGCAGGCCCTGCCGCTGGCCGGGCTGTTCAACGTCCGCCACAAGCGCTTCGAAGACCAGCGCGGGCACTTCGCCCGGCTGTTCTGCGAGGGCAGCCTGAGTGCGTTCGGCCGCGAGTTCCACATCCGTCAGATCAACCATTCCTGCACCCGCGAAAAGGGCAGCGTGCGCGGCCTGCATTACCAGAACGCCAATGCGCCGGAAGCCAAGCTGATCACCTGCCTGCGCGGTGAGGTGTGGGACGTGGCGGTGGACCTGCGCCCGGACTCCGAGACCTTCCTGCATTGGCACGCCGAACACCTGAAGGTCGGCGACGGCCGCAGCCTGCTGATCCCGGCCGGCTTCGCCCACGGTTTCCAGACCCTGACCGACGACGCCGAACTGCTTTACCTGCACAGCGCCGACTACGCGCCGGAGCACGAGGGCGGGCTGTCGGTGAACGATCCGCGGCTGGCCATCGCCTGGCCGCTGCCTGTCAATAATTTGTCGGCACGGGACTCCAGCCATCCCGCGCTCGATCAACACTTCGCTGGAGTGCGTCTATGAATTGCCGTGGGTGCGCCGCACCGCTGAGCCTGCCGCTGATCGACCTCGGCACCTCGCCGCCGTCCAACGCCTACGTGCATGCCGACCGCCTGGAGCAGGCCGAGCAATGGGTGCCGCTGAAGGTCGCCGTGTGCCAGCAATGCTGGCTGGTGCAGACCGAGGACTACACCCGCGCCGACAGCCTGTTCGACGCCGAGTACGCCTATTTCAGCTCGTTCTCCAGCACCTGGCTGGCCCATGCCGAGCGCTATGTGGCCGAGATGGCCGAACGCTTCGGTCTGAACGCCGACAGCCGTGTGGTGGAGGTGGCCGCCAACGACGGCTACCTGCTGCAGTACGTGGCCGGTCGCGGCATCCCGTGCCTGGGCGTCGAGCCGACCCGCAGCACCGCCCAGGCGGCACGGGAAAAGGGCCTGGAGATCCGCGAGCTGTTCTTCGGCCGCGACACCGCCGCGCAACTGAAGGCCGACGGCTGGGCCGCCGACCTGATGGCCGCCAACAACGTGCTGGCCCACGTGCCGGACATCAACGATTTCCTCGGCGGTTTCGCCGCGTTGCTCAAGCCCACCGGCGTGGCCACGTTCGAATTCCCGCAACTGCTGACGCTGATGGCCGGCGCGCAGTTCGACACGCTGTACCACGAGCACTATTCCTACCTGTCCCTGACCGCCGTGCAGACCCTGTGCGAGCGCAACGGCCTGGAAGTGTTCGACGTCAGCCAGTTGAGCACCCATGGCGGTTCGCTGCGGGTGTTCGTGCAGCGCCGGGACGGCGAGCGCCGCGCCGTGCAGCCGGCCGTGCAGCAGCAGTTGCAGGCCGAGCTCGACGCCGGGGTGAAGACCGCCGGCTACTACGCGACGCTGGCGCCCGCCGCCGAACGCATCAAGCATGACCTGTTGCGCTTCCTGCTTAAGGCCAAGGCCGACGGCAAGCGCGTGGTCGGCTACGGCGCCGCCGCCAAGGGCAACACGCTGCTCAACTACGCCGGGGTCAAGCCGGACCTGCTGGCCTGGGTGGCCGACGCCAACCCGCACAAGCAGGGCAAGCTGTTGCCGGGCAGCCGCATTCCGATCGTGGCGCCTGAACGCATCGACCTCGAGAAACCGGACTACGTGCTGGTGCTGCCGTGGAACCTGCTGCACGAAGTCAGCCAGCAGCTGGCGCACGTGCGTCAGTGGGACGGGCGCTTCGTGATCGCCGTGCCGGAGATGAAAGTCCTGTGAAGGTCCTGGTCACCGGAGCCACCGGCTTCGTCGGTCGCCACCTGGTCGCGGCGCTGCTTGCCCGCGGCTGCACGGTGCGGGCGGTGGCGCGCAATGCGCAGACTGCGCAAGGCATGCCGTGGATCAAGGACGTCGAGTTCGTGGCGGCGGATATTCACGCGCCGGACCTGGATGCCGTGGCCTTGACCGACGGCGTCGACGCCCTCGCGCACCTGGCCTGGCCGGGGTTGCCGAACTACCGCGCGCTGTTCCATTTCGAACACAACCTGATGGCCGACTACCGCTTCGTCAAAAGCGTGGTGGAGGCGGGCGTGAAGCAAGTGCTGGTGACCGGCACCTGCTTCGAGTACGGCATGCAGAGCGGGCCCCTCAGCGAAGAGGCCGCGCCGCAGCCGGCCAACCCGTACGGCCTGGCCAAGCACACGCTGCACCTGTTCCTGCGCACCCTGCAGCAAGAGCTGCCGTTCACCCTGCAATGGGCGCGGCTGTTCTACCTGCACGGCGAAGGGCAGAACCCCAACAGCCTGCTGGCGGCGCTGGACCGGGCCATCGAGGCCGGGGCGCCGTCGTTCGACATGTCGGCGGGTGAGCAACTGCGGGATTTCCTGGCGATCGAGACGGCCGCCGGGCACCTCGCCGCGATCCTCCAGCGGCGCGGTTTCGACGGCGCGGTCAACTGCGCCAGCGGCCGGCCGGTGTCGGTGCGTTCGCTGGTCGAGCAACGCCTGCGCGAGCGCGGCGCCCGTCTGGATCTGAACCTGGGCCACTACCCGTACCCGACCCACGAGCCGATGGCGTTCTGGGCGGTGACCGAGCGTCTGCAACAGTTACTGGGAGACCGCCATGAGGCATGAGTTGTACCGCGCCACCGACCTGCCGGTGCTGCAGAACCGCACCTTCGCCGATCCCGAGTCGGCGAAGGCGTCGGCCCGCGCCGACATGCTGCTGGTTCAGGACGAGCGCAGCGGCTTGATCTTCAACGCGGCGTTCGACGCCGACAAGCTCAGCTACGACGCCGACTACCAGAACGAGCAGGCCCACTCCGGCCAGTTCCAGAAGCACCTGCAGGACGTCGAAGGCATCATCGCCAAGCACTTCAAGGGCCGGGAACTGATCGAGGTCGGCTGCGGCAAGGGCTACTTCCTTGAGCTGCTCAAGGGCCTGGGCTACCGCATCACCGGCATCGACCCGGCCTACGAAGGCGACAACGCCGACGTGATCAAGGCCCCGTTCACCCGTGGCCTGGGCCTGGCGGCGGACGCCGTGGTGCTGCGCCACGTGCTGGAGCACATCCAGGATCCGGTGAGCTTTCTGGCGGTGATCGCCGAAGCCAACCAGGGCGGGCAGATCTACATCGAAGTGCCGTGCTTCGACTGGATCCTCGAACACCGCGCCTGGTTCGACCTGTTCTACGAGCACGTCAACTATTTCCGCCTCGACGACCTGCGCCGGATGTTCGGCACCGTGCACGAGGCCGGCCACCTGTTCGGCGGCCAATACCTGTACATCGTCGCCGACCTGGCCACGCTGCGCCTCGCCCCGGAGCAACCGGTGCCGCGCCTGGCCCTGCCGGACGGCTTCACCGCCAGCCTCGAGCGGGCGGTGCAGATCATCCAGGCCGCGCCCGGACAGGGTTCGGCGATCTGGGGCGCGTCCTCCAAGGGCGTGATCTATTCGCTGTTCCTGCAACGGGCGGGCGTGGCGGTGGACCGCGTGGTGGACATCAACCCGGCCAAGCAGGGGCGCTACCTGCCCCTGAGCGGCGCGCGGGTGTCCTCGCCGCAAGAGGCGATGGACGCCTTGCCCGAAGGCGCCAACCTGTTTGTGATGAATTCCAATTACCTCGAAGAGATCAAGCGGATGACCGATGGACGCTACGTCTATCACGCCGTTGACAGCGCTTCGTTCCAGTGACTACCGAGATCGTGAACATGACCGACAACAGCATCAACAAAGCCTTCGAAGCCGAGTGCCGCGAGCAGATCGCCCAGCAGGGTGACGACCAGAAGCTCACTGGCCTGGCCCGGGACTTCTTCAACGAATCGGCCAAGCACAAGTACAGCTACCACTTCTCGTGGATGGGCCGTCCGATCATCCAGCTGCCGCAAGACATGATGGCGATGCAGGAGATCATCTGGCAGGTCAAGCCGGATCTGGTCATCGAGTGCGGCATCGCCCACGGCGGTTCGATCATCTACTACGCCTCGCTGCTGGAGCTGCAAGGCCACGGCGAAGTGCTGGGCATCGACCTGGACATCCGCCCGCACAACCGCGAAGCCATCGAGAGCCACCCGATGAGCAAGCGCATCTCCATGATCGAAGGTTCGAGCATCGACCCTGAGATCGCCGCCAAGGTGCGCGCCGCCGCCGAAGGCAAGAAGGTCATCCTGGTGCTGGACTCCAACCACACCCACGACCACGTGCTCGAAGAGCTGCGCCTGTACGCGCCGCTGGTGTCGGTGGACAGCTACTGCGTGGTGATGGACACCGTGGTCGAAGACATGCCGGCCGATTTCTTCCCGGACCGTCCGTGGGGCCCGGGCGACAACCCGAAGACCGCCGTGTGGAAGTACCTGGAAGAGAACAAGGATTTCGAGATCGACGTTCAGCTGCAGAACAAGCTGCTGATCACCGTGGCGCCGGACGGCTACCTGCGTCGCGTGCGTTAATCGAAACATCATCAAAGCGTAGATTTGGCGATTCGCCGGTAGTGGGGAGAGGTTATGCAAGGCAAGTACGGTTCGGAACAGGCGCCGGTGCTCAATGAGCTGTTGACCGTGGTGCTGTTTACCCATAATCGTCCGGCGTTCCTGCGCCGGGCGGTGAAGTATTACAGCGCCTTGCCTTGCAGGATCATGGTGCTGGACTCGAGTCCGGAACTGCCCGAAGGCGACTTTTCCGCCGTCGACTATCACCACGTGCCGCAGTTCGCCTACTGGGGCATGCAGGCCAAGCTGGCCTATGGCGTGGAGCGCGTGACCACGCCGTACACCGTGCTGGCGGCGGACGACGACTTCATCCTGCACGATTCGCTGGCCGAGTCCGTGGGCTTCCTGCAAGACCATCCCGACTACGGCATGTGCCACGGCTACTGCCTGATGTACCTGACCCTGGCCGGCGACGTGAGCTACTACCGCCGCGACAAGAAGGTCTGCGAGGACTACGGCTCCGAGCGGGCCCAGGACCGCGTCATCGATTACATGAGCCAGTACATCCCGCCGTTCTACGCGGTGACCCGCACCGACCTGATGAAGTCCTGGCACGCGGCGATGCCGGCGGGCACCAGCTTCCAGTGGCAGGAGATCGGCCATGTGTACTACATGCTGGCCTGCGCCAAGGCGCGGATCCTGCCGATCCCTTACGTGGTGCGCGAAATCAACTACGGCAACTCCGAGCACAGCACCGAGGTGTACCACTCGCTGACGTACATGGACGCCAAGTCGGTGGCCGAGCGCGAGGCGTTCGCCGAGTTCCTGGCATCGTTGCCCACCGGCATCCAGGGACTGGACGCCGAGCAGGGCAAGGCCTTCGCCCTGGAGAGTTTCGAGGCGATGGTCGACAGCCTGCAATCGGGGCGCGCACTGACCGCCGAGCTGATTTTCCAATCCACCTGGCACCAGGCGCTCAAGCGTCCGGATCGTCGGTTCGGACCGTTGCAGTATGTGGAAATGCCGTTCTACAACCAGGCCTTCTTCGATCGCCTGGAGCAGATCGAATTCATGCTCCACACCATGCCGGCCGGCCGCGTTCAGCTGAACGGGCTGGAGGGCGTGTGGACCCGTCAGGCGCACCTGCTGCAGGCGCGCAACAACGACACCGCCGAGAGCGTGCTGGACCGTCTGTGGCAGGCCCACGACCTCAACGCCTTCAACCGTGAAGTGCTCAAGCGCCTGCTGGCGCAGCTGGAGCAGGCGGGCGAAGACGAAGAAGCGCAGAAGACCCGCGACTGGCTCGCGCGCCTGGAGGCTGTGACCCTGGAGGATCACCGTCAGACGTTCGGGAAGATGCAGTCCGGCAAGCTGCTCAAGTGGCTGGCCGCGCGTCAGCCGGATGCGCAGCAACGCGAAGCGATTGCCGGGCACCTGGCGGTCAACGGCGGCGGCCCGCAGTTCGGCGTGTTCCTGCTGGACCTGGACAACGACATCGACAAGGTGCAAGTCACCCTCGACAGCCTGCTCGAAGGCCAGTGCAAGGCGTTCCGGATCGTCGTGTTCACCACCGGTGAGCCGCCGGCCGCCACCACGGCGCAGAACACCCTGCACTTTGTCCGCGTCACGCCGGGCAACCTGGTCGAGAAGCTTAACCAGAGCGCCCGCCAGTCGCCGTGCGACTGGGTGCTGATGGCCGAAGCGGGCGACGAGTTCACCGCCGGCGGCCTGCTGCGCGCCAGCCTGGAACTGATGGCCGCCGACGGTTGTAGCGCGGTGTCCACCGACGAGATTCAGCGTCAGGACAGCGGCGCGCTGGCGGATGTGTTCCGTCCGGGCTTCAACCTGGACTTGCTGCTGAGCCTGCCGGGCATGATGGCGCGCCACTGGCTGATCCGCCGCGAGGCGCTGGTCGCGGTCGGCGGCTATCGGGCGGACTTCAGCAAGGCGCTGGAGTTCGACTTGCTGCTGCGCATCCTCGAACAGGACGGCCTCAACAGCCTGGCCCACCTCGACGAGCCGCTGCTGATCGCCCGCGCGCCGAAGCTTGAGGAGAACCCTCACGAGCGCCTGGCCCTGCTGCGTCACCTGGGCACCCGCGGCTACAAGGCCAAGGTCACGTCCTCGACGCCGGGGATCTACCAGATCGACTACCACCACACTGAGCGTCCTCTGGTGTCGGTGATCGTGCCGGCCGGCAACGACCTGCCCGCCCTGCAGCGCTGCCTGGAAGGCGTGCTGCTGCGCACCCGCTATCACCATTACGAGATCCTGGTGGCCGCGACGCCGCAGCAGTCGGCCGAGGTCAACGACTGGCTGGGCGCCTATCAGCATCCGAAGGTTCAGGTGCTGCGCGCCGAGCAGCCGTTGAGCGAACCGGCGCTGATCAATGCCGCCAGCCGGCAGGCCCAGGGTGAGTACCTGGTGCTGCTCGCCGCCGACGCGGAGGTGGTCAACCCGAACTGGCTCGACTCGCTGCTCAACCACGCGCTGCGTCCGGAAGTCGGCGTGGTCGGCCCGAAACTGGTCGACCGCGACGGCAAGGTCAGCCAGGCCGGCCTGATCCTGGGCCTGAACGGCGGGGTCGGTTCGGCCTTCATCGGCGAGAAGCACGACGCTGACGGTTACCTGTACCGCCTCTCGGTGGAGCACGGCTATTCGGCGGTGTCGGGCGTCTGCCTGATGGTGCGCAAGGCGCTGTTCGATGGTCTGGACGGTCTGGACGACAGCACCTTCGCCGACGGCTTCGGCGACGTCGACCTGTGCCTGAAAGCCGGGCAGGCCGGCTACCTCACCGTGTGGACGCCGTCGGTGCAGGTGCTGCATCCGGGCCAACTGCCGCAGGCGCCGCAAGCGCTTGAGGCGCTGCGGGAAAAATGGGCCGCGGCCTTCGCCGGGGATCAGGCCTACAACGCGAACCTGAGCCTGACCGGCAAAGGCTACACCCTCAACGAAAGCGCTTCGCTGGACTGGGCGCAACTGCTTGCCTAAGCCTTCGCGCAGGGGACGGGACTCAAGACATGTTCAACGGTAAATCGATCTTCATCTCCGGCGGCACCGGCTCGTTCGGCCGCCAGTTCATCCGCCGCCTGCTGGAGCAGTACCAGCCCAAGCGGGTGGTGGTGTTCTCCCGGGATGAGCTCAAGCAATACGAAATGCAGCAGACGTTCAACGCGCCGTGCATGCGCTATTTCCTGGGCGACGTGCGCGACGCCGACCGCCTGCGCCAGGCCATGCGCGGCATCGACTACGTGGTGCATGCCGCGGCGCTCAAGCAGGTGCCGGCGGCGGAGTACAACCCCACCGAATGCATCCGCACCAACGTCAACGGCGCGGAGAATATCATCGCCGCGGCCATCGACAACGGTGTGAAGAAAGTCGTGGCGCTGTCCACCGACAAGGCCGCCAGCCCGATCAACCTGTACGGCGCGACCAAGCTGCTGTCGGACAAACTGTTCGTCGCCGCCAACAACATCGCCGGCGAGCAGCAGACCCGTTTCGCCGTGGTGCGCTACGGCAACGTGGCCGGCTCGCGGGGCTCGGTGGTGCCGTTCTTCAGCAAACTGATCGCCGAGGGCGCCCGGGAGCTGCCGATCACCGACGAGCGCATGACCCGCTTCTGGATCACCCTCGACCACGGCGTGCAGTTCGTCCTCGACAGTTTTGCGCGGATGCACGGCGGCGAAGTGTTCGTGCCGAAGATCCCGTCGATCCGCATCGTCGACCTGGCCCTGGGCATGGCCGAACACCTGCCGCACAAGCATGTCGGCATCCGTCCGGGGGAAAAGCTGCATGAGCTGATGGTGCCGCTGGACGATGCGCGGATGACCCTGGAGTTCGACGACCACTACACGATCCAGCCGTCGATCCGCTTCACCAGCGTCGACGTGGACTTCTCCGTGGACAAGCTCGGCGAGCGCGGCCGGCCGGTGGGCGAGGACTTCGAGTACCGGTCCGACACCAACCCGCACTTCCTGTCGGTGGGCCAGATCGCCGACCTGCACGCGAAGCTCTCGGCATGATCCCGTACGGCCGGCAGAGCCTCGACCAGGCGGACATCGATGCGGTGGTGGAGGTGCTGCGTTCGGACTGGCTGACCCAAGGGCCGACCATTGAGCGCTTCGAGCAGGCCGTGGCCGAGCGTTGCCAGGCCGATTTCGCCGTGGCGGTGAGCAACGCCACGGCGGCGCTGCACATCGCCTGCGTCGCGGCGGGGCTGGGGCCGGGCGACCGCCTGTGGACGACGCCGAACACCTTTCTGGCGTCGGCCAACTGCGGGCGCTACTGCGGCGCCGAGGTCGATTTCGTCGACATCGATCCGCTGACCTGGAACCTCGACGCCGAGGTGCTGGCCGCCAAGCTGGATGAGGCCGAAGGCAACGGCACGCTGCCCAAGGTGCTGGTGGCGGTGGCGTTCTCCGGGCAGAGCTGCGACATGCGGCGCATCGCCGGGCTGGCCGAGCGCTACGGCTTCACCGTGATCGAAGACGCCTCCCACGCGGTGGGGGCGAGCTACGCCGGGCGTCCGGTCGGCTGCGGCGAGTTCGCCGCCATGACCGTGTTCAGCTTCCACCCGGTGAAGATCATCACCAGCGCCGAGGGCGGCATGGTGCTGACCAACCGTCGGGAACTGGCCGAGCGCCTGCAACGCCTGCGCAGCCACGGCATGACCCGCGACCCGCAGCAGATGACCGAACCCAGCCACGGCCCCTGGTACTACCAGCAGGTGGAGCTGGGCTTCAACTGCCGCATCACCGATCTGCAGGCCGCCCTGGGGCTCTCGCAACTGGGCAAGCTGGACGCCTTCGTCGCCCGCCGCCGCGAGCTGGCGGCGCGCTACGACCGTCTGATGGCGTACCTGCCGCTGACGTTGCCCAGTGCCCAGGCCGAAGCTGAATCCGCCTGGCACCTGTACGTGGTGCGCCTGCAGACCGAGCGCATCGGCCGCAGCCACCGAGAAGTGTTCGAAGGCTTGCGGGCGGCCGGGATCGGCGCGAACCTGCACTACATTCCGGTGCACCTGCAGCCGTATTACCGTGAGCTCGGATTCGCCGAAGGGGATTTCCCCGAGGCCGAGCGCTATTACACCGAGGCCATCAGCCTGCCGATGTTCCCGTTGCTGACCGAAGCGCAGCAGGATCATGTGGTCGAGCAGTTGCGCCGCCTGACCGAATGAATGCCGCTGCGGCGGACGGGTATCTGAAATGCGTGATTTGAGCGAACAGGAAAAGTTCTGGCAGGGCGAGTTCGGCAACCAGTATGTTGGTCGCAACGTCGGCCAGCCGCTGGTGGCGGCCAACCTGGCGCTGTTCGCCAAGGCGCTGGCCCGCGCCGGGCGCATCGACAGCCTGGTGGAGCTGGGCACCAACGCCGGCAACAACCTGCAGGCATTGCGCCAGTTGCTGCCGGGGTGCGAGCTGTTCGGCGTCGAGATCAACGCCAGCGCCTGCGAGCAGGCGAGGGCGCTGGACATCGCGCAGATCTGGCACGGCTCGCTGTTCGACTTCCCCTGCGAGCGCAGCTACGACCTGACCCTGAGCAAGGGCGTGCTGATCCATCTGGCGCCCGAATTGCTGGCGAATGCCTACGAACAGCTGTATCGGCTGAGCCGTCGCTACATCCTGATCGCCGAGTACTACAACCCGGCGCCGGTGGAGGTGCCCTACCGCGGCAACAGCGGCAAGCTGTTCAAGCGTGACTTCGCCGGCGAAATGCTCGACCGCTACGCCGACCTGCACCTGCTGGACTACGGCTTCGCCTACCACCGCGACCCGCAGTTCCCGGTGGATGACATCACCTGGTTCCTGCTGGAAAAACGCCCTTGAGCAACGTGGCGATCATCCCGGCCCGGGGCGGCAGCAAGCGCATCCCGCGCAAGAACCTCAAGCCGTTCGACGGCGTGCCGATGATCGTCCGTTCGATCCGCACGGCGCTCGAATCGGGGCTGTTCGACCAAGTCGTCGTCAGCACCGACGATCAAGAGATCGCCGACGTCGTACAAGCCCATGGCGCGCAGGTGCCGTTCTTGCGCCCGGCGAGCCTGGCCGATGACTTCACCGGCACCGCTGCGGTGATCGAGCACGCGTTGCGGCAACTGCCGGCGTTCGACTACGCCTGCTGCGTGTACGCCACCGCACCGCTGTTGCAGGCGCGCTATCTGCGCGAAGGGTTCGAGGCGCTGGAGCGTCATCCGGACAAGTCGTTTGCTTTTTCCGTGTGCGGTTTCGGCTTTCCGGTGCAGCGCGCGCTGACCCTCGACGGGCAGGGCGCCCTGACGGCGTTGTACCCTGAGTTTCGCAACACCCGTTCGCAGGATCTGCCCGAGGCGTTTCAGGATGCCGGCCAGTTCTATTGGGGCCGCCGTGAGGCCTGGCTGCGTGGCGAGGTGCTGTATTCGCCGGCCAGCCTGCCGGTGATCCTGCCCCGGCACCTGGTGCAGGACATCGACACCCCGGAAGACTGGATGCGGGCCGAGTACCTCTACGCCGCGCTCAAGGCCGGCGGAGAACTGACATGAGAGTCCTGATCCGCGCCGACGCCTCGCCGACCATCGGCAGTGGCCACATCGCCCGCTGCCTGCCGCTGGCCCGGGTGCTGCGCGCGCAGGGCAGCCATGTGGCGTTCGCCTGCCGCCGGTTGCCGGGCCATCGGCTGGAGGCTTTGCAGGCCGAGGGCTTCGAGACCTTCGCGCTACCGGAACGCTATCCTGGCGAAGACCCGCACCAGGCCATCGAATCGATGCTGCCGTGGCAGGCGGACATCGACGCGCTGGCCGCGCAGCTGGAAGGCCAGGCCGGGTTCGACTGGATCATCGCCGACCATTACGGCCTCGACCACCATTGGCAGACCGCCGCCCGCCGCTGGGCGCCCCGGATCGCGGCGGTGGACGACCTGGCGACCCGCCGCTACAGCGTCGACCTGCTGCTCAACCAGAACCTCTCCGGCCTGCACGAAGACTACCGGCCGCTGCTGCCTGCGCACTGCCGCACGCTGCTCGGCCCGCGCTACGCCATGCTGCGCGAGGAATTCAGTTGCCCGCCCATCGCCATCAAGCCTGTGGCCAAGCGTGTGCTGGTGAACTTCGGCGGCTTCGATGCGGCCCGGCAGACCCATCACGCGATGCTGGCGCTGGCGGACTTTCCCGAGCTGGAGGTGGACTTCGTCGCCGGTGCCGACAACCCCGCCTGGGCGCAGATGCAGGCATTGGCCGAGACGCGGCCGAACTGGCGCCTGCACAGTTTCGTCAGTGACTTCCACCGACGCATGACCGAGGCCGACCTGTTCATCGGCGCCGGCGGCGGCACCAGCTGGGAGCGGGCGGCCCTGGGCCTGCCGACGATCTGCATCGCGGTGTCGAACAACCAGCAGGCCAACGGCGAAGTGATGGCGGCGGCGGGCGCGCATGTGTTCATGGGCGCCCGCGAGCAAGTCAGCGTCGAGCAACTGCGCCAGGCGGTCGGCTTTGTGGTGAACAACCCTTACCTGCGCCAGAGCCTGGCCGAGCGTTCGCGCACACTGGTGGACGGGCGCGGTGCCCTGCGGGTCGCGGCCGCGCTGGCCGGCGCGGTGCTTACGGTGCGGCCGGCGACGACGGACGATGCGCAATTGCTGTTCGACGGACGCAATGCCGAGCCGGTGCGGCGCTGGTCACTGGAGTCCGGCGTGATCGAATGGCCGCAGCACCTGAACTGGCTGACGGCGAGCTTGAGCAATCCCCGGCGTCTGTTGCTGATCGCCGAGGCCGACGACGGCCCGGTCGGCGTGCTGCGCTATGATTTGCGCGGTTTCGAGGCCGAAGTGTCGATCTACCTGCTGGAGGGGCGTTTCGGCCTCGGCTGGGGGCGGGCGCTGCTGGAACGGGGCGAAGCGTTCGTCACCGCGCACTGGCCGCAGCTGACCGCCGTCACCGCCCAGGTGCTGCCCGCCAACCAGGCCTCATTGAATGTGTTTCGCGACGCCGGGTTCACCCAGAGTGCCTGTGCGTTCACCCGTGTCCTGAAGGAATCCCGCCCATGAGCCGTTTCAAGATCGGTGACCGCCTGATCGGTGCCGACGCGCCGCCGTTCATCATTGCCGAGATGAGCGGCAACCATAACCAGTCGCTGGACGTGGCCTTGCAGATCGTCGAAGCGGCGGCCAAGGCCGGCGCCCACGCCTTGAAGCTGCAGACCTACACCGCCCAGACCATGACGCTGGACCTGGCCGAAGGCGAGTTCTTCATCAAGGATCCCGGCAGCCTGTGGGCCGGCACCTCGCTGTACGACCTGTACGAAAAGGCCCATACCCCGTGGGAATGGCATGCGCCGATCTTCGCCCGGGCCAAGGAGCTGGGCATGCTCGCGTTCTCGACGCCGTTCGACGACACGGCGGTGGACTTCCTGGAAAGCCTCGATGTGCCGGCCTACAAGATCGCCAGTTTCGAGAACACCGACCTGCCGCTGATTCGTCGGGTGGCGGCCACCGGCAAGCCGCTGATCATCTCCACCGGCATGGCCAGCCTCGCCGAGCTGGACGAGACCGTGCGCGCCGCCCGCGAGGCCGGCTGCAAGGATCTGGTGCTGCTCAAGTGCACCAGCACCTACCCGGCCACGCCGCTCAACAGCAACGTGCGCACGATTCCCCATCTGCGCGAACTGTTCGGCTGCGAAGTGGGGCTGTCCGACCACTCCATGGGCGTCGGCGTGTCCGTCGCCGCCGTGGCGCTGGGGGCGACGGTGGTGGAGAAGCATTTCACCCTCGACCGCTCGGCCGGCGGGGTGGACGCCAGCTTCTCGCTGGAGCCGGCCGAACTGGCCAGCCTGGTGGTGGAGACCGAGCGCGCCTGGCAGGCCCTGGGCCAGGTGCATTACGGCGTCACCGAGGCCGAGCGCAAGTCGCTGGTCTATCGCCGCTCGCTGTACGTCACCGCCGACATGGCGGCCGGCGAACCCTTCACGGCGGCCAACCTGCGCGCCATCCGTCCCGGCCTGGGCCTGGCGCCCAAGCACGCCGAAAACGTCCTCGGGCGCCGTGCGCGCCAGCCGATCAAACGCGGCACGCCGCTGGACTGGTCCTTGGTCGAATGACCTGATCCGCACCGATTCGGCAAAATAGCGTGACCTGCGAGTCATAACGCGCATCTTCACTGTATTGTATTGACCGGGGAGATGGCGCCTGGCCCGTGATTCGGTTCCAGTGATAGCCCTTTGCGCTCCCCGTGGCTGCCCTTTGCGGCGGCCGTTTTTTGTTTGTCGGCGCCCCTCGAAATCCTTGCGAGCGGTGGTATTGGGCTGTTTATTATTGGGAAGCCGTAATGATTGGCATAAAAAGCATTGCGAGCTACGTTCCTGTAGCCGGCGTGGACAATTACGCACAAGGTGCAAAATTCGAGAAGGATGAAGAGTTCATCCTCGGCAAGATCGGTTCGGCCTTCCTGCCGCGCAAGGACGCAGAACAGGAAACCTCCGACCTGTGCGTCGAAGCGGCCAATGCGCTGTTTGCCGGCAACCCTGACCTGAAACGCGAATCCATCGACGCCCTGATCGTCGTCACCCAGAACGGCGACGAAGAAGGCCTGCCGCACACCGCGGCCATCGTCCAGGACAAACTGGGCCTGCCGACCCACGTCGCGGCGTTCGACATTTCCCTGGGCTGCTCGGGCTACGTCTACGGCATCTATGCGATCAAGGGCTTCATGGAAGCCGCCGGCCTGAAGAACGGCCTGCTGATCACCGCCGACCCGTACTCCAAGATCGTCGACCCGGAAGACCGAAACACCACCATGCTGTTCGGCGACGCCGCCACCGCCACCTGGATGGGCGAAGACCCGACCTGGGCGTTGGGCAAGGCCAAGTTCGGCACCGACGGTTCCGGCGCGCCGCACCTGAAGGTCACCGACGGCGTGTTCTTCATGAACGGTCGCCAGGTGTTCAACTTCGCGCTGCTCAAGGTGCCGGCGCACCTGCATGAGCTGCTCGACGATTCGGGCCTCAAGGCCGACGACATCGACGCGTTCTGCATCCACCAGGGCAGCGCGGCCATCGTCGATGCCGTGGCGCGGCGCTTCGAGGGCGATCCGGAGAAGTTCGTCAAGGACATGGTCGAGACCGGCAACACCGTGTCGTCGAGCATTCCGCTGCTGCTGGAGAAGCATGCGCTGGACTCGGCGTGGCAGCGTGTGGCGCTCAGCGGCTTCGGCGTCGGGCTGTCGTGGGGTTCGGCGATCATCTACCGTCCCTGAGCCCGGCCGGAAACAACGGATACAAAAATGGCGTTCAAGGGTTAACCTTGAACGCCATTTTTTTGCCTGAACGAAATGCGAGGTGCCAGTGAGCGAGTTTTTCCGGGATAACGCCGAGGTCATCGAACGCCGTTGGCCGGCGCTGTCCGCGCGGTTGATGGCCGAGGACAGCTCAGCGATCCAGGCAGAGTTGACGCAGGGGCTGGGGTCGACACTGAGCGTGGCCGGCATCCAGCTCACCAGCCGCCACGACCGCGTGCACGAGGCCCGGATCCAGGCGGCGAGCCTGCCGGCCGACAAGGCGCAACTGCATGTCTACGGCACGGGCCTGGGGGACTTGCCGGCGGTGCTGCTGGAGCGCCCGGGGCTTGAGCGGCTGTACGTGCACATCCTCAACGGCGCGCTGTTCTCGCTGGTGCTGCAACTGCTCGATCAGCGCCACTGGCTGGACGATGCCCGGGTGGAACTGTTGTACGCCGGGGATCTCTCCGACATCTGCACGCCGTTCTTTGCCCTGCCGGCGGAGATGCTGCTGGCCGACGACTTCAACGCGAAGATCCGCGATCGGCTGGTCAGCGAGGTGCACCTGAGCTTCAACAACCGCGAGTTCGACCCGCAGTCGCCGTTCATTGTCCAGCGCTTGCAGGATTGTCTGCCGGTGCTGCTGGCGGACGACGATGTGGCGCAACTGTTCGGCACCTGCGCCGGCCGTGAGGTCTATGTGATCGCTACCGGGCCGACCCTGGAGGGACACCTTGAGCAGTTGGCGCAGATTCGCGCACGGGTCGAGCGCCCACTGTTCATTTGCGTCGACACCGCTTACCGGCCGCTGCGCGAGCACGGGATCGTGCCGGATCTCGTGGTGAGCATCGATCAGCGCATCAGCTTCCGGCATTTGCCGTTCGAAGGCTCCGACGGCATTGCGCTGGTGTACCTGCCGATGAGCGATCCGCAGGTGCTGAAGGCCTGGAAGGGCAAGCGCTACGGCGGCTACTCGCTCAGCCCGGTCTATGCCGAGTTGCGCGAGCGGCACCCGCGGGCCTTGCTGCATGTGGGTGGCAGCGTGATCCATCCCGCCGTGGACCTGGCGGTGAAGATGGGCGCGGCAAGCATCACGCTGTTCGGCGCCGACTTCGCCTTTCCGATGAACAAGACCCACGCCGGTTGGGACGACGGCGACCTGGGGCCGTCGGTCAACCAGGCGCGGCACTGGGTGCATGACGGCAACGGCGAGCGGGTCAAGACCCAGCTCAACTTCCGCGGCTACCTCTGCGTGCTGGAGCGCTACATCGCCCGACACCCGCAGGTGACATTCCTCAACAGCAGCCGGGCGGGGGCGAGGATCGCCGGAACGGGGTTCAACCAGGAGTTCGTGCAATGAGTGCGTTGCAGCAGTGCGTCGACGAGTGTCGACAATGTGCCGGGCTGTTCCGGTTGGGGCGGGATGTCGAAGCGGCGCTGGAGATGGTCGATGTGTTCGAGAAAGCGCAGCGGTTGATGGTCGGCGCAACGGCAGAAAACCAGCAGGGGTGGATGCAGGTGCTGACGCGCATCCTGGCGTGCCAGGAGCGCCAGGATTGGCTGGGGCTGGCCGATTACATGGAATGTGAACTGGTCGACCTTCTGCAAAACCTGCCGGGCTGAACGGCAGCGGAGGCGCTAGCCCGCAGGTTTGCGCCGCGGACGGTTTTATGACGTCATTTTTTCGTGGGTAAAGGACGGCTAAGTCCTTGTTTTCTGAGGGGTGGCAGGTTGATGGCAAATTTTTTGAAAAAAGCCCTCAAGCAACCTGCGATCCCGACGATAACTATTACGAAGGTTCTCTAGGCCATACCCGGCGGTTGCCAGGGCCGGAAGCCGCAGTACCCAACCAACGAGGAATTCGTCATGGCTTTAACTGTAAACACCAACACCACGTCGCTGAACGTTCAGAAAAACCTGAACCGCGCTTCCGACGCTCTGTCGACTTCGATGCAGCGCCTGTCTTCCGGCCTGAAAATCAACAGCGCCAAAGACGACGCCGCTGGCCTGCAAATCTCCAACCGCATGTCTTCGCAGATCCGCGGTAACACCCAGGCCATCCAGAACGCCAACGACGGTATCTCCGTTGCCCAGACCGCTGAAGGCGCTCTGCAAGCTTCGACCGACATCCTGCAGCGTATGCGTGAACTGGCTGTTAAAGCCCGTAACGGAACCAACGGCACCGCTGACCAGACCGCGACCAACGCCGAATTCGCTCAGATGTCTGACGAACTGACCCGTATCGCTCAGTCCACCAACCTGAACGGCAAGTTCCTGCTGGACGGTTCGGCTGGTACTGTGACCCTGCAAGTGGGCGCGAACACTGGCTCCGCCAACCACATCGACCTGGTGCTGAGCGCCAAGTTCGACGCCGCCAGCCTGTCCGTAGGCAGCGGTACTGTGGTTCTGACCGGTGCTACCGTAACTGGCGCTGCACAGAACATCGACAACGCGATCACCGCTATCGACGCCGCTATCGCCACCATCGGTGCAACCCGTGCAAACCTGGGTGCTTCGCAGAACCGTCTGACCAGCACCATCCAGAACCTGCAGAACATCAACGAAAACACCACCGCTGCACAAGGTCGCGTACAAGACACCGACTTCGCCGCGGAAACTGCTAACCTGACCAAGCAGCAGACTCTGCAGCAGGCTTCGACCTCCGTTCTGGCTCAAGCCAACCAACTGCCTTCCGCCGTACTGAAGCTGCTTCAGTAATTTCGGAATGAGTTTAGGCGGGGGAGTGCGCTGGTCGTGCTCTCTCGCTTTTTCACGTTAGGAGGTGATGGACATGGACATGAGCGTCAAGCTTAACGTGTCTTATCCGGCTCCCAAGCCAGCGAATACCGTTGCTGAAAAATCGTCCGAGCCTGCCAAGGCGGCTGAAGTCACCCCCGTCGCGGACAAGAAGACCCGTGAAACCGAGGAGACCAAGTTGAAGCTGGCCGTGCAGGAGATCGAGAAGTTCGTGCAGTCGATCAAGCGCAACCTCGAGTTTTCGATCGACGAGAACTCCGGGAAGGTCATCGTCAAGGTGATCGCGAGCGAGACGGGCGAGGTCGTTCGACAGATCCCCTCCGCGGAGGCGCTCAAGCTGGCAGACAGCCTAGCCAACGCGAGCCACGTGTTGTTCGACGCCAAAGTCTGACAACTGGCATGAATAGTGTTTGAAGTGTCTTAGGCGCTGGCAAAGGTCAAAAGACCGGCAGCAAACTGAAGGGAGATGCACATGGCAAGTCCAATTCTACCGGGTACCGGCCTGGGTTCCGGCCTGGACATCGGTGCGATCGTCACCGCGCTGGTCAATGCCGACAAGGCAGCGAAGCAGACGCAGCTCGATACCCAGACAAAAAACAACACCCTGAAGATTTCGGGTGTGGGCACGCTCAAGAGCGCGCTGACCACATTCCAGTCGACGCTGGCCACCCTGGGCAGCAAGACCAACCCTGCGTTCGCCGGTTACACGGCCACGTCGAGCAAGCCTGAAACGCTGACCGTCACCTCCGACAACACCGCGGTGTCCGGCTCCTACAGCGTCGTCGTGAACAATCTGGCCACAGGTTCGAAAGTCGCCAGCGCGGCCTTCGCCGGCGGTGCGTCCAGTGCCATTCCGAGTGGTACCCTGAAAATCAGTCAGAATGGCACTGATTACAATGTCACCATTCCGGCCAACGCCACCTTGCAGAGCACCCGCGACGCCATCAACACGGCCCAGGGCAGCAATGGCATTTCCGCCAACATCGTGACCGACGCCAGCGGCGCCTCGCGCCTGGTGATCAGCTCGAACAAGACCGGTGCGGGCTCCGACCTGAGTGTCAGCGGCATCGCCGGCCTGGAAATCGACGGCACCAAGGTCATGTCGGCCACTCCGGCGGCCGGTGACTCGGGCTCTGTCGGCGGTCTCGCCAAGGATGCGTCGCTGACCATCGACGGTCTGCCGGTGACCAGCAAGAGCAACACGGTTTCCGGTGCGATCAGCGGCATGACCCTGAACCTGGTGGCCGCCAACGCGACGCCGACCACGATCACCGTCGACAACAACACCAAGGGCCTGCAGACGTCGCTCCAGACCTTCATCGATGCCTACAACACGCTCAAGAGCACTGTCGACAGCCTGTCCAAGGCGACGCCGGACGAAGACGGCAAACTGACCGTGCAGGCCGCCTTCACGGGCGACTCCTTGCCGCGCTCGCTGATCGCCGGCATCCGTGCCGAGTTCACCAACACGAAGACCAACGGCAAGATTTCGTTCCTGTCGGAAATCGGCGTGAATACCGATCCCCTCACCGGTAACCTGAAGCTCGACACCACCGCCTTCAACAAGGCGATGGCGGTTCCGGGGGCGTCCGGCCAGGTGCAGCTATTGTTCACCGGCACCGACGACACCAACGGTCTGCTGGCGCGGGTGAGCAAGTCCGTGGATCCGTACCTCAAGGCTTCGGCCGACGGTAAGACCAAGGGCTTGCTGGATCAGCGGCTCGCGATCCTGAACAACAATACCCGGGACATCTCCGACCAGCAGAAAGCGTTGGATATCCGGGTGGCCGCCCTGACCAAGACGCTGACCGCAAAATACAACGCCATGGACTTGCTCGTAGGGCAAATGAAAGCCACGGCGAGCAACATCACGTCGTTCTTCACGTCGCTGACCGCTCAGCAATCTGCGAAGTAACGCGCAAGAATGACAAAAACCCGGCTACGCACTTGAGCGTGCGCCGGGTTTTTGTCTTATGGTCTAAAGTTTCCCGGCTCGCTGGCGATATATTGGCCATACGAGTCATTGTGGCAAATGAGGTAGAACATGAATCCGATGTTAGCCCTTCGGCAGTACCAGAAGGTCGGCTCCCACGCCCAGACGTCCGAAGCCAGCCCGCACCGTCTGGTGCAGATGCTGATGGAAGGCGGCCTGTCGCGCATCGCCCAGGCCAAGGGCGCCATCGAGCGCAAGGACATCCCGGCCAAGTGCACGGCGATCAGCAAGGCGATCGGCATCGTCAGCGGCCTGCGCGAAGGCCTGGACCTTGAGAACAGCGCCGAGGCGCTGGCCGACCTGGACGGTCTTTACATCTACATGATGAAGCGTCTGGCCGAGGCGAACATCAGCAGCGATCCGCGCATCCTGGACGAAGTGGCAGGCCTGCTGACCACCGTCAAGGAAGGCTGGGACGCCATTGCGCCTGCGCCCGGTGCGCAGCCCTGAGGAGGCCATCATGAGCCCTGTGTTGCAGCGAATCGAAGATACCCGCATGGCGCTCGTCAGCGCGCTGGCCGAGCGCAACTGGGAGGCCATCGGGCAATTGGACCTCGATTGCCGGTCCTGCATGGAAGATGTCTTGAGCGAAGCGTCGCTGGACGAGGAAGAGTTGCGCAGCAACCTTGAGCAACTGCTGCACGTGTACAAGGATCTGCTGGAAGTGGCGATGGGGGAGCGTCAGGCTATAGTCGACGAGATGACGCAGATCAACCAAGCCAAGAACGCGGCAAAGGTTTACCATCTGTTTGGTTAATTAACCCTCAGTTAATCCAGATGTGTGCGCCATAAATTTGACTGTGCACGGTTTTTTGACTTAACTAGTGGCTGTTTTCAGATTTCGGACGTCTACGGGCACAAGGTGTCCTGCAAGCGTCTCGCTTGCCCCTCGTTTCGGGCATTGAGTTGACTAGGGAAGTTGCTATTGCATGTGGCGTGAAACCAAAATTCTGCTGATCGATGACGATAGCGTCCGCCGCCGCGATTTGGCGGTGATCTTGAATTTTCTCGGCGAAGAAAATTTGCCCTGCGGCAGCCATGACTGGCAGCAGGCTGTCGGCTCTTTGTCGTCGAGCCGTGAGGTCATTTGCGTGCTGATCGGGACGGTCAATGCTCCGGGTGCGCTGATGGGCTTGTTAAAGACACTCTCAACCTGGGATGAGTTCCTTCCGGTTTTGCTGATGGGCGAAAATTCTTCCGTGGACCTTCCGGAAGACCAGCGCCGCCGCGTGCTGTCCACCCTTGAAATGCCGCCCAGCTACAGCAAGCTGCTCGACTCCCTGCACCGTGCCCAGGTCTACCGCGAGATGTACGACCAGGCCCGCGAGCGCGGCCGTCACCGCGAACCCAACCTGTTCCGCAGCCTCGTCGGCACCAGCCGGGCGATCCAGCATGTGCGCCAGATGATGCAGCAGGTGGCCGACACCGACGCCAGCGTGCTGATCCTCGGCGAGTCCGGCACCGGCAAGGAAGTGGTCGCGCGCAACCTGCATTACCATTCCAAGCGCCGCGACGCGCCGTTCGTGCCGGTCAACTGCGGCGCGATTCCGGCCGAGCTGCTGGAAAGCGAACTGTTCGGCCACGAGAAGGGCGCCTTCACCGGCGCGATCACCAGCCGTGCCGGCCGCTTCGAGCTGGCCAACGGCGGTACGCTGTTCCTCGACGAGATCGGCGACATGCCGCTGCCGATGCAGGTCAAGCTGCTGCGCGTGCTGCAGGAGCGCACCTTCGAGCGCGTGGGCAGCAACAAGACCCAAAGCATCGACGTGCGCATCATCGCCGCGACCCACAAGAACCTCGAAAGCATGATCGAGATCGGCACCTTCCGCGAAGACCTCTACTATCGCCTGAACGTGTTCCCGATCGAGATGGCGCCGCTGCGCGAGCGCGTCGAGGACATCCCGCTGCTGATGAACGAGCTGATCTCGCGCATGGAGCACGAGAAGCGCGGTTCGATCCGCTTCAACTCGGCGGCGATCATGTCGCTGTGCCGTCACGGCTGGCCGGGCAACGTCCGCGAGCTGGCCAACCTGGTCGAGCGCATGGCGATCATGCACCCGTACGGGGTGATCGGCGTGGCCGAGCTGCCGAAGAAATTCCGCTACGTCGACGACGAAGACGAGCAGATGGTCGACAGCCTGCGCAGCGACCTGGAAGAGCGCGTCGCGATCAACGGCCACACGCCGGACTTCACCGCCAACGCCATGCTGCCGCCGGAAGGCCTGGACCTGAAGGACTACCTCGGTGGCCTGGAGCAGGGCCTGATCCAGCAGGCGCTGGATGACGCCAACGGCATCGTCGCCCGTGCCGCCGAGCGTCTGCGCATCCGTCGCACCACCCTGGTGGAGAAGATGCGCAAGTACGGCATGAGCCGGCGTGACGGAGACGAACAGGCGGATGATTGACGCCTGTTTTTCAAGTGCTTCATTTATAGGCGGTTTTTTTTAGGCACGGGTATTGCTACAGCCCTCGCAACGTTCCGTTTCACTGACGGTCAGCCATGCGAGAGAGCACAATGCCCCAAGCCGCCCAGATGTCTTCTGCCCCCAACGCTTCGGGGCAACCGTCGTCCGTAGAGCAGGCGAGCCGGCAGGGGCTTGAGCAGGCGTTTGCGCTGTTCAATCAGATGTCGAGCCAGCTGACCGATTCCTACAGCATGCTCGAAGCCCGGGTCACCGAGCTCAAGGGCGAGCTGGCGGTGGTCAGCGCCCAGCGCATGCAGGAGCTGGCGGAGAAGGAGCGTCTGGCCAACCGTCTGCAGAACCTCCTCGACCTGTTGCCCGGCGGCGTGATCGTCATCGACGGCCACGGCATTGTCTGCGAAGCCAACCCGGCGGCCACCGAGCTGCTGGGGCTGCCGCTGGAAGGCGAGCTGTGGCGCCATGTCATTGCCCGTTGCTTTGCGCCGCGCGAAGACGACGGCCATGAAATTTCCCTGAAGAACGGTCGGCGCCTGTCGATCGCCACCCGCTCGCTGGATGCCGAGCCGGGGCAGTTGGTGCTGCTCAACGACCTGACTGAAACCCGTCACCTGCAGGATCAGCTGGCGCGCCACGAGCGCTTGTCCTCCCTGGGGCGCATGGTGGCGTCGCTGGCCCATCAGATCCGCACGCCGCTGTCCGCCGCCTTGCTTTACGCCAGTCATCTGACCGAACAGGAACTGCCGGTCGCCACCCAGCAGCGCTTCGCCGGGCGCCTCAAGGAGCGCCTGCATGAGCTGGAGCACCAGGTGCGCGACATGCTGGTGTTCGCCCGCGGCGAGCTGCCGCTGACCGACCGGGTCACGCCCCATGCCTTGATGCAGTCGTTGCAGGCGGCGGCGCTGACCCATGTGCAGGACTTGCCGATCCGCTGGCAGTGCGACAGCCATGCCGGCGAATTGCTGTGCAACCGCGACACCCTGGTCGGGGCCATCCTCAATCTCATCGAAAACGCGGTTCAGGCCAGCGGCGGCGACGTGCGCCTGAAAGTGCACGGCTACACCCGTGACAACACATTGCGCCTGTGCGTCAGCGACAGCGGCAGCGGCATCGAGCCGGCGGTGCTGGAGCGCTTGGGTGAGCCGTTCTTCACCACCAAGGTCACCGGCACGGGGTTGGGGCTGACGGTGGTCAAGGCGGTCGCCCGGGCGCATCAGGGAGAATTGCGGCTGCGCTCGCGCATCGGGCGCGGCACGTGCGCGCAGGTGATCCTGCCGTTGTTTTCCGCAGGACAAGGAGCTGAGTGAAGGACATGGGCATCAAGGTTTTGCTGGTCGAGGATGACCGCTCGTTGCGCGAAGCGCTGGCCGACACGCTGCTGCTTGCCGGTCACGACCATCATGCGGTGGGTTCGGCCGAAGAAGCGCTGAAAGCCGTTGAGCGCGAGCCGTTCAGTCTGGTGGTCAGCGACGTCAACATGCCGGGCATGGATGGCCACCAGTTGCTGAGTCTGTTGCGCGTCCGTCAGCCGCAACTGCCGGTGCTGCTGATGACGGCGCACGGCGCGGTCGAGCGGGCCGTGGACGCCATGCGCCAAGGCGCGGCGGACTACCTGGTCAAGCCGTTCGAGCCCGGTGCCTTGCTGGCGCTGGTGGCGCGGCATGCGTCGGGTGCGCTGGAGGCTGCGGACGACGAAGGCCCGGTGGCGGTCGAGCCGGCCAGCGCGCAATTGCTCGACCTGGCGGCGCGGGTGGCGCGCAGCGATTCCACGGTGTTGATCTCCGGCGAGTCCGGCACCGGCAAGGAAGTGCTGGCGCGTTACATTCACCAGCAGTCGCACCGCGCCAGCCAGCCGTTCATTGCGATCAACTGCGCGGCGATTCCCGACAACATGCTGGAGGCCACGCTGTTCGGCCACGAGAAAGGCTCGTTCACCGGCGCCATCGCGGCCCAGGCCGGCAAGTTCGAGCAGGCGGACGGTGGCACCATTCTGCTGGATGAGATTTCCGAGATGCCCATGGGCTTGCAGGCCAAGCTGCTGCGGGTCCTGCAGGAGCGGGAAGTGGAGCGGGTCGGGGCGCGCAAGCCGATCAGCCTCGACATCCGGGTGGTGGCGACCACCAACCGCGACCTGGCGGGGGAGGTGGCTGCCGGGCGTTTCCGCGAAGACCTCTATTACCGCCTGTCGGTTTTTCCGCTGGCCTGGCGTCCGCTGCGCGAGCGCACCGCCGATATCCTGCCGCTGGCCGAGCGTCTGCTGGCCAAGCACGTCAATAAAATGAAACACGCCACGGCGAAGCTCTCGGCTGAGGCTCGGGCGTGCCTGGTCGCCTATCCGTGGCCGGGCAATGTGCGGGAACTGGACAACGCGATCCAGCGTGCGTTGATCCTGCAGCAGGGCGGCCTGATCCAGCCGCAGGATTTCTGCCTGGCCGGTCCCGTGACGTTCGCCCCGTCGCCGGCGGCTGCCATGGCGACTCCTGTGGTGCGCGACGTCGAGATCGAAGCGGATTCGGCCGGCGCCCTGGGCGACGACCTGCGCCGCCACGAATTCCAGATGATCATCGACACCCTGCGGGCCGAGCGCGGCCGGCGCAAGGAGGCGGCGGAAAAGCTCGGCATCAGCCCCCGCACCCTGCGCTACAAACTGGCGCAGATGCGTGACGCGGGTATGGATGTCGAAGGGTATCTGTTCGCCACGTAAGCGGCGCTGCGTTTGTCTGAAGCAAGGTTTCTGAAGAGGGTGCCCGTGAGCTGGCACCCTTGTTGCTAATACCTGTGTACCCGCCGAGTGAGCGTCAAAAAATTGCGGGCCGCCCAAGAGAGTAGACCATGAGCCAAGGTATTGAATTTAATCGGTTGATGCTGGATATGCGCGCCATGCAAATGGACGCCATGTCTGCGCCGAAATCGACTGCCGCCGTCCCTGAAATGGCGGGCAGCAGCTTTTCCGACATGCTCGGTCAGGCCATCAATAAAGTGAGCGACACCCAGCAGGCCTCGACCCAGTTGGCCAATGCGTTCGAGATCGGCAAGAGCGGCGTCGACCTGACGGACGTGATGATTGCCTCGCAGAAGGCCAGCGTGTCGTTCCAGGCTCTGACCCAGGTGCGCAACAAGCTGGTTCAGGCCTATCAAGACATCATGCAGATGCCGGTTTAAGGACGAGATTGAGTCATGGCAGAAGCAGTCGCCGATAACGTTCCGGCCAAGGCCACCCCGATAGACGGCAAACCGCCGCTGTTCGGCCTGTCCTTCCTGGAAAACCTCTCCGAGATGACCATGCTGCGTCAGGTGGGCCTGTTGGTCGGCCTGGCCGCGAGCGTGGCGATCGGCTTTGCCGTGGTGCTGTGGTCGCAGCAGCCGGACTACCGGCCGCTGTACGGCAGCCTCGCCGGCATGGACGCCAAGCAGGTCATGGACACCCTGGCCTCCGCCGACATTCCCTACACCGTCGAGCCGAACTCCGGCGCCTTGCTGGTCAAGGCCGATGACCTGTCCCGTGCGCGGCTCAAGCTCGCGGCCGCTGGTGTCACTCCCAGCGACGGCAACATCGGTTTCGAGATCCTGGACAAGGAACAGGGTCTGGGCACCAGCCAGTTCATGGAAGCGACCCGCTACCGTCGCGGCCTGGAAGGCGAGCTGGCACGCACCATCTCCAGCCTGAACAACGTCAAGGGCGCACGTGTTCACCTGGCGATCCCGAAAAGCTCCGTGTTCGTGCGCGACGACCGCAAGCCGAGCGCCTCGGTGCTGGTCGAGCTGTATTCCGGCCGCTCCCTGGAGCCGGGCCAGGTGGTGGCCATCGTCAATCTGGTGGCGACCTCCGTTCCTGAGCTGAGCAAGTCGCAGATCACCGTCGTCGACCAGAAGGGCAACCTGCTGTCGGACCAGGCGGAAAACTCCGAAATGACCATGGCCGGCAAGCAGTTCGACTACAGCCGCCGCATGGAAAGCATGCTCACCCAGCGCGTGCACAACATCCTGCAGCCGGTGCTGGGCAACGACCGCTACAAGGCCGAAGTGTCGGCCGACATCGACTTCAGCGCCGTCGAGTCCACCGCCGAACAGTTCAACCCGGATCAGCCGGCGCTGCGCAGCGAGCAGTCGGTCAACGAACAGCGCACCGCCAGCAACGGCCCGCAAGGCGTGCCGGGTGCCCTGAGCAACCAGCCGCCGTCGCCGGCCTCGGCACCGCAGACCACCGGCGGCGCCCAAGCGGCCGCCGGCATGGTGCAGCCGGGCCAGCCATTGGTCGACGCCAACGGCCAGCAGATCATGGATCCGGCCACCGGCCAGCCGATGCTCGCACCGTACCCGGCGGACAAGCGTCAGCAATCCACCAAGAACTTCGAGCTCGACCGTTCCATCAGCCACACCAAGCAGCAGCAGGGTCGCTTGAACCGCCTGTCGGTGTCGGTGGTGGTGGACGATCAGGTCAAGGTCAATCCGGCCAACGGCGAAACCACCCGTGCGCCGTGGAGCGCCGACGAATTGGCGCGCTTCACCCGCCTGGTGCAGGACGCCGTCGGCTTCGACGCCAGCCGCGGCGACAGCGTCAGCGTGATCAACATGCCGTTCTCCGCCGATCGCGGTGAAGTGGTCGCCGACATTCCGTTCTACTCGCAACCGTGGTTCTGGGACATCGTCAAGCAAGTGCTGGGCGTGCTGTTCATCCTGGTGCTGGTGTTCGGCGTGCTGCGTCCGGTGCTCAACAACATCACCGGCGGCGGCAAGAGCAAAGAACTGGCGGCCCTGGGCGACGTGGAGCTGGGCGGCATGGGCGGTCTGGACGGCGAGCTGGCCAACGACCGCGTGAGCCTCGGCGGTCCGCAGAGCATTCTGCTGCCGAGCCCGAGCGAAGGCTATGACGCCCAGTTGAACGCAATCAAGAGTCTGGTGGCAGAAGACCCGGGTCGTGTGGCCCAGGTCGTGAAAGAGTGGATTAACGCAGATGAGTGATAACCGAGCCGCCGTCGCCAAACTGTCCCGGGTCGATAAAGCCGCGATCCTGCTGCTGTCCCTGGGCTCCACCGATGCTGCACAAGTGCTGCGCCACATGGGCCCCAAAGAGGTTCAGCGGGTCGGTGTGGCCATGGCCCAGATGGGCAACGTCCACCGTGAGCAGGTCGAGCAGGTGATGAGCGAGTTCGTCGACATCGTCGGCGACCAGACCAGCCTGGGCGTGGGCTCCGACGACTACGTGCGCAAGATGCTCACCCAGGCCCTGGGCGAGGACAAGGCCAACGGCCTGATCGACCGCATCCTGCTGGGCGGCAACACCAGCGGCCTGGACAGCCTCAAGTGGATGGAGCCGCGCGCCGTCGCCGACGTGATCCGTTACGAACACCCGCAGATCCAGGCGATCGTGGTGGCGTACCTGGATCCGGACCAGGCCGGCGAGGTGCTGGGCAACTTCGACCATAAGGTGCGCCTGGACATCATCCTGCGCGTCTCGTCGCTGAATACCGTGCAACCGGCGGCGCTGAAGGAACTGAACCAGATCCTGGAGAAGCAGTTCTCCGGCAACTCCAACGCTTCGCGCACTACCCTGGGCGGTATCAAGCGTGCGGCGGACATCATGAACTTCCTCGACAGCTCGATCGAAGGCCAGCTCATGGACTCGATCCGCGAGGTCGACGAAGACCTGTCCACGCAGATCGAAGACCTCATGTTCGTGTTCAACAACCTGGCCGACGTCGACGACCGCGGCATCCAGGCGCTGCTGCGCGAAGTGTCTTCCGACGTGCTGGTGCTGGCCCTCAAGGGTTCGGACGAAAGCGTCAAGGAAAAGATCTTCAAGAACATGTCCAAGCGTGCCGCCGAACTGCTGCGCGACGACCTCGAGGCCAAGGGCCCGGTGCGCGTCAGCGACGTGGAGACCGCGCAGAAGGAAATCCTCACCATCGCCCGCCGTATGGCCGAAGCCGGAGAGATCGTGCTCGGCGGCAAGGGCGGCGAGGAAATGATCTAAGCCCATGGACAAGCATGACGACGACGTGACGGATCTGATCCGCGCCCGGGATGTCCGCGGTTTCGATACCTGGGCGCTGCCCAGCTTCGATCCGCCGCCGCCGGAACCTGAGCCGGAGCCGGAGCCTGAACCGCCGGAAATCGAGGAAGTGCCGCTGGAGGAAGTCCAGCCGCTGACCCTGGAAGAGCTCGAAAGCATCCGTCAGGAAGCCTACAACGAGGGCTTCGCCATCGGCGAGAAGGAAGGCTTCCACAGCACGACCCTCAAGGTGCGTCAGGAGGCCGAGGTGGCGTTGGCGGCGAAAGTCGCCAGCCTCGAGCAACTGATGGGCCATCTGTTCGAGCCGATTGCCGAGCAGGACACCCAGATCGAGAAATCGCTGGTCGACCTCGTGCGGCACATCGCCAAACAGGTGATCCAGCGCGAACTGGCCATCGACTCGACGCAGATCGAACGCGTCATGCGCGACGCCCTCAAGCTGCTGCCGCTGGGCGTCGGCAATGTGCGGCTGTACGTCAATCCGCAAGATTTCGCCCAGGTCAAAGCGTTGCGCGAGCGCCACGAAGAGACCTGGCGCATCGTCGAGGACGAGACCTTGCTGCCGGGCGGCTGCCGGGTCGAGACCGATCACAGTCGCATCGACGCCAGCATCGAGACCCGCATCGCCCAGGTCATGGACAAACTGTTCGACCAACTGCACGAGCAGGCCCTGCACCCGGCCGCACCGGACTTGAGCCTGGACCTGCCGGAAGACGCGAAGCCGGCGCCCGCCGCCGAGCCGTCCGCGGACGCCCCCGATGCGCCTTGAACGCACCAGTTTCGCCAAGCGCCTGAGCACCTACGCCGAGGCCACCGAGCTTGCCGGTGCGCCGATCCTCGAAGGGCGCCTGCTGCGCATGGTCGGCCTCACCCTCGAAGCCGAGGGGCTGCGGGCCGCCATGGGCACCCGCTGCATGGTGATCAACGACGACACCTACCATCCGTCCCAGGTCGAAGCCGAAGTCATGGGCTTTTCCGGCAACAAGGTCTTTCTGATGCCGGTCGGCAGCGTGGCCGGCATTGCGCCGGGCGCCCGGGTGGTGCCGCTGGCCGATGCCGGCCGCTTGCCGATGGGCATGAGCATGCTCGGCCGGGTGCTGGACGGCGCCGGTCGCGCGCTGGACGGCAAGGGCGGCATGAAGGCCGAAGACTGGGTGCCGATGGACGGCCCGACGATCAACCCGCTCAACCGCGACCCGATCAGCGTGCCGCTGGACGTGGGCATCCGTTGCATCAACGGAATGCTGACGGTGGGCCGCGGCCAGCGTCTGGGCCTGTTCGCCGGTACCGGCGTCGGTAAGTCGGTGCTGCTGGGCATGATGACCCGCTTCACCGAAGCGGACATCATCGTCGTCGGCCTGATCGGCGAGCGGGGCCGCGAGGTGAAGGAATTCATCGAGCACATCCTCGGCGAAGAAGGCCTCAAGCGTTCGGTGGTGGTGGCGTCCCCGGCGGACGATGCGCCGCTGATGCGCATGCGCGCCGCCATGTATTGCACGCGCATCGCCGAGTATTTCCGCGACAAGGGCAAGAACGTCCTGCTGCTGATGGACTCGCTGACCCGTTTCGCCCAGGCCCAGCGGGAAATCGCCCTGGCCATCGGCGAGCCGCCGGCGACCAAGGGCTATCCGCCGTCGGTGTTCGCCAAGCTGCCGAAGCTGGTGGAGCGCGCCGGCAACGCGGAGAAGGGCGGCGGTTCGATCACGGCGTTCTACACCGTGCTGTCCGAGGGTGACGACCAGCAGGATCCGATCGCCGACTCGGCGCGGGGCGTGCTGGACGGGCATATTGTGCTGTCCCGGCGCCTGGCCGAGGAAGGCCATTACCCGGCCATCGACATCGAAGCCTCGATCAGCCGGGTGATGCCTGCGGTGGTGTCGCCGGAGCACATGACCCGTGCGCAGTACTTCAAGCAACTGTGGTCGCGCTATCAGCAGAGCCGCGACCTGATCAGCGTCGGCGCCTACGTGGCCGGCGGCGACCGCGAGACCGACCTTGCGATTTCGCTGCAGCCGCAAATGGTCAGGTACTTGCGTCAGGGCCTGAACGACAGCATCAGCCTGGGCGAAAGCGAAGCCTACCTCGAAACCCTGTTCGCCCCGGCGGCCGGCGGGTAACCGGTCATGGCCCTGAGTCGAGCCGCGCGCCTGGCGCCGGTGGTGGACATGGCCGAGAAGGCCGAGAAGACCGCCGTGCAGCGCCTGGGCTACTTTCAGGGGCAGGTCAAGGTCGCCGAAAGCAAGCTTGCCGACCTTCAGGCGTTTCGCCTGGACTATTCCGAGCAATGGATCGTGCGGGGCAGCACTGGCGTGACCGGGCAGTGGCTGCTGGGCTTCCAGGGCTTCCTGGCCCAGCTCGACACCGCGGTCGACCAGCAGCGCCAGAGCTTGAACTGGCATCAGAACAACCTGAACAAGGCTCGCGAGACCTGGCAAGAGGCCTTTGCGCGGGTCGAAGGCCTGCGCAAGCTTGTACAGCGCTACCGCGACGAGGCGCAGCGGGCCGAAGACAAGCGCGAGCAGAAGCTCCTGGACGAACTGTCCCAGCGTTTGCCGCGGCACGAGGCCTTTTGACGGGGCGATCGCTGACAGCGGCCGGCGGCATCATGCCTTGCCGCCGCCCCCGGCAAGTGCTAAACCTTGTACAGGTTCGTCAATGACAAGGAAGCCAGCGCATGTCAGTCGTTACAGATCTCTCTCCGGATGGGCAAAAGCTGACGATCTCGATCAAGGGTCGGTTCGATTTCGGTCGCCATCAGGAGTTTCGCGAGTCCTATGAGCGACTCGATAAAAAACCCGATTCCATTGTGGTGGATCTCAAAGAAGCCACGTACCTCGACAGCTCGGCCCTGGGCATGCTGCTGTTGCTGCGCGACCACGCCGGCGGCGATCATTCCGACGTGCGGGTGATCAACAGCAATTCGGACGTGCGCAAGATCCTCGCCATTTCCAATTTCGACAAGTTGTTCGACATCGCTTGACGGCCATGCAGCCGCAGGAGCCGTTGACCATCCTGATCGCCGAGGACAGCGCCGCCGACCGCCTGCTGCTCTCGACCATCGTCCGCCGCCAGGGGCATGAGGTGCTGACCGCCGGCAACGGCGAGGAAGCGCTGGAGGTTTTCCGCCGCGATCATCCGCAACTGGTGCTGATGGACGCGATGATGCCGGTGATGGACGGCTTCGAGGCGGCGCGCCGGATCAAGGCGCTGGCGGGGGAAACCCTGGTGCCGATCATCTTCCTCACGTCGCTCACCGAAAGCGAGGCGCTGGCACGCTGTCTGGATGCCGGTGGCGACGATTTTCTGGCGAAACCCTACAACCCGGTGATCCTCTCCGCCAAAATCAAGGCGATGGATCGCCTGCGACGGCTGCAGGCCACGGTGCTGGAGCAGCGCGACCTGATCGCCCGGCATCACGATTACCTGATCAACGAGCAACGGGTCGCCAAGGCGGTGTTCGACAAGGTCGCCCATTCCGGCTGCCTGAATGCGCCGAACATCCGCTACCTGCAATCTCCCTACGCCCTGTTCAACGGCGACTTGCTGCTGGCGGCGTACACGCCGGCCGGCGACATGCATGTGCTGCTCGGGGATTTCACCGGTCACGGCTTGCCGGCGGCGGTCGGCGCCATGCCGCTGGCTGAGGTGTTCTACGGTATGACCGCCAAGGGCTACGGGCTGGCCGAGACCCTGCGGGAAATGAACGCCAAGCTCAAGCGCATCCTGCCGGTGGACATGTTCTGCTGCGCGACCCTGCTGTGCCTGAGCGCACAGCGCCGTTCGGTGGAGTACTGGAACGGCGGCCTGCCCGACGGCTACCTGCACCGCATCGCCACGGGGGAGCGTACGCCGCTGGCGGCACGGCATCTGCCGTTGGGCGTGCTCAGCCCGCAAGCGTTCGACGACTGCACCGAGGTGCTGCCGATGGCGGTGGGGGACCGGGTGTTCCTGCTCTCCGACGGGGTGATCGACACCTGCGACGCCAATGATCAGTTGTTCGGCGTCGAGCGGCTGCGGCAAGTGTTTGCGGCCAACCGTGAGCCGGACCGGCTCTTCGAGGACATCGAGCAAGCGCTCCAGGCATTCCGTGGCGAGGCCCGGGACGATGTCAGCATGGTCGAGATCAGCCTGCTGGAGGCGGCGCAGGTGCATGCGCCGGTGCCGGTGTACTCCGACAGCGGCCAGTCCTGTCCGCTCGACTGGTCGGCGAGCTTCGAGTTCCGGGGCGCGACACTCAAACGCTTCAACCCGTTGCCCTACCTGCTGCAACTGCTGCTGGAGGTGCACGGGCTGCGGGCGCAGAGCGGGGCGCTGTACAGTGTGCTGGCCGAGCTGTACTCCAATGCCCTGGAGCACGGCGTCCTGGGGCTCGACTCCAGCCTCAAGCGCGATGCCAGCGGGTTTGCGCGTTACTATGAGCTGCGCAACGCCCGGCTCGACGCCCTGCGGGACGGCCATGTGCGGGTGCATTTCGACGTGGTGCCGCAGGGCTCGGGCGGAACCCTGGTGATCCGGGTCGAGGACAGCGGCAACGGGTTCGACGTGGCGCGGGTGATGGACCGGCCCCCGGACGGGATCCGCCTGTCCGGGCGTGGGGTCAGCCTGGTCCGTCAGCTGACGCGCAGCGCCCATTGGTCGGACGACGGCCGCAGTGTCCGCGTGGAGTTTTCCTGGGAGGCTCTGGCATAATCCGCGCATTCTTGATCAAGGAGTGAACAAGTGGCTGACAAACATGTAGATCGCGACGTACTGAACTCGATGGCCGAAGTCATGGAGGCCAGCTATCCGGAATTGCTGGACATCTTCCTGGCGGATTCCGAGAACCGGCTGCGGGAGCTGCAAAAGACCGTCGACGCCGAAGTGCTGTCGGTTGTGGCCCACAGCTTCAAGGGCAGCAGCAGCAACATGGGCGCGACCCGCCTCGCGGAGCTCTGCAGTGAGCTCGAACAGCAGGCCAAGAACAAGAGCCCTGCCGAAATCAGCAAGCTGGTGGCGGACATCAACAGCGAGTTCGCCGATGTGCGCCCCGTCTACGAAGCCGAACGACAGCGTTCCCTGACCCATTGAGCCTGCCGTCCGGCGCTTTTTCGCCCCTGCGGCTAAAGCTGGCCCGGCACTTGCAGTCATCTCGCTCAACTGTACCTACGATCCCAGTGCAGCGGAGACCGTACCATGCCTGCAACCCCCAACATCCTTCTTCAGGCTGCCGCCCAGGCCAAGGCGCAAGCCGCCTCCGCCAAAGCGCCGGCCCTGGCCGCAGAGCCCGGGGACAAGGCCTCCAGCTTCGCCCAAGTGTTTGCCGACCAGGGGCCGGCAAAGGCTTCGGCCGCCAGCGCCGCGCCGGTGAAACCTGCGCGCGACAGCGGCGCGGACAGCGGCGGCAAAAAGGACGTCGGCAAGGATCAGTCTGCCGCTCCCGAACCTGCGGTTGCCGATAGCGGCAAACCCTTGCCCGCCGACAAGCCGGCTTCCGGCGCGACGGACGAGCGCAGCGCCAGCGACGACGATTCGACGCAAACCCCTCAAACGCCTGTGGCGGATGCGCCGCCGGTGGATCCGACGCTGGATCCGGCCCTGGTCGAGGCGGTGCAGCCGCCCGTGACCGTACCGGTCGAGCCTGCGCCCGTAGTGGAGACGCCCGCACCCGCCAAGGCCGAAACCCCGGCGGTGGCGGCGCTGCCGACGCCGGCCCCGGCGCCGATCGCCGACAGCGGTTTCGACCCGGAAGCCGATCCGCTCGACAACCTGCCGGCCGTGCGCCTGGCGATGGAGCAGAGCGGCCACATTTCCGCGTCCAGCCAGCCCAAGGCTGCGCCGACCCCGGCACAGGCTCAGGCCGACGGCGAATTGACTGCCGCGCAGAACTTCGCCGCCGGCATGGCCAACATGCTCGATGTGCAGGCGGACAAGGACAGCACCAGCCAGGGCGGCGAGAAGGCCTTCAGCGGCCTGCTCGACGAGGGTCTCAAGGATCTGAAATCCGCCAGCAGCGACACCCGCGTCGATGATTTCGCCAACCGTCTGGCGGCGCTGACGCAGGCCGCCACGCCGAAGACCGCCAACGCCTTGCCGGTGAACCAGCCGATCGCCATGCACCAGAGCGGCTGGACCGAGGAAGTGGTGAACCGCGTCATGTACCTGTCGAGCGCCAACCTCAAGGCGGCCGACATCCAGCTGCAGCCGGCCGAGCTCGGCCGCCTCGACATCCGGGTGAACATGGTGCCGGACCAGCAGACCCAGGTGACGTTCATGAGCGCTCACCCGAGCGTGCGCGAAGCGCTGGACGGTCAGATGCACCGCCTGCGCGAGATGTTCACCCAGCAGGGGATGGGCCAGGTCGACGTCAATGTGTCCGACCAGAACCGTGGCTGGCAGGGTCAGGAACAGGCGCAGCAGGGGCAGGGCGGTCGCACCAACGCCGCCGGCGGGCGTCTGGATTCGGCCGAAGAAGAGTTGACGCCGGCGACCGTCGCTGAAGCGGCGGCCACGGCCACTCACGTGATCGGCTCCAGCGCCGTCGACTACTACGCCTGACGCAACACCCTGAGACCTGTGGGAGCTGGCTTGCCAGCGATAGCGGCGGCACATTCAAAACCAATGTGTCAGATAAATCGCCATCGCTGGCAAGCCAGCTCCCACAGGGTTTTGCATCGGCTCGCGATTCCCTCTCGTTCTCCCCTCCGACACTTCTGGCATAACACTTGCTCTTGCCTTGCCGTGCGACTGTGAAAACCCGATTAATGACGGATTATTGGCATGGCGAAGAGCGAAGCAGCAGCTGTAAAAGACCCCGCAACCAAAGGCAAACTCAAGCTGATCATCCTGATCGTGGTGGCGCTGCTGCTGGCGATCGGTGCCTCCGTGGGCGCGACCTGGTACTTCATGCACAGCGCGCAGAGCAAGCCTGCCCCGGCGGCCGAAGCGGCTCCGGCGGGCAAGCAGCCGGCGATCTTCGAGCCGATGGCGCCGGCCTTCGTGGCCAACTACAACCAGAACGGCCGTCAGCGCTACATGCAGGTGAGCATCACCATGCTGGCGCGCAACCAGGCGGACCTGGACGCGCTCAAGGTGCACATGCCGGTGATCCGCAACAACCTGGTGATGCTCTTCTCCGGTCAGGACTTCGCCACCCTGGCGACGCCGGTCGGTCAGGAAATGCTGCGTCAGAAGGCCACCGCCAGCGTGCAGGAAGTGGCGCAGAAGGAACTGGGCAAAGTGGTGATCGAACAGTTGCTTTTCACTAATTTCGTATTGCAGTAGGAACACGACATGGCCGTGCAGGATCTGCTGTCCCAGGATGAGATCGACGCGCTGTTGCATGGCGTCGACGACGGTCTGGTACAGACCGATAACGCCGCCGAGCCTGGCAGCGTCAAAAGCTACGACCTGACCAGCCAGGATCGCATCGTCCGCGGACGCATGCCGACCCTGGAGATGATCAACGAGCGTTTTGCCCGCTACACCCGCATCAGCATGTTCAACATGCTGCGCCGTTCGGCGGACGTTGCCGTGGGCGGCGTGCAGGTGATGAAGTTCGGCGAGTACGTACACTCGCTGTACGTGCCGACCAGCCTCAATCTGGTCAAGATCAAACCGTTGCGCGGCACCGCGCTGTTCATCTTGGACGCCAAGCTGGTGTTCAAGCTGGTGGACAACTTCTTCGGCGGCGACGGCCGTCACGCCAAGATCGAGGGGCGTGAGTTCACCCCCACCGAGCTGCGCGTGGTGCGCATGGTGCTGGAGCAGGCCTTCGTCGACCTGAAGGAGGCCTGGCAGGCGATCATGGAAGTCAACTTCGAGTACATCAACTCGGAAGTGAACCCGGCCATGGCCAACATCGTAGGTCCGAGCGAAGCCATCGTGGTGTCCACGTTCCACATCGAACTGGACGGCGGCGGCGGCGACCTGCACGTGACCATGCCGTACTCGATGATCGAACCGGTGCGCGAGATGCTCGACGCCGGCTTCCAGTCGGACCTGGACGACCAGGACGAGCGCTGGGTCAACGCCCTGCGTCAGGACGTGCTCGACGTGGCGGTGCCGATCGGCGCCACCGTCGCCCGCCGCCAGCTGAAGCTGCGCGACATCCTGCACATGCAGCCGGGCGACGTGATCCCGGTCGAGATGCCGGAAGACATGATCATGCGCGCCAACGGCGTGCCGGCCTTCAAGGTCAAGATGGGCTCGCACAAGGGCAACCTCGCGTTGCAAGTGATCGAGCCGATCGAGCGGCGCTGAGCCGCGCCTCCACTCCCTTTTGGTTTTTACCGGTTTTTTTGCCCGCCGAGGACAAATGATGAACGACGATATGAACACCCAGGACGACCAGGCGCTGGCCGACGAGTGGGCTGCGGCCCTGGAAGAGACCGGCGAGGGCGGCCAGGCCGACATCGACGCGCTGCTGGCGGCCGACGCCGGTGTGTCCAGCTCCAACCGTGTGCCGATGGAAGAGTTCGGCAGCCACCCGAAGAACAATGAGCCGGTGTCGCTGGACGGCCCCAACCTGGACGTGATCCTCGACATCCCGGTGTCGATCTCGATGGAAGTGGGCAGCACCGACATCAACATCCGCAACCTGCTGCAGCTCAACCAAGGCTCGGTGATCGAACTGGACCGTCTGGCCGGCGAGCCGCTGGACGTGCTGGTCAACGGCACCCTGATCGCCCACGGCGAGGTGGTGGTGGTCAACGAAAAGTTCGGCATCCGCCTGACCGACGTGATCAGCCCAAGCGAACGCATCAAGAAGCTGCGCTGAGTGAACAAGGCGCTCGGTTTCTTGTTGGCAATGGCGTTGCCGGTCGCGGCGCTGGCGGTCGAGCCGGCGGCGACTGCCGCCACGGCGGCCGCGCCTGCGGTCAGCGGCGGCGTCGCCGGCCAGCTGACGCAACTGGTGCTCGGCCTGCTGCTGGTGCTCGGCCTGATCTTCTTTCTCGCCTGGCTGCTGCGCCGGGTGCAGCAGGCCGGTCCCGCCGGCAAGGGTCAGGTGATCGAGCTGATCGGCTCCCGCGCGCTCGGCCCCCGCGACCGTCTGGTGCTGGTGCAGGTCGGCAACGAGCAGATCCTGCTTGGCCTGAGCCCCGGCACCATCACCGCGCTGCATGTGCTCAAGGAGCCGGTCGACGTGCCGGCCGCCGCCGAAAAGGCCACTCCGGAGTTTGCCCAGCATCTGTTGAAGGTGCTCGGCAAGGATCAGAAGGATAAGAAGTAATGGGTGCGTTGCGCATCGTCTTGACCCTGGCCCTGATGCTGGCCGCGCCGCTGGCGTTTGCCGCCGATCCGCTGTCGATCCCGGCGATCACGCTGGGCACCAACGCCGAGGGCGCACAGGAGTATTCGGTCAGCCTGCAGATCCTGCTGATCATGACGGCGCTGAGCTTCATTCCGGCGTTCGTCATCCTGATGACCAGCTTCACCCGGATCATCATCGTCTTCTCGATCCTGCGTCAGGCCCTGGGCCTGCAGCAGACGCCGTCGAACCAGATCCTCACCGGCATGGCGCTGTTCCTGACCCTGTTCATCATGGCGCCGGTGTTCGACCGGGTGAACAACGACGCGCTGCAGCCTTACCTGGCGGAGAAGTTGACCGCCCAGCAGGCGGTGGAAAAGGCCCAGGTGCCGATCAAGGACTTCATGCTGGCCCAGACCCGCTCCACGGACCTTGAGCTGTTCATGCGCCTGTCCAAGCGCACCGACATCGCGACGCCGGAGCAGGCGCCGCTGACGATCCTGGTGCCGGCCTTCGTGACGTCCGAGCTCAAGACCGCGTTCCAGATCGGCTTCATGATCTTCATCCCGTTCCTGATCATCGACCTGGTGGTCGCGAGCGTGCTGATGGCGATGGGCATGATGATGCTGTCGCCGCTGATCATTTCCCTGCCGTTCAAAATCATGCTGTTCGTGCTGGTCGATGGCTGGGCGCTGATCATCGGCACCCTGGCCAGCAGTTTCGGAGGTGTATCGCCATGACGCCTGAAGTTGCGGTCGACATCTTTCGCGAGGCCCTGTGGCTGACCACCATGATGGTCGCGATCCTGGTGGTGCCGAGCCTGCTGGTGGGGCTTCTGGTGTCGATGTTCCAGGCGGCGACGCAGATCAACGAACAGACGCTCAGCTTCCTGCCGCGCCTGCTGGTGATGCTGGTCACCCTGATCGTCGCCGGGCCTTGGCTGGTGCAGACGTTCATGGAATACATCACTCAGCTGTACAAAAACATTCCGCTGGTCATCGGCTGAGCCATGTCGTCGCTGCTTCAGTTGACGGACACCCAGATCAGCACCTGGGTGGCGACGTTCATGCTGCCGCTGTTTCGCATCGGTTCGATGCTGATGGTGATGCCGGTGTTCGGCACCACCCTCGTGCCCAGGCGCATCCGTCTCTACCTGGCGTTGGCGATCACCGTGGTGATCTCGCCGAACCTGCCGCCGATGCCGGCGGTCAGCCCGCTGGACCTTGGCGGTCTGCTGATGATCGCCGAGCAGATCCTGGTCGGTGCGGTGCTGGGCTTCTCCCTGCAATTGTTCTTTCAGGCGTTCGTGGTGGCGGGGCAGATCGTCGCCATTCAGATGGGCATGGGCTTCGCCTCGATGATCGATCCCACCAACGGCGTGTCGGTGGCGGTGATCGGGCAGTTCTTCACCATGCTGGTGACGTTGCTGTTCCTGGCGATGAACGGCCACCTGGTGGTGTTCGAGGTCCTGACGGAAAGCTTCACCACGCTGCCGGTCGGCGGCGGCCTGATGACCGCCCACTACTGGGAGCTGGCCGGCAAGCTCGGCTGGGTGCTCGGGGCGGCGCTGCTGCTGGTGCTGCCGGCGGTCACGGCGCTGTTGGTGGTCAACATCGCGTTCGGCATCATGACCCGGGCGGCGCCGCAGCTGAACATCTTCTCCATCGGCTTTCCGCTGACCTTGGTGCTCGGCCTGTTCATCGTCTGGGTGGGTCTTGCGGACATTCTCAATCAGTATCAACCGCTGGCCGCCGAGTCCTTGCAGTTGCTGCGCGAACTGGCACGGGCACGCTGAGCCATGGCTGAGAGCGAGAGCGGTCAGGACAAGACAGAAGACCCCACGGAGAAACGCAAGAAGGATTCCCGTGAGAAGGGTGAGATCGCGCGCTCCAAGGAGCTCAACACCCTGGCGATCATGCTCGCCGGCTCCGCCGCGCTGCTGATCTTCGGCGGCATGCTGGCCGAGGACTTGATGGAACTGATGCGGGTGAACTTCACGCTCTCGCGGGAAGTGATCATGGATCAGGGTTCCATGGGTCGGTTCCTGATGAGTTCGGGGCTGATGGCCCTGCTGGCGATCCAGCCGATCATGATCACCTTGCTGCTCGCCGCGCTGCTGGGGCCGATCGCGCTCGGCGGCTGGCTGTTCGCCGCCGGCTCCATGGCGCCCAAGTTCAGCCGGATGAATCCGCTGTCCGGGATCAAGCGCATGTTCTCGGCCAAGTCGGTGGTCGAGCTGCTCAAGGCGCTGGCCAAGTTCCTGATCACCCTGGCGGTGGCGTTGGTGGTGCTGTCCGGCGACGTCGACGACCTGTTGCGCATCGCTCACGAGCCGCTCGAGAAGGCGATCATCCATAGCGTGCTGCTGGTGGGCTGGAGCACCTTGTGGATGGCCTGCGGGCTGATCGTCATTGCGGCGGTGGACGTGCCGGTGCAGATCTGGGAGAGCATCAAGAAGCTCAAGATGACCAAGCAGGAAGTGCGCGACGAGCACAAGGACCAGGAGGGTCGGCCGGAGGTCAAGCAGCGCATCCGCCAGGTGCAGCGCGAGATGTCCCAGCGGCGGATGATGGCGGCCATTCCCCAGGCCGACGTGGTCATCACCAACCCGACCCACTACGCCGTGGCGCTCAAGTACGACGCCGACAAGGGCGGCGCGCCGGTGCTGTTGGCCAAGGGGACTGACTTCCTGGCGTTGAAGATCCGCGAGATCGCCACGGCCAACGAGATCATGCTGCTCGAATCGCCGGCCCTGGCGCGTTCGATCTACCACTCCACCGAACTGGAAGAAGAAATCCCGGGTGGGTTGTACCTGGCGGTCGCCCAGGTGCTGGCCTACGTCTACCAGATTCGCCAGTACCGCGCCGGCAAGGGCAAGCCGCCGGAGCCGCTCAAGGACGACCTGCCGATTCCGCCGGACCTGCGGCGCGATTCCTGAGCCGGCTCTGCGGCGCCTTGACGGGCGCCATCGCCAGCGGGCTGGCGCCCGCGATGGGTGTTCCCCGCAGGACCTTGTGGGAGCGAGCCTGCTCGCGATGGCGGTGGCGTGTTCGGCCTCTGGGTGTCAGGCGGATCGCCATAGGCCGCGGGGCATGCGGAAAATCACCTGATAAACCCTTCTGTTTCAGTCTCGTGCAAAAGTTGGAAGGCTTCTTGCAGTAGCCGCCGTGCGCCCGCTTCGGGCGTCAAAAGTTTGCTTGAAAGGAACGGGGAAAACCGGTGGATCGCTCTCAGTTAATCAACAGTGCCCGCAGCAACCTGTCGGAGCTCAGCCGGGGCAATCTGGGTGTGCCGCTGTTGCTGCTGGTCATGTTGGCGATGATGATGTTGCCGGTGCCGCCGTTCCTGCTGGACGTGTTCTTCACCTTCAACATCGCCCTGTCCATCGTCGTGCTGCTGGTGTGCGTGTACGCCTTGCGGCCGCTGGATTTCGCCGTGTTCCCGACGATCCTGCTGGTGGCGACGCTGCTGCGCCTGGCGCTGAACGTGGCGTCGACGCGGGTGGTGATGCTCCACGGCCAGGACGGCCATGCCGCCGCCGGCAAGGTGATCCAGGCCTTCGGCGAGGTGGTGATCGGCGGCAACTACGTGGTCGGCATCGTGGTGTTCGCCATCTTGATGATCATCAACTTCGTCGTGGTGACCAAGGGTGCCGGGCGGATCTCCGAGGTGAGCGCGCGTTTCACCCTCGATGCGATGCCCGGCAAGCAGATGGCGATCGACGCCGACCTCAACGCCGGCCTGATCGACCAGACCCAGGCCAAGGCCCGCCGGGCGGAAGTGGCCCAGGAGGCGGAGTTCTACGGTTCGATGGACGGTGCCAGCAAGTTCGTGCGCGGCGACGCCATCGCCGGCCTGCTGATCCTGTTCATCAACCTGATCGGCGGCATGGCCGTCGGCATCTTCCAGCACAACATGACCTTCGCCGACGCCGGCAAGGTGTACGCCCTGCTGACCATCGGTGACGGTTTGGTGGCGCAATTGCCATCACTGCTGCTGTCCACCGCCGCTGCGATCATGGTGACCCGTGCCTCGGGCTCCGAAGACATGGGCAAGCAGATCAACCGCCAGATGTTCGCCTCGCCCAAGGCGCTGGCCGTCGCGGCCGGCCTGATGGCCATCATGGGCCTGGTGCCGGGCATGCCGCACTTCTCCTTCCTGACCATGGCGGCCCTGGCGGCCGGCGGCGCCTACCTGTTCTGGAAGAAGCAGAACGTGGCCAAGGTGCAGGCGCTGGAAGAGGTCAAGCGTCAGCAGGAGCTGCTGCCGTCGCCGGCCCGCGCCATGGAGACCAAGGAACTGGGCTGGGACGACGTGACGCCGATCGACATGATCGGCCTGGAAGTCGGCTACCGCCTGATCCCGCTGGTGGACCGCAACCAGGGCGGGCAACTGCTGGCGCGGATCAAGGGCGTGCGCAAGAAGCTTTCCCAGGACCTGGGCTTCCTGATGCCCACCGTGCACATCCGCGACAACCTCGACCTGGCGCCGAGCGCCTACCGCCTGACCCTGATGGGCGTGATCCTCGCCGAGGCGGAGATCTACCCGGAGCGCGAACTGGCGATCAATCCGGGCCAGGTCTACGGCTCGCTCAACGGCATCACCGCCAAAGATCCGGCTTTCGGCCTTGAGGCGGTGTGGATCGAAGTCAGCCAGCGCGCCCAGGCGCAATCGCTCGGCTACACCGTGGTCGACGCCAGCACCGTGGTGGCGACCCACCTGAACCAGATTCTGTACAAGCACTCCAGCGAGCTGATCGGCCACGAGGAAGTGCAGCAACTGATGACCCTGCTGGCCAAGAGCTCGCCGAAACTGGCCGAAGAGCTGGTGCCGGGGGTCGTCACCCTGTCGCAGCTGCTCAAGGTGCTGCAGGCGCTGCTGGCCGAACACGTGCCGGTGCGCGACATCCGCAGCATCGCCGAAGCGATCGCCAACAACGCCGCCAAGAGTCAAGATACCGCCGCGCTGGTGGCGGCCGTGCGGGTCGGCGTATCCCGCGCCATCGTCCAAAGCATTGTAGGCACTGAGTCCGAGCTGCCTGTGATCACCTTGGAACCAAGGTTGGAACAAATTTTGCTCAATAGTCTGCAAAAGGCAGGACAAGGCTCGGAAGAGGGCGTTCTGCTGGAGCCGAGCATGGCCGAGAAGCTGCAGCGCTCGCTGATCGAAGCGGCCCAGCGTCAGGAAATGCAAGGCCAACCGGTGATCCTGCTGGTGGCAGGCCCGGTTCGCGCGATGCTCTCGCGCTTCGGTCGCCTGGCAGTTCCCGGACTGCATGTGCTGGCCTACCAGGAAATTCCGGACAACAAGCAAGTGACCATCGTTGCGACAGTAGGGCCCAACGGCTGAGGTAGTGGTTTATGCAAGTTAAGCGTTTTTTCGCCGCCGATATGCGTCAGGCCATGAAGCTGGTTCGTGATGAGCTGGGCGCTGATGCCGCCATCATCGGCAACCGCCGCATCGCCGGCGGTGTCGAGCTGACTGCGGCGCTGGATTACAAACTGTCGGCGCTGGCCCCGCGCGTGCCGAACATGGAGCTCGAAGACGAGCTGCGCAAGACCCAGTCGCGCATCGTCACCGCCCAGGCCGAGCTGAGCCTGCGCGGCGAAGCCGACGGCAACACCAACCGCCAGCTGTTCGCCGGGCTGCCGTTGACCGCGGGCCTGCCGCTGACCGCCGCCGAACCGCTGTCGGAACCGACCTACGCCGCGCCGGCCCGTCCCGCACCGGCGCCTGCGCCGGCCCCGGCCGGTGTCGATCCGCGCGCCCTCGACTCGATGCGTTCGGAGCTCAACAGCCTGCGCGAGCTGATGGAAGTCCAGCTCGGCACCCTGGCGTGGAACCAGTTGCAGGGCAACCGTCCAGCCCAGGCCAACCTGTACCGCCGACTGCAGCGCATCGGCCTGTCGGGCCCGCTGTCGCGCGACCTGCTGGCGATGATCAGCGACGTCGAGGAGCCGCGTCAGGCATGGCGCATGCTGCTGGCGCACCTGGCCCGGATGATCGGCGTGCCGGAGGTCGAGCCGCTGGAAGAGGGCGGGGTGATCGCCATGGTCGGCCCGGCCGGCATGGGCAAGACCACCACCCTGGCCAAGCTCGCGGCGCGTTACGTGCTCAAGTACGGCGCGCAGAACATCGCGCTGGTGAGCATGGACAGTTTCCGCATCGGCGCCCAGGAACAGCTCAAGACCCTGGGCCGGATCCTCAATGTGTCGGTGACCCACGTCGATCCGGGCCAGTCCCTGGTGCAGGCGCTGGATCCGCTGCTGCGCAAGCGCGTGGTGCTGATCGACACCGCCGGCCTTCAGGCCAGCGATCCGGCGCTGCGCATGCAGCTGGAAAGCCTGGCCGGCCGCGGCATCCGCTCCAAGAACTATCTGGTTCTGGCCACCACCAGCCAGAAACAGGTGCTGACCGCCGCTTATCACAGTTACAAGCGTTGCGGGCTCGCCGGTTGCATCCTGACTAAACTGGATGAGACGGCCAGTCTTGGCGAAGTGCTGAGCCTGGCGATCAGCCACGAACTGCCGGTCGCCTACCTGACCGACGGCCCGCGGATCCCGGATGACCTGCATCTGCCGCGCCGTCACCAACTGGTCAGCCGCGCCGTCAGCGTGCAAATGCAGGAAGAACCCAGCGAAGAAGCCATGGCTGACATGTTCGCTGATATCTACCACAGCCCGACCAAGCAGGTCGGCTGAGGTAATGAACAGTTTTTGTACCTACATCGATGGCCTGCCACGCATTGTTCCGGTTGTGAACGCGCAGCCAGTAATGTGGCCTCCGTCTATGCAAGACAAGGTAAAGAAATAACATGGGCAGCATGCATCCCGTACAGGTGATCGCGGTGACCGGCGGCAAAGGTGGCGTCGGCAAGACTAACGTGTCAGTGAACTTGTCCCTGGCGCTGGCAGAGCTTGGCCGTCGGGTCATGCTGCTGGACGCCGACCTAGGTCTGGCGAACGTCGACGTTCTGCTGGGCCTCACACCCAAACGCACCCTGGCCGACGTGATCGAAGGCCGCTGCGAGCTGCGCGACGTGCTGCTGCAGGGCCCGGGCGGGATCCGCATCGTGCCGGCCGCCTCGGGCACCCAGAGCATGGTGCACCTGAGCCCGGCCCAGCATGCCGGACTGATCCAGGCGTTCAGCGACATCGGCGACAATCTCGACGTGCTGGTGATCGACACCGCTGCGGGTATCGGTGACTCGGTGGTCAGTTTCGTGCGCGCCGCCCAGGAAGTGCTGCTGGTGGTCTGCGACGAGCCGACCTCCATCACCGACGCCTACGCGCTGATCAAGCTGCTCAACCGCGATTACGGCATGAACCGCTTCCGCGTGCTGGCGAACATGGCCCAGAGCCCGCAGGAAGGGCGCAACCTGTTCGCCAAGTTGACCAAGGTCACGGATCGCTTCCTGGACGTCGCCCTACAATACGTCGGCGCGGTGCCTTACGACGAAAGCGTGCGCAAGGCGGTGCAGAAGCAGCGTGCGGTCTATGAAGCCTTTCCGCGTTCCAAGTGCGCCCTGGCCTTCAAGGCGATCGCTCAAAAGGTCGACACCTGGCCGCTGCCCGCCAACCCGCGCGGTCACCTCGAGTTTTTCGTCGAGCGCCTCGTGCAGCAAACGGCAGGGCCTGTGCTATGACCGCCAGCGGTATGAACCTGTACAAGAAGTCGGCGCGTGATGCGCAGTACGAACTGATCGAGCGTTATGCGCCGCTGGTCAAGCGCATCGCCTACCACTTGCTGGCGCGGCTGCCGGCCAGCGTGCAGGTCGAAGACCTGATCCAGGCCGGGATGATCGGCCTGCTCGAAGTCTCGAACAAATACGACGCCAGCAAGGGCGCCAGTTTCGAGACCTACGCGGGCATCCGGATCCGCGGCGCGATGCTTGATGAAGTGCGCAAAGGGGACTGGGCACCGCGCTCGGTTCACCGCAATACCCGCATGGTCAGCGACGCGATTCGCGCGATTGAAGCTAAAACCGGCCGTGACGCTAAAGATCACGAGGTTGCGGCCGAACTCCAATTGAGTCTCGACGATTACTACGGGATTTTGAACGACACCCTGGGCAGCCGGCTGTTCAGTTTCGACGACCTGCTGCAGGACGGCGAACACGAAGGGCTGCATGAGGATGGCGCCAGTGCTCATCTTGAGCCGTCGCGCGATCTGGAAGACGAACGCTTCCAGGCAGCGCTGGCGGACGCGATTGCCAATTTGCCGGAGCGCGAGCGACTGGTGTTGGCGCTGTACTACGACGAGGAACTGAACCTCAAGGAAATCGGTGAGGTCCTTGGCGTCAGCGAATCGCGGGTCAGCCAGTTGCACAGCCAGTGCGCGGCCCGTTTGCGGGGGCGTTTGGGGGAGTGGCGAGCGCGCTGAAGGCAGTGTGGGGACACTGCGAACGAGGCTGGTGCGGTGGTGAGCGGCACCGGTCTCGATCCGTTGTGCTCCAGACAGTCATCGAGAGTGCCTTGCCGGATTGAATGAAATGGCGCGTCCCGTTGCCGGGCGCGTTTAAGACTGCTTGGAGGTCGAATTGAACAAAGACATGAAAATCCTCATCGTTGACGATTTCTCAACGATGCGGCGGATCATCAAGAACCTGCTGCGTGACCTGGGGTTCACCAACACCGCCGAGGCCGACGACGGCAACACCGCGTTGCCGATGCTGGAAAGCGGGCACTTCGATTTTCTGGTCACCGACTGGAACATGCCCGGCATGACCGGCATCGACTTGCTGCGCAAGGTGCGCGCCGACGAGCGCCTCAAGCACCTGCCGGTCCTGATGGTGACGGCGGAAGCCAAGCGTGAGCAGATCATCGAAGCGGCCCAGGCCGGCGTCAACGGCTACGTGGTCAAACCATTCACGGCCCAGGCGCTGAAAGAAAAGATCGAGAAGATTTTCGAACGCATCGGCTGATGAACGCGCGGGGGAGCTATGGAGCATAAAGAGTCTTCACAGGGCGACTTCGAGTCGACGCTGAAAAAACACGCGGTCGAGTTGGTCGACAGCCTTGAAAAGGGCAAGTTCGGCGAGGCCGTGCAACTGATCCATGAGCTCAATCAGACCCGTGACCGCGGCCTGTACCAGGAAGTGGGCAAGCTCACACGCGAGCTGCACAGTGCGATCGTCAATTTCCATATCGATCCGCACATGCCCCAGGCCGAAGAGGTGTCGCAGATCACCGATGCGACCGAGCGTCTCGGTTATGTGGTCAAGCTGACCGAGAGCGCCGCCAACCGCACCATGGATCTGGTGGAGAGCGCAACGCCGGTGGTCAACGCGTTGGCCGACGAAGCCCAGGCGCTGAGCGCCGACTGGGGCCGGTTCATGCGTCGCGAGGTCGGGGCCGAAGAGTTCCGCGAACTGGCCCGCCGGGTCGACGGTTTTCTGGCGCGCAGCAGCGCGGACAGCCGGGCGGTGTCGGGCAACCTGAACGACATCTTGCTGGCCCAGGACTACCAGGATCTGACCGGTCAGGTGATCAAGCGCGTGACCCAACTGGTCACCGAAGTCGAAAGCAATCTGCTCAAGCTCGTGCTCATGGCCAGTCAGGTGGACCGCTTTGCGGGCATCGAACATGACCGTGCGGCGATGCTTGCCGAAAAAGATCCACAAAAACATCTCTCGCAGGGTGAAGGTCCGCAGATTCATGCCGATAAACGAGAAGACGTTGTGTCCGGTCAGGACGATGTGGACGATTTGTTATCCAGCCTTGGATTTTGAGTTTTTTTGGGTTTTTAGACCTAGGAGCACCCCTTAATGAGCTTCGGCGCCGATGAAGAGATCCTTCAGGATTTCCTGGTTGAGGCCGGCGAGATTCTTGAGCAACTGTCCGAACAACTGGTCGAGCTGGAAAGCCGGCCGGACGACGCAGATCTGCTCAACGCAATTTTTCGCGGTTTCCACACTGTAAAAGGGGGCGCCGGCTTCCTTCAGCTCAACGAGCTGGTGGAGTGCTGCCACATCGCCGAAAACGTGTTCGACATCCTGCGCAAGGGTGAGCGTCGCGTTGATGCGGAACTGATGGACGTGGTGCTTGAGGCGCTGGATTCGGTGAACAGCATGTTCGGCGAAGTCCGCGACCGCAGCCCGATCACCGCCGCCACCCCGGAACTGCTGGCGGCCCTGGCCCGCCTGGCCGAGCCGCAGTCGGCCGATGAGGCGCCGGCATCGCCGGTGGCCGAGATGATCGAAGAACTGGTCGTCGAAGACAGTTCGGGCGACATCACCGACAACGAATTCGAACAACTGCTGGACTCGCTGAGCGCCGTCAAGGCCGAAGCCGAGGCCCCGGCGGCTGCCGTTGCGCCTGCGCCTGCGGGTGACGAGGCGGCCAGCGACGAAATCACCGACGCCGAGTTCGAGTCGCTGCTCGACCAGCTGCACGGCAAAGGCCAGTTCGCGCCGGACGCGGTCACCCCGGCGGCCCCCGCTGCGGCGGCCCCGGCGGCGGGCGACAGCTCGGACATCACCGACGACGAATTCGAAGCCTTACTCGACCAGTTGCACGGCAAGGGCAACTTCGCCGTCGAAGCGCTGGAATCGGCGATCGCGTCGGCTCCGGCCCCGGCTGCTGCGGCCCCGGCCGCCGCTGCCGCCGGCAGCGACCTGATCAGCGACCACGAGTTCGAGTCGCTGCTCGACGAGCTGCACGGCAAAGGCAAGTTCACCGACGTCAACACCGGTGCGCCGGTGACGGCGGGCAGCGCGGCTGCGGTTGCCGCGCCGGCTGCCAAGGCCCCGGCCCCGGCAGCGGCACCGAAACCGGCCGCCAAGGCGCCTGAGGCCAAGGCCGAAACGCCGAAGCCGGCTGCTGCCGCCGCGCCTGCGCCGGCCCGTGCCCCGGCCGCTCCGCCGCCGGAAAAGCCGACGAGCGAAGCCGAGACCACCGTGCGGGTCGACACCGCGCGCCTCGACGAGATCATGAACATGGTCGGCGAGCTGGTGCTGGTGCGTAACCGTCTGGTGCGCCTGGGCCTCAACAGCGGCGACGAAGCCATGTCCAAGGCCGTGTCGAACCTCGACGTGGTCACCGCGGACCTGCAGACCGCCGTGATGAAGACCCGGATGCAGCCGATCAAGAAAGTGTTCGGCCGCTTCCCGCGCCTGGTCCGCGACCTGGCGCGCCAGCTCAAGAAAGAGATCAACCTGGAGCTGGTCGGCGAAGAGACCGACCTGGACAAGAACCTCGTCGAGGCGTTGGCCGACCCGTTGGTGCACTTGGTGCGCAACGCAGTCGACCACGGCATCGAGTCGCCGGAAGAGCGCGAAGAGTCGGGCAAGCCCCGCGGCGGCAAGGTGATCCTGGCGGCCGAGCAGGAAGGCGACCACATCCTGCTGTCGATCTCCGACGACGGTAAGGGCATGGACCCGAACGTCCTGCGTTCCATTGCCGTGAAACGCGGCGTGATGGACAAGGATGCGGCGGACCGCCTGAGCGACACCGAGTGCTACAACCTGATCTTCGCCCCGGGCTTCTCGACCAAGACCGAGATCTCCGACGTGTCCGGCCGCGGCGTGGGCATGGACGTGGTGAAGACCAAGATTTCCCAGCTCAACGGTTCGATCAACATCTACTCGACCAAGGGACAGGGCTCGAAGATCGTCATCAAGGTGCCGCTGACCCTGGCGATCATGCCGACCCTGATGGTGATGCTCGGCAACCAGGCGTTCGCGTTCCCGCTGGTGAACGTCAATGAAATCTTCCACCTCGACCTGTCGACCACCAACGTGGTGGACGGCCAGGAAGTGGTGATCGTGCGGGACAAGGCGCTGCCGCTGTTCTACCTCAAGCGCTGGCTGGTCAGCTCCGCGGCTCACGAAGAGCCGCGCGAAGGCCATGTGGTGATCCTTTCGGTGGGCACCCAGCGGATCGGCTTCGTCGTCGATCAACTGGTCGGCCAGGAAGAAGTGGTCATCAAGCCGTTGGGCAAGATGCTTCAAGGGACTCCGGGCATGTCCGGCGCCACCATCACCGGTGACGGCCGCATCGCGCTGATTCTCGATGTTCCGAGCATGCTCAAGCGTTACGCCGCACGGCGTATTTGAATCCGGGGCAGCGGGGCGCCAGCGCCTCGCTGCACCTAATGGAGTGTTTATGGCAGTCAAAGTCCTGGTGGTGGACGATTCGGGTTTTTTCCGCCGCCGCGTCTCGGAAATTCTTTCGGCGGATCCGACCATCCAGGTCGTCGGTACGGCGACCAACGGTAAAGAGGCGATCGAGCAAGCTCAGGCCCTCAAGCCCGATGTGATCACCATGGACTACGAGATGCCGATGATGGACGGCATCACGGCCGTGCGGCACATCATGCAGCGCTGCCCGACCCCGGTGCTGATGTTCTCCTCGCTGACCCATGAAGGCGCCCGGGTGACCCTGGACGCGCTGGATGCCGGCGCGGTGGATTTCCTGCCGAAGAATTTCGAAGACATCTCCCGCAACCCGGAGAAGGTCAAGCAACTGCTGTGCGAGAAGGTGCACAGCATCTCGCGCAGCAACCGGCGTTTCAGCGCCTACAGCGCGCCGGCGCCGGCCGCAGCGCCGACGCCTGCGCCTGCTCCGGCGGCGTCAAGCTTCAGCGGCCACAGCACCAGCGCACCGGCCCGTCCGGCGCCTGCTCCTGCGCCTGCACGCGCACCGGCGGCCAGCGCTTCGTCGCCGGCACCGAAACGCAAGGCCTACAAACTGGTCGCCATCGGCACCTCCACCGGCGGCCCGGTGGCCCTGCAGCGGGTGCTCACCCAGCTGCCGGCCAACTTCCCGGCACCGATCGTGCTGATCCAGCACATGCCGGCGGCGTTCACCAAGGCCTTCGCCGAGCGTCTGGACAAACTGTGCCGCATCAGCGTCAAGGAAGCCGAGGACGGCGACATCCTGCGTCCCGGCCTGGCGCTGCTGGCCCCGGGCGGCAAGCAGATGATGATCGACGGCCGCGGCGCGGTGAAGATCCTGCCGGGCGACGAGCGCCTGAACTACAAGCCGTGCGTGGACATCACGTTCGGTTCCGCCGCCAAGTCCTACAGCGACAAAGTTCTGGCGGTCGTGCTGACCGGCATGGGCGCCGACGGCCGTGAAGGTGCGCGCCTGCTCAAGCAGGGCGGCAGCACCGTCTGGGCCCAGGACGAAGCCAGCTGCGTGATCTACGGCATGCCGATGGCCATCGTCAAGGCTGACCTGGCCGACGCGGTGTACGGTCTGGACGACATCGGCAAGCACATCGTCGAGGCGTGTATCTGATGGATGTTCTAAGCCTTATCGGGATCATCATGGCGTTTGTCGCCATCATCGGCGGCAACTTCCTTGAGGGCGGCCACCTCGGCGCGCTGGCCAACGGGCCGGCGGCGCTGATCGTGCTGGGCGGCACCATCGGCGCCGCGCTGCTGCAGTCGCCGATGAGCGCCTTCAAGCGCGCCATGCAGATCCTGGCGTGGATCTTCTTCCCGCCGCGGGTCGACCTGGCCGGCGGCATCGACCGCGTCGTCAACTGGAGCCTCACCGCACGCAAGGAAGGCCTGCTGGGGCTGGAAGGCGTGGCCGACGCCGAACCCGACGCCTATTCGCGCAAGGGCCTGCAACTGCTGGTCGACGGCGCCGAGCCGGAAGCGATCCGCAGCATCCTGGAGGTGGACTTCTTCACCCAGGAAGCCCGCGACGTCGAGGCGGCCAAGGTGTTCGAAAGCATGGGCGGCTACGCGCCGACCATCGGCATCATCGGTGCGGTGATGGGCCTGATCCACGTGATGGGCAACCTGGCCGATCCGTCGCAGCTGGGCAACGGCATCGCCGTGGCGTTCGTCGCCACCATCTATGGTGTGGCGAGCGCCAACCTGGTGCTGCTGCCGATCGCCGCCAAGCTGAAGTCAATCGCGTTGCGGCAGTCGCGTTATCGCGAAATGTTGTTGGAAGGGATCCTGTCGATCGCCGAAGGTGAAAACCCTCGCTCTATCGAGCTGAAGCTTCAGGGCTTCATGGATTGATGGGGGTAATGGACTATGGCTCGTCGCCGGCAGCATGAAGAACACGTCAACCACGAACGCTGGCTGGTGTCCTACGCGGACTTCATCACCTTGCTGTTCGCGTTCTTCGTGGTCATGTACTCGATCTCTTCGATCAACGAAGGCAAGTACAAGATCATTTCCGAGGCGCTGATCGGGGTCTTCACCGACGCCGACCGCGCGCTCAAGCCCATCCCCATCGGTGAGGAACGCCCCAAGACCGTGACCCCGGCCAAGCCGCTGGTCAAGGATTCGGAGCAGGTCGACGCTGGCATCGCCGGTGCCAGCGACCCTCTGAAAAGCATCGCCGATGACATCAGCGCCGCGTTCGGCGACCTGATCGCCTCCAACCAGATGACCGTGCGCGGCAACGAGCTGTGGGTCGAGATCGAGCTCAACTCCAGCCTGCTGTTCGGCAGCGGCGACGCGATGCCGAGCGATGTGGCGTTCAACATCATCGACAAGGTCGCGGCGATCCTCAAACCGTTCGACAACCCGATCCACGTCGAAGGCTTCACCGACGACCAGCCGATCCGCACCGCCCAGTACCCGACCAACTGGGAGCTGTCCTCGGCGCGTTCGGCCAGCATCGTGCGCATGCTCGCGATGCAGGGCGTGAACCCCGGCCGCATGGCGTCGGTGGGCTACGGCGAATTCCAGCCGGTGGCCAACAACGCCACCGCCGAAGGCCGGGCGAAGAACCGCCGCGTGGTGCTGGTGGTGTCGCGCAACCTGGATGTGCGCCGCAGCCTGACCGGCACCGGCACCGCCCATGCGACGCCGGACGCGGCACTGAAGCGGGCTGGCACACAAACTGCACCGAACCCGGCCAAGACGTCGGGACGCGAGAGTGCCGTCAATTCTCCGTCACCCGCATTAATACGCTGAGCTATGTCTCGGCCGGGCATCCCGGCCGGGTGGAACGATCCGAATGAGAGTCTGGGCAGTCGCCAATCAAAAGGGTGGTGTCGGTAAAACCACTTCCTCCATCGCTTTAGCCGGGTTGCTGGCCGAGGCGGGCAAGCGCGTGGTCGTGGTCGATCTCGACCCCCACGGCTCGATGACCAGCTATTTCGGTTACGATCCCGACAGCCTGGAGCACAGCAACTACGACCTGTTCCTGCACAAGGGCGGCGTGCCGGAAGGCCTGCCGGGCCAACTGCTGCTGTCCACCAGCGACGAGCGCATTTCCCTGTTGCCGTCCAGCACCGCGCTGGCCACCCTGGAGCGCCAGTCGCCGGGGCAGAGCGGCCTGGGCCTGGTGATCGCCAAGAGTCTGGCGCAGCTGTGGCAGGACTTCGACTACGCCATCATCGACAGCCCGCCGCTGCTCGGCGTGCTGATGGTCAACGCCCTGGCCGCCAGTCAGCAACTGGTGATCCCGGTGCAGACCGAACACCTGGCGGTCAAGGGCCTGGAGCGCATGGTCAATACCCTGGCGATGGTCAACCGCTCGCGCAAGCAGGCGCTGCCGTTCAGCATCGTGCCGACCCTGTTCGACCGCCGCACCCAGGCGTCGATGGGCACCTTGCGCATCCTGCGCGACAAATTCCCCGAAGAGATCTGGCAGGGCTACATCCCGGTCGACACCCGCCTGCGCGACGCCAGCCGCGCCGGCGTCACGCCTTCGCAGTTCGACGGCAAGAGCCGCGGCGTGCTGGCCTACCGCGCGCTGCTCAAGCACTTGCTGGCGCAGCAGTCCGTTGCGCAGGTGGCGTGACATGACCCTGACCCGTCCGTCTCTTTTCGATTCGCACCTCACCTGTGGAGCCGGGCTCGCCCGCACAGCAGGCGACGCGGTGCTCCAGTCGGGCGATGTCCGTCGATGAACCGCCCGATCAAGCTCACCACACGCCCGCAGCAGGCGCTGCAGTCCTATCTGGACGGCCTGCTGCAGGACGTTCCCGAGGCGCTTGAGGCGCCGGCCGAAGCGGTGCCGCCGGCGCCGGAAAACGCCGCCCTCGATGAGTTCCAGGCCGCCGTGCTCGAAGAGCAGGCGCGTGACGCCGAGAAGGCCGCCAGCGTTTCGGCGCCCGCGGCCGCCCCGAAAGCCGCCGCGGTGAGCAAGCCGCCGGTCGCGCTGCTGGAGGAGCCGCAGCCGCGCGCGCCGCTCTCGACCCTGGCGCCGCTGTTGCAGACACGCCTCTTGCAGCCGGCGACCCTGCCCGCAGAGCCCGAGCCCGAGCCGGCACCTGCGCCGGCACCGGTGGCGACGCCTGCCGAGCCGACGCTTGTCGCGCCATTGGTCGAAGTGCATCTGCCGCCGAGCAACACACCGCCGCCGACCGACACCGACGGCCGTCCGGCCTGGGCGTCCGAAGCCTTCGAGTGCCTGTTGTTCGACGTCGCGGGCCTGACCCTGGCGGTGCCGCTGGTATGCCTGGGCTCGATCTATTCGCTGGCCGGCCACGACCTGACGCCGCTGTTCGGTCAGCCGGAATGGTTCCTCGGCATCCTGCCGAGCCAGTCCGGGAACCTGAAGGTGCTCGACACCGCGCGCTGGGTCATGCCTGACCGCTACCGCGACGATTTCCGCCAGGGTCTGCAATACGTGATTTCGGTCCAGGGCTACGAATGGGGCCTGGCGGTGCATCAGGTCAGCCGCTCGCTGCGTCTGGACCCGAATGAAATCAAATGGAGAAGTCATCGAGGTCAGCGGCCATGGCTCGCCGGCACGGTGATTGAGCACATGTGTGCACTGCTGGACGTTTCCGCGCTGGCTGAGTTGATCGCCAGTGGCGGGGCAAAACACATGAGCGGCAGCAAGCCACTACACAAACCGGCGTAGCTGCCGACATAACAAGCATGCGACGGCGTTATTGAAATGCCGCCAACCGAACACACACCGCCAGAGGCGGTAATTTGAGGGGTCAGGTATGAGTAATCAGGCGACGAATGCAAAGGGTTCCGAAGATCCGATCCTGCAATGGGTGACCTTCAAGCTCGACAACGAGACCTACGGCATCAACGTGATGCGCGTCCAGGAAGTCCTGCGCTACACCGAAATCGCTCCGGTGCCGGGCGCGCCGAGCTACGTGCTGGGCATCATCAACCTGCGCGGCAACGTGGTGACCGTGATCGACACCCGTCAGCGCTTCGGCCTGATGAGCGGCGAAGTCAGCGACAACACTCGTATCGTCATCATCGAAGCCGACAAGCAAGTCGTCGGCATCCTGGTCGACAGCGTGGCTGAAGTGGTTTACCTGCGCCAGTCGGAGATCGAGACCGCGCCGAACGTCGGCAACGAAGAGTCGGCCAAGTTCATCCAGGGCGTGTGCAACAAGAACAACGAGTTGCTCATCCTGGTCGAGCTGGACAAGATGATGACCGAAGAAGAATGGTCGGAACTGGAGAACATCTGATTGATTCTCGAGGTGGCGGTCATTGTCCTGTTCCTGTTCTGGGCGGGCACGCTGGCGATGTTTCTGGCGTACATCAAGGCGCAGCGGCTGATCGCTGCGCAGCAGGCCCAGGGCGATGCGCTGCGTGACCAGCGCATCAAGGAGCTGGCCAAGCGTGTCGACGATTACCAGAACGGCAACGTGCGCATGGGCGAAGACCTGCACGAGCTGCGCGCGGTGGTCAGTCCCTTGCCGGACAAGATCTCTCAGCTGGAGCAGCGCGACCCGTCCAGCCTGTCGTTCGCCCAGGCGGCGAAACTGGTCGGCATGGGTGCCAGCGTCGATGAACTCACCCAGTCCTGCGGCCTGACCCAGGCCGAGGCGGAGCTGATGAGCAAGCTGCACAGAAGCTGATGCCTGCACTCGGGCAGGCATCGTCATTCACGAACAAGCCCGCTCCCGCGATCAACGCAGGAGCGGGCTTGTTCGTGAAGGCACCCTTGAAAACTCAGTAATCGTCGCCGCGCTCGGTGACGTCCTTCTCGACCCTCGGCGCCTGCGGGTCGAACCCCTGCGGGAACTTGCCCTTCAGGTTCCAGGCAAACGCAATGATCTCCGCGATCGTCAGGTACAGCTCCTGGGGAATGCTGTCGCCCAGCTCCAGCCGCGCCAACAGGCGCACCAGCTCCGGGTTCTCGTAGATCGGCACCTCATAGTCGCGGGCGATGCGCAGGATTTCTTCGGCCAGTTCGTCATCGCCCTTGGCGGTGAGGGTGGGGGCGTGGCTGCCGTCGTACTGGAGGGCGATGGCCTGGCGTGGAGCAGTGGAATCGTTCATGCGGTTTCGTCGACCCAGCGGTGTTCGAGGCGGGTTTGGCTGCCTTGCGGCGGGGTGCCGAGGTGGCAGTCGAGGTCGCCGACGTTGAGCCCGGCATCCAGCAGACGCTGACGCAGTGCGTGCAGTTGGCTTTCGATCAGTTCGGCAGTGTACGGCCGTTCGGCCCACAGCTGGCTCGACAGGCTGCCGCCGGTCAGTTGCGCCTGGACCTGCAGCGGGCCCAGCGGTTCCAGGTCGAAGGCCAGGTCGACGCGCCACAGCGGTTGCTTGCGTTCGCGGTCGTTCTCCCGGCGTTCCTCCGGTTGTTCCTTCTCGGGCGCTTCTTCGCGCTGGAACTTGACCTGCAGCGGCACGATGTCCTGCAGGTTGCGCATCGGGATCTCCAGTTGCCAGGTGCTCAGCAGCCGGCCGTCGTCGGTGAGGCCGGTCTGTTCCAGGCTCGACAGCTGATGGCTCTGCAGGCGGGAGACGGCGGCCGCCGCCAAGCGCAACAGCTGCTCCAGATCGCCTTCGCCCTCCAGGCTTTGCAGCAACCGTTCGGGCAGCGGGAAGCCGCCCGGCACGGGTTTGGCGCTGACCTGGCCGAGGGTGCCCAGCGCGTTGCGCACGAAGCTCGGCAACGCCTGCGCCAGGGTGTTGGCGGCGATGATCGCGTTGAAGCTGGTGCTGCTCGGCAGGCCCGGCGTGAGCTGTGCGATCAACTTGAGCAGATCGCCCTTGAGGTCCGGCGCCAGCGTCGGGTTCTGCCCGGTGAGCAATTTGGCTTCAAGGAATGCGCCGCTGTTGGCCAATGCCTGGGCCAGGCCCCTAGGGGTGCTCAGTTGCTGGGCGTCGGGCAGGCCGGCGAGCAGTTTGCCGACGGCGGCCCGCAGGTCGGCCGAGGTCTGGTCCGTGGCCGGCGGCAGGTTCTGCAGCAGCTTGAGCAGTCCGTCGAGGGAGCCTTGGCGGCTTTGCTGGCTGGCCAGCTGTTGGCTCACCGCCAGTTGTTCCTGGCGGCTGCTCAGGGGCAGGAACTTAAGGGTTTGCGTGTCTTGCACCAGCGCCGACAGCAGCGTGCCGATGCGCAACGGCTGCGGGCTGTCGAGGGTCAGGGTGCTGCCGCGCAGCGCGGTGTTCAGCAGCGTCACCAGCGAGCGGTACACCGTCGGTTGCCCCGGCGCCTGCGGCAGGGCCTGGGCAGTCAGCACCTTGCCTTGCAGCAGTGTGCCGACCGGCAGTTGCGCGGTGTCGATGCGGGTGAGGGCGGCGACGCTGCTGGCGATGGCCTGCTGCACCGTGATGGCCAGGTTGCCCGCCGAGGGCTGCATGACCGCCAGGCTGGTGCCTTGGGGAAACGGCTGGGCGCTGGTGGCCTGTACCGTGGTCTGGCGGCCGCTGTCGAGCGTCACCTTGAGCAGCAGCTCAAAGGTCTGGTCCGCCTGCTTGAGCGACAGCACCTCGGCCCGGGCGCTCTGCCCGGCGGCGATCAGCCCGTCCACCGGCGTCAGCAGCTTGAGCAGCTCGCCGCTGATCACCGGGGGCCGGGCCGTCGCCGGAGGCGTTTGCGGCATCGGGAGAATGTTCATTTCGCCTGTCATACGCGGACACAACCTGAGGAAAATGCGCTCTTTGGAGTAAGGCACGGCATGTATAATGCCGCCCGTCTTTCGCTTCGTTCAAAAAACATTGCAATTGTTTGACGCAGCTCTCTAGATCAGGCCGTCATTGCATCTATGCTGCAACTCTTTAACGGCCGCGCCAGAGCCGACTTGAACCGTATAAGGCCCGTGAACCCTTGACCAGTCCTGTCCTGCAAACCGTTGCCCTCGCGTGCGAGCGAGACCTGCGGCTTCTGTTCGAAAATCTCGATTTGAGACTGGCCAGTGGCGATATGGTGCAGATCAGCGGTCCCAACGGCAGCGGCAAGACCAGCCTGTTGCGCCTGCTCGCCGGCCTGATGCAACCGACCGGCGGTCAGGTGCTGCTCAATGGCCGTCCGCTGGCCGAGCAACGCAGCGAACTGGCGCGCAACCTGCTGTGGATCGGCCATGCCGCCGGCATCAAGGACCTGCTCACGCCGGAAGAGAACCTGGCCTGGCTCTGCGCCCTGCATCGGCCCGCCCCCAAGGAGGCGATCTGGCAGGCCCTGGCGGCGGTCGGATTGCGCGGTTTCGAAGACGTTCCCTGCCATAACCTGTCCGCCGGCCAGCAGCGTCGCGTGGCGCTGGCGCGCCTGTACCTGGACAGCCCGCCGCTGTGGATCCTCGACGAACCCTTCACCGCCCTCGACAAGTCGGGCGTGGCGCAGCTCGAAGCGCACCTGGCCGAGCACTGCGGGCGCGGCGGCCTGGTGGTGCTGACCACCCACCACACGCTGGGCCGGACGCCGGCCGGCTACCGCGACATCGATCTGGGGAATTGGGCGGCATGAGTGTGTTCGGACTGCTGGTCGCCCGCGAATCCCGCCTGCTGTTCCGCCGCCCGGCGGAGCTGGCCAATCCGCTGATTTTCTTCGCCATCGTCATCGCGCTGTTCCCGCTGGCCGTCGGCCCGGAAACACAAGTGTTGCAAAACCTGTCCCCGGGGTTAGTCTGGGTGGCGGCGCTGTTGTCGGTCCTGCTCTCGCTGGACGGGCTTTTCCGCAGCGATTTCGAGGACGGCTCCCTGGAACAGTGGGTCCTTTCGCCGCACCCCCTGCCTCTTCTGGTACTGGCCAAGGTGCTGGCACACTGGCTGTTCTCGGGGCTGGCACTGGTTTTGCTCTCTCCCTTGCTGGCATTGATGCTCGGCCTGCCGACCGCCTGTCTGCCGGTGCTGCTGTTTTCGCTGCTGCTGGGAACGCCGGTGCTGAGCCTGCTCGGTGCGGTGGGCGCGGCGCTGACGGTGGGGTTGAAGCGGGGCGGGCTGCTGCTGGCGCTGCTGATCCTGCCGTTGTACATCCCGGTGCTGATCCTGGGCAGCGGCGCCTTGCAGGCGGCGCTGCAGGGCATGCCGGCGACCGGTTATCTCCTGTGGCTCGGCAGCCTGGCCGCCCTGGCGATCACCCTGACACCCTTTGCAATAGCGGCTGGCCTGAAGATCAGCGTCGGCGAATAATGATGAGGTCTGATCAATATTTGATCAGCAAAGACCCAGGCCCTTCACAGCGAAGGGCACCCGTGATGGAAACAGTATGAACTGGACCTGGTTTCACAAGCTCGGCTCGCCCAAGTGGTTTTACGGCATCAGCAGCAGAATGCTGCCGTGGCTCGGCATTTCGGCGGTGCTGCTGATCGCCGTCGGCGTCGTCTGGGGGCTGGCCTTCGCGCCGCCGGACTATCAGCAAGGCAACAGCTTTCGCATCATCTACATCCACGTGCCCACCGCGATGCTCGCTCAGTCGATCTACGTGATGCTGGCGGTGTGCGGGGTGGTGGGGCTGGTCTGGAAGATGAAGCTGGCCGATGTCGCGCTGCAATGCGCCGCGCCCGTCGGCGCCTGGATGACCGCCGTGGCGCTGGTCACCGGAGCGATCTGGGGCAAGCCGACCTGGGGTTCGTGGTGGGTCTGGGACGCGCGCCTGACCTCCATGCTGATCCTGTTGTTCCTCTATTTCGGCGTCATCGCCCTGGGCAACGCCATCAGCAACCGCGACAGCGCCGCCAAGGCCTGCGCGGTGCTGGCCATCGTCGGCGTGATCAACATCCCGATCATCAAGTACTCGGTGGAGTGGTGGAACACCCTGCACCAGGGCGCGACCTTCACCCTCACCGAAAAGCCGGCGATGCCGGTCGAGATGTGGCTGCCGCTGCTGCTGACGGCACTGGGCTTCTATTGCTTCTTCGGCGCGGTGCTGCTCATGCGCATGCGCCTTGAGGTGCTCAAGCGCGAGGCCCGCGCCAGTTGGGTCAAAGAAGAAGTGCAGCACAGCCTGGAGGCCGCCCGATGAGTTTCGCGTCATTCGGCGATTTCCTCGCCATGGGCCATCACGGCCTGTATGTCTGGTCGGCCTACGGCATCTGCCTGGCGGTGCTGGCCCTCAACGTCGCGGCGCCGATCCTGGCCCGCAAGCGGTATCTGCAACAGGAGGCGCGTCGTCTGCGCCGGGAGAACGGCAAGTGAATCCGCTGCGCAAGAAACGTCTGATCATCATCCTGGCGATCCTGGTCGGGGTCGGCGCCGCCGTCGGCCTGGCCCTGAGCGCCCTGCAGCAGAACATCAACCTGTTCTACACCCCGACCCAGATCGCCAACGGCGAAGCGCCGCACGACACACGCATCCGCGCCGGCGGCATGGTCGAGCAGGGCTCGCTGCAACGTTCCCCGGATTCCCTGGACGTCCGCTTCGTCGTCACCGACTTCAACAAGTCCGTGACCATCACCTACCGCGGCATCCTGCCGGATCTGTTCCGCGAAGGGCAGGGCATCGTCGCCCTCGGCAAGCTCAACGCCGACGGCGTGGTGGTGGCCGATGAGGTGCTGGCCAAGCACGACGAGAAGTACATGCCGCCGGAAGTGACCAAGGCCCTGAAAGACAGCGGCCAGTCGGTGCCGGCACCGGCGAAGGAGGGCTGAACCATGACGTCCGCGATCTTCATACCCGAACTCGGCCACCTGGCCATGATCCTCGCGCTGTGCCTGGCGCTGGTGCAGGCGGTGGTGCCGCTGCTCGGCGCCTGGCGCGGCGACCGCCTGTGGATGGGCCTGGCCCAGCCGGCGGCGTGGGGGCAGTTCGCCTTCCTGGTGTTCGCCTTCGGCTGCCTGACCTACGCGTTCATGACCGACGACTTCTCCGTGGCCTACGTCGCGATGAACTCCAACAGCGCCTTGCCGTGGTACTACAAGTTCAGCGCCGTGTGGGGCGCCCACGAGGGCTCGCTGCTGTTGTGGGCGCTGATCCTCGGCGGCTGGACCTTCGCGGTGTCGGTGTTCTCCCGGCAGTTGCCGCAGGTCATGCTGGCCCGCGTGCTGGCGGTGATGGGCATGATCAGCACAGGCTTCCTGCTGTTCCTGATCATCACCTCCAACCCGTTCTCGCGGATCCTGCCGCAGGTGCCGGCCGACGGCCGCGACCTCAACCCGCTGCTGCAGGACATCGGCCTGATCGTTCACCCGCCGATGCTCTACATGGGCTATGTCGGCTTCTCGGTGGCCTTCGCCTTCGCCATCGCCGCGCTGCTCGGCGGCCGGCTCGATGCGGCGTGGGCGCGCTGGTCGCGGCCGTGGACCATCGTCGCCTGGGCGTTCCTGGGCATCGGCATCACCCTCGGCTCGTGGTGGGCCTACTACGAGCTCGGCTGGGGCGGCTGGTGGTTCTGGGATCCGGTGGAAAACGCCTCGTTCATGCCGTGGCTGGTGGGCACGGCCCTGATCCACTCGCTGGCCGTCACCGAAAAGCGCGGCGTGTTCAAGAGCTGGACGGTGCTGCTGGCCATCGCCGCATTCTCCTTGAGCCTGCTCGGCACCTTCCTCGTGCGTTCCGGCGTGCTGACCTCGGTGCACGCGTTCGCTTCGGATCCGGAGCGCGGCGTGTTCATCCTGATGTTCCTGCTGTTCGTGGTCGGCGGCTCGCTGACGCTGTTCGCGCTGCGCGCGCCAGTGGTCAAGAGCCAGGTCGGCTTCAACCTGTGGTCGCGCGAAACCCTGCTGCTGGGCAACAACCTGATCCTGGTCGTGGCGGCCTCGATGATTCTGCTCGGCACCCTGTATCCGTTGGTGCTCGATGCGTTGAGCGGCGCCAAGCTGTCGGTCGGGCCGCCGTACTTCAACGCGCTGTTCATCCCGCTGATGGCGTTGCTGATGGTGGTGATGGCGGTCGGGGTGATCGTGCGCTGGAAGGACACGCCGGTGAAATGGCTGGCGGGCATGCTGGCCCCGGTGCTGCTGGGCAGCGTCGGCCTGGCGGTGGTGGCCGGCGTGGCCTACGGCGATTTCAATTGGGCGGTGCTGGCCACGTTCCTGCTGGCCGCCTGGGTGCTGCTGGCCAGCGTGCGCGACATTGTCGACAAGACCCGCCACAAGGGCCTGATCAAGGGCTTGCCGAGCCTGACCCGCAGCTATTGGGGCATGCACCTGGCGCACGTGGGCATCGCCGTCTGCGCCCTGGGCGTGGTGCTGTCGAGCCAGAACAGCGCCGAGCGCGACCTGCGCCTGGAACCGGGCGAGTCGATGGAGCTGGCCGGTTACCGGTTCGTCTTCGAAGGCGCCAAGCACTTCGAGGGGCCGAACTTCACGTCCGACAAGGGCACTGTCCGCGTCCTGCGCGACGGCAAGGAAGTCAGCGTGCTGCATCCTGAGAAACGTCTGTACACCGTGCAGAGTTCGATGATGACCGAAGCGGGGATCGACGCCGGTTTCACCCGTGACCTCTATGTCGCCCTGGGCGAGCCGCTGGGCGACGGCGCCTGGGCGGTGCGGGTGCACGTCAAGCCGTTCGTGCGCTGGATCTGGTTCGGCGGGTTGCTGACCGGTCTGGGCGGCGTGCTCGCGGCGCTGGACCGGCGCTACCGGGTCAAAGTCAAAAGCCGGGTGCGCGAAGCGCTGGGCATGGAAGGAGCCGCTGCATGAGACGTTGGTTGATGCTGGTGCCCCTGGCGGTGTTCCTGCTGGTGGCCGTTTTCCTTTACCGCGGCCTGTACCTGGATCCTGCGGAACTGCCGTCGGCGATGATCGGCAAGCCGTTTCCGGAGTTCTCCCTGCCGGCGGTGCAGGGCGACAAGACCCTGACCCGCGCCGACATCCTCGGCAAGCCGGCCCTGGTGAACGTCTGGGGCACGTGGTGCATTTCCTGCCGGGTCGAGCACCCGGTGCTGAACAAACTGGCTGAGCGCGGCGTGGTGATCTACGGCATCAACTACAAGGACACCAACGCCGACGCCCTGAAATGGCTGGCCGAGTTCCACAATCCGTACCGCCTCGACATCCGCGACGACGAAGGCTCCCTGGGCCTGAACCTCGGTGTGTACGGTGCCCCCGAAACCTTCTTCATCGACGCCAAGGGGATCATCCGCGACAAGTTCGTGGGGGTGATCGACGAGCAGGTCTGGCGGGAAAAACTGGCGGCCAAGTACCAGGCGCTGGTCGACGAGGCCACGCCATGAAGCGCTGGATCGCCGCCGCTGTCCTGGGCCTGAGCCTGGCCGGCGTGGCCCATGCGGCCATCGACACCTACCAGTTCGCCAAGGACGCGGATCGCGAGCGCTTTCGCGAACTGACCAAGGAACTGCGTTGCCCCAAGTGCCAGAACCAGGACATCGCCGACTCCAACGCGCCGATCGCCGCCGACCTGCGCAAGGAGATCTTCCGCATGCTTGGCGAGGGCAAGGACAATCAGCAGATCATCGACTTCATGGTCGACCGCTACGGTGATTTCGTCCGCTACAAGCCGGCGCTCAACGCCAAGACCGCGTTGCTGTGGTTCGGCCCTGCCGGGCTGCTGCTCGGCGGCCTGGCGGTGATCGCCGTGATCGTGCGCCGCCGTCGCGGGCAACGCGCCGAGACGCCGTCCTCGCTGTCCGCCGAAGAGCGCCAGCGCCTCGACCAACTGTTGGATAAAAACCAAGAATGATTGATTTCTGGCTCGCCGCAGGGCTGTTGCTTCTGGTCGCCCTGAGTTTTCTGCTGATTCCCGTGCTGCGCGGCCACCGTGCCCAGCGCGAGGAAGACCGCACCGCCCTGAACGTCGCGCTGTACCAGGAACGCGTGGCCGAGCTGCAGGCGCAGCAGGCCGAAGGCGTGCTCGACGCCGCGCAGATGGACAGCGGCCGCGCCGAGGCGGCCCGTGAGCTGCTGGCCGACACCGAAGGCGTGGCGCCGGCGCGGGTTTCCCGTCTGGGCAAGCCGTTGCCGCTGCTGGCGGCCGTACTGGTGCCGGTGCTGGGCCTGGGGCTGTACCTGCATTTCGGCGCCAGCGACAAGGTCGAGCTGACCCGGGAGTTCGCCCAGGCGCCGCAGTCGATGGAAGAGATGACCCGGCGCCTTGAGCGCACGGTGGAGGCGCAACCGGACTCGGCCGAAGGCCTGTACTTCCTCGGCCGCACCTACATGGCCCAGGACCGGCCGGCGGACGCGGCGAAGATGTTCGAGCGCACCGTCAACCTGGCCGGGCGTCAGCCGGAGCTACTGGGCCAATGGGCCCAGGCGCAGTATTTCGCCGACGGCAAGAAATGGTCGGACAAGGTCAAGGCCCTGACCGACGAGGCGCTGAAGGCCGATCCGAAGGAAGTCACCAGCCTCGGCCTGCTGGGCATCGCTGCCTTCGAAGGCGAGCGCTACCAGGAAGCCATCGATTACTGGAACCGTCTGCTGGCGCAACTGCCGCCCCAAGACAAGTCCCGCGAAGCCCTGCAGGGCGGCATCGACCGCGCCACCGAGAAACTGGTGGCCAGCGGCGGCAAGGTCGCCCAGGCACCGGCGCCGAAGGCGGCTGCGCGGCTCAAGGTCAGCGTGGCCCTGGCCAGCGAGCTCAAGGGCAAGGTGCAGCCGGGCGACAGCGTGTTCATCTTCGCCCGCGCCACTTCGGGCCCTCCGGCGCCGTTGGCGGCCAAGCGCCTGACCGTCGCGGACCTGCCGGTGACCGTCGAGCTGGGCGATGCCGACGCGATGATGCCGCAGTTGAAACTGTCGAACTTCCCTGAAGTCCAACTGGTTGCGCGCGTTTCCCGTGCCGGTCAACCGACGGCGGGAGAGTGGGTCGGCCGCAGCCAGCCATTGGCGAGCAGCACCACCGCGCCGCAGACACTGACCATCGACAGCCCGGACAAATAGGCCGGATAACCTCAGGAACGCACCGCCATGAACGCCCTCGCCCGAATCACCATCATCACGTTGGCCATAGGGCTCAGCGCCTGTGCGGTGCAGCAACCTGAACCGACCCGGCTGCCGCCGATCCCGCCGTCGCAACCGGGCCCGAAACCGTCGACGCCGACGACACCGGCCAAGCCGGGCCTTCCCGCGAAGCCTTCGAAACCGGTGCCGCGCACCTCCGCCAGCTTCGCCCCGCCGCCGGGCGGCAACAGCCACTGGGATCAGAAGCTGGGCGTGTATGTCCTCGACGACCAGCCCGACACCTTCTACCGCCAGCGTACCTACTACCGCTGGAACAACGGCTGGAGCCGCTCGATCAGCCCCAACGGCCCGTGGGAAGAGACCAACATCCACGGCGTGCCGGCGGGGTTGGGCAAACAGTACGGGCAATGAACGAAAAACGGCGATCCTTGGATCGCCGTTTTGCTGTCTGGCGGTTGTGCGCGCGCTTTCAGAGCAACGCCCGAAACCCGTTGAGTGCCCCTACCGATCGGGCCAGGCCTTGCCGTTGCAGCAGACTCAGAAACGGTTCGACCTCCATCGGCGGTGTCTTCAGTTGCTGGCGCTGACGTTGGGCGGCTCTGACGACGGCTGACGAATCCAGATGGAACAGGTTCTCGACGAATTCATCCGGGTGTTGCGCCTCGATGCCGAAGCCGGCGAGGTGCGTTTCAGGAAAGTCCTTGAGGTTGAACGTCACGATCACGCCGGCGCCGCAGCGTATGGCGGCCGCCAGCACATGACGGTCATCCCGGTCGGGCAGCGACAGTCCGGTGACGAGATCCTCGTAGCCGTCGACACAGGCATCGGGAACCGCACGATCCATCAGTTCCGATGTGCGATCCAGTTGTTCCATGCTCAGGTCGGTGCGGTTCTTCAGCAGGTTGCGTTTCCATTCGCGGTGAATCTCCTTGGTCCATTTCGCCCGAAAAAGCCCGGAGAGGGCGAGCCACATCAGGAAGTCCCTCAAGGGGGCCGGGTACAAAACACATGCATCGTATACAGCGGTGAAAGAGGAGTGCCTCACTCGTATCCTGTCCTTAACGCCTGTGCCTGCTCCGCGAGAAGCGCCATTGCCTGCTCGCTGGCGGTTTCGCGCCGGGCCTTATAGTCCATCAGATCGGCAAAGCGCACACGTCGGTGCTTGCCGGTTTTGTGGTAGGACAACTCACCGCTTTCCAGCAGCTTTATGAGGTGCGGGCGTGAGACGTTGAGCAGATCGGCGGCTTCCTGCGTGGTCAGTTCGGCGTGCACGGGCACGACCTTCACGGCGTTGCCTTCGGCCAGTGCCGCGAGAATGTCGGCCAGCAAGCGCAATGCCGAGGTGGGCAGTTCGACCCGGTGCGCTTCGTTGTGCTCATCGAAGATCTGGATGTGCTGGGTTTCGTGCCGGGTGGCCAGGTAAGCCGACAGGGCACGCTGGCCCTCCATGGCAGCCCGGACTTCGCGTTCGGCGGGGAGATTGATGGAGGGATGAACGATCATGGACATAGTACTGTTCCAGCATTCTGGGAGATGGATGCCGGAACGTTATTCGAATTAATCGAAAATCGCAATAAACGAAACGTGAAGGTTTCAGCCCTCCGCCGTCAGCGTTTTCTGCACATGGTCAACGAATGCCCGCGCCTTGGCGCTGGCCATTCGGCCTGTCGGGAAGACCGCCCAGAGATCCTGGGGCGGCAGCGTCCAGTCCTGCAGGACCTCCACCACCGCGCCGCTGGCCAGTTCCGGCTCGAACATCCACCAGGAGGCGACGCTCAAGCCCTGATCGGCGAGGACGGCCGCGCGCAAGCCTTCGGCGGCGCTGACCCGCAGGCGTCCGCTCAGGGTGGCAGTCTGCTCTTCGCTGCCCTTTGAAAACGTCCAGGTCGCGCCGCCGCTGCGGTTGTACACGGTGGCCTGGTGCTGCGACAGATCGGCGGGGCAAGTGGGGATGCCGTGTCGGGCAAAGTAGGTCGGGGTTCCCAGCACGACCCGGCGGCAGGAGGCGATCCTGCGTGCCGTCAGGCCGGAGTCGACGAGGTTGCCCATGCGCAGGGCGACGTCGATGCCTTCTTCCATGAGGTTGATGTTGCGGTCGTCCAGCATCAGGTCGACGCTCAACTGCGGGTGCTGGTCGAGAAACATCCCCAGGCGCGGCACCACGTTCATCCGGCCGAACGTCACGGCGGCGCTGACCCGCAGGTTGCCGCTCAGGCCGCTGGCGCTGCCCCGGGCGGCGTTGTCGGCTTCGTCGGCCTCTTCCAGGGTGCGCTTGGCCCGCTCGAAATACGCCAATCCGGCCTCGGTGGGCGTCAGGCCCCGGGTCGAGCGCAGCAGCAGGCGCACGGCAAGCCGCGCCTCAAGCTGGGCGATGGTTTTCGACACGGCGGGCTGGCCGATGTCCAGGCGCCTGGCCGCCGCGGAAAACGACCCGGTTTCCACGACGCAGACGAAGGTTTCCATGGCGGCGAGACGGTCCATCCGATTTTCCCTGCAGGATCGGTATTGATAGGTCGGCAGAAGGTGCCGAGTGTAATCCGGCGTGGCCGCTTGATCACATGTTGCAAAACAACCGAGCGTCGTGGCGGCCAATCCTGTGCTTGAGTAAACATAACTCTGGAGTTATTTTTTATGGGCCGAGCCAAGGAGGCGGTAGGTGCAGAGCAGGCTATTGATCAAGGAGCTGGAGGACGCAGGGTGGGTACTGGATCGTGTCACCGGCAGTCATCACATTTTTACTCATCGCTACAGTCCGTACTCGATTCCCGTCCCGCATCCGAAGAAGGATTTGCCGCTTGGGACGGTCAAGAGCATCAGGCGGCGTGCGGGGCTGTTGAACCCGTCAGCCGGTCAAACAGGAGATCCGTAATGCAATACCCGATCTGCATCGAATGGGGCGACGAAAACACGGCCATCGGCATTCAGATCCCGGATATCCCGGGTGCGGTCACGGCCGGGGACACGTTCGAGGATGCCTACAAGGCGGCTGTTGAGGTTGCGCATCTCATGCTGCAGGAAATGGCGACGGGCGGAGAGTCTGTTCCCATGCCGACCTCGGCGGCCGCCCACCGCAGCAACCCGGAGTTCGCGGGAATGGGCTGGGGCATGCTGGAACTGGATGTTTCGCCTTACATGGGCAAGACCGAAAAGGTCAACGTGACGCTGCCCGGTTATGTGATCCAGCGAATCGACCGGTATGTGCGCGAGCACAACATCAAGAGCCGTTCTTCGTTTCTGGCGGATGCGGCCATGGAGAAGCTGGTTCGCTATTGACTGCCCGGCTGTGCCCTGACTCTAGCCATCGTCAGCAGGCTGGCTCTCGCCCAGGATTCGTTCGTTGCGCAAATTCTGGGTGGGAGCCGCGATACGGCTTCCTCGCGAAGCGCCTGGCGCTTACGCCGTCGCCAACGCCGGCCTCTTCGCCACACTCAGGAACCGCACCAGCGCCAGCAGCGGAAACGCGCTGCCCACGATCACGATCCACAGCCAGCCGCCATGCTCGTACACCGTGCTGGCCACCGACGAGCCGAAGGCGCCGCCGATGAAGATGCTGGTCATGTACAGCGCGTTGAGGCGGCCGCGGCTTTTGGCGTCCAGGGTGTACACCGCGCGCTGGCCGAGCACCATGTTCATCTGCACGCAGAAGTCGAGCACCACGCCGGTGACCGCCAGGCCGATCACGCTGTAGGCCGGGTGGATGAAGGCCGGCAGGAAGCTCAAGGCGGCGAACAGCATGGCCAGCAGCGAGGCGATGCGGGTGTGGCCGGCGTCGGCCAGGCGGCCGCTGATGGGGGCGGCGACGGCGCCGATGGCCCCGACCAGGGCGAAGATCGCGATCTGGCTCTGGGACAGGCCATGATTGCGCGCAAGCTCCAGCGGCACGGCGGTCCAGAACAGGCTGAAGGCGGCGAACATGCAGCCTTGGTAGAACGCACGCTGGCGCAGCACCGGTTGCTGGCGCAGCAGCGTCCACAGCGAGCCGATCAACTGGCCGTAGGAGGCGCTGTGATCCGGCTGGCGCTTGGGCACGGTGAGGGCGAGGACGACGCTGATCGCCGCCATCAGCGCCGCGGCGATCATGAACATCGCGCGCCAGCCGAAGTGGTCGGCCACCACGCTCGACACGGGACGCGCCAGCAGGATGCCCAGCAGCAGGCCGCCCATGATTCCGCCGACGACCCGGCCACGGGATTCCTCCGGCGTCAGGTGCGCGGCCAGCGGGATGAGGATCTGCACCGACACCGAGCTGAAGCCCACCAGCAGCGAAACCAGCAAAAACACGTTGGGCTGCTCGGTGAACGCCGCGCCGAGCAGACTGGCGATGGCCACCACGGTGGTGGCGATCATCAAGCGGCGGTTCTCCAACAGGTCGCCCAGCGGCACCAGGAAGAACAGGCCCAGCGCGTAACCGATCTGGGTCAGCGAGACGATGAAGCTGGCCAGGGTGTCGGTCAGGCCGATGTCCGGTGCGATCAGGCCGATGATCGGCTGGGCGTAGTAGATGTTGGCAACGATGGCGCCGCAGCAGAAAGCGAACAGCAGCACCATGCCTCGGGTCATTGCGTGAGTTGTGGCGGTCATGGGGTTCTCAGGTCCGGCAAATGGGAATGCGGTGAGGCTAAGGGACGCGGCGGGCCGGCGGTAGCGGGCCTGGATCGATATCAGTTATTCCGTTGCGGAATAGGTGGCGTCCCTGGGGATGTCGTCCATCGGCGAACCTTGCGTCCGACCGTTGAGGGCTGATGATACATTCACTTACATCTTGTTCGATAGCATGCTTATGTTGTCGGTGGGTTTTCGAGTTCATGAAGGGAGGATCGCGATGTTTCGACAGTGGATTCGCTGCGGCGCAGCCCTGGCCTTGATCGGCCTGTTCGGTGCCGGCGGCGCGCAGGCCGGCGAGGCGCCGGGCATGCGCATGGGTGTGCGCGGCGAGATCGCCGCCGTCAGCCCCGACACGCTGAGGGTGCACGTCAACAGCGGCGAGAACGTGGTGATCCAGTTGACCAAGGACACCCGGATCCGCGCCGTGACCCTGGCCAACATCGAGGACATCAAGCCCGGCAGCTACATCGGCTCGGCGGCCATTCCCCAGGAAGACGGCACGCTCAAGGCGCTGGAGGTGCATGTGTTTCCGCCGGAGTTGGCCGGCAGCGGCGACGGCCACCGGCCGTTCGACCTGGCCAAGGGCAGCAGCATGACCAACGGCAGCGTCGGCGACCTGGTGGTGAGCAACGGCCGGGTGCTGACCGTCAACTACAAGGGCGGCCAGCAGAAGATTCTGGTGCCGGAGGACGTGCCCATCGTCAACCTGCTGCCGGGCGACCGCAGCCTGCTCAAGGTCGGGGTGAAGATCGTCACCTTCGTGACCCAGAGCGCCGACGGCACGCTGACGGCGCAGTCGATCTCGGCGGGCAAGGACGGCGTGACCCCGCCGATGTGATCTCCAATGAAAAAGGCGACCGTTTGGTCGCCTTTTTCATTGCCGTCGGGGGCTTATTTGTTGGTGTAGATCTGATCGAAGATCCCGCCGTCGTTGAAGTGGGTCTTCTGCACGGTGCGCCAGTCGCCGAAGGTCTTCTCCACCGACAGGAAGTCGACTTTCGGGAAGCGGTCGGTGTACTTGGCCAGCACCGCCGGATCACGCGGACGCAGGTAGTTGGCGGCGGCGATCTCTTGGCCTTCCGGCGACCACAGGTACTTGAGGTAAGCCTCGGCGGCGGCGCGGGAGCCTTTCTTCTCGACCACCTTGTCGACCACCGACACCGGCGGCTCGGCTTCGGCGGAGACGCTCGGGTAGATGACCTCGAACTGGTCGCGGCCGAACTCGCGGGCGATCATTTCCGCCTCGTTCTCGAAGGTCACCAGCACGTCGCCGATCTGGTTGGTCATGAACGTGGTGGTGGCGGCGCGGCCGCCGGTGTCCAGCACGGGGGCCTGCTTGAACAGCTTGCCGACGAAGTCCTTGGCCTTGTTCTCGTCGCCGCCGTTCTTGAGCACATAACCCCAGGCCGAGAGGTAGGTGTAGCGACCGTTGCCCGAGGTCTTCGGGTTGGGCACGATCACCTGCACGCCGTCCTTGAGCAGGTCCGGCCAGTCTTTCAAGGCCTTCGGGTTGCCTTTGCGCACGATGAACACTGTGGCGGAGGTGAACGGCGCGCTGTTGTTCGGCAGGCGCGCGACCCAATCGTTCGGCACCAGTTTGCCGTTGTCCGCCAGGGCGTTGATGTCGGTGGCCATGTTCATGGTGATGACGTCGGCCGGCAGGCCGTCGATGACCGAGCGCGCCTGTTTGCTCGAACCGCCGAACGACATCTGCACGGTGATGTTTTCGTTGTGCTCGGCCTGCCAGTGCTTCTGGAACGCGGTGTTGTAGTCCTTGTAGAAATCGCGCATCACGTCGTAGGAAACGTTCAGCAGGGTCGGTGCGGCCTGGGCGGCGCCAGTGAAGGCGAGGGCGGCGGCGAGAAGTGAGGCGCCAAAGAGTTTTTTCACTGCGCATTCCTTGTTCTGGGGTGTGTTCCGGCCGGGGGCGGGCCATTTGCCAGCGACTATAGCGGCCTGCGCATAGTCGCTTAAAGATTAAAAAGCTCTTTGCTTATTCCATTTTCTTGTACAACGCATTGCCGCAGCGGGAACAGAACGACGCTTCCTGTTCATGGTTGTCCTTGGCGCAGACCGGGCAGGCGTGACGCTTTTGCCCGCCGCGCATGGCGGTGGCCAGTTCCGCCGTGAAGATCCCGGTGGGCACGGCGATGATCGAGTAACCGGTGATCATCACCATCGACGAGATCACCTGGCCCAACGGGGTCTTGGGCACGATGTCGCCGTAACCCACGGTGGTCAGGGTCACGATAGCCCAATAGATGCTCTTGGGAATGCTGGTGAAGCCGCGCTCGGGGCCTTCGACCACATACATCAGGGTGCCGAACACGGTGACCAGGGTGCAGACCGTGAGCAGGAACACCAGAATCTTCTGCTTGCTGCCGCGCAGGGCGTCGAGCAGGTAATGCGCCTGACTCAGGTAATTGCCCAGCTTGAGCACGCGGAAGATGCGCAGCATCCGGATCACCCGGATGATCAGCAGGTACTGTGCATCGGCGTAATACAGCGCGAGGATGCCGGGCACGATCGCCAGCAGGTCCACCAGCCCGTAGAAGCTGAAGGCGTAGCGCAAGGGCCTGGGCGAGCAGTACAGGCGCAGCAGGTACTCGCCCAGGAAGATGACCGTGAAGCCCCACTCGATGTACGCAAGCAAGCTGGCGTAGTTCTGGTGGACGTCGTCGATGCTGTCCAGGATCACCACCACCAGGCTGGCGAGGATGATCAGGAGCAGGGTCTTGTCGAAACGGCGGCCGGCCACCGTGTCGGTCTGGAAAATGATCACGTAGAGGCGGTCGCGCCACGTGGCGTTGCTGTTCATTCAATGCGCTCGGGGAAAAGATCAGCGCAGCCTAGGTTGATTCTCCCCGTGAGCGCAAGGCGCGGCGTTCGCTTCGGTCGCACCGGTCAGGCGGGTGCCGGTGCGCAGCAGCCAGCAGGCGAGGATGAACGGCGCCGTGAGCGGCGCCAGCCCCAGCGCGCCGAACAGCGGCGGCGTCAGCAAGGCCAGGCCGATGCCCGACAGCGGCAGCCACGGTTGCCGGCGCTGGGCGCTGAAGGCGAGGGCGGCCAGCACGGCGTTGTAGCCGCCCAGGCCGAGCAGGGCGGTCTGGCTGTCGTGCTGCAGCAGGCTGGCGCCCAGGCCGATGGCCGACGCCAGCAGGGCCCAACCGAACGCACGGCGGTCGGCGAGCAACAGGCCGGCGGCGATCAAGGCGCCGGCCAGCGGATGGTCGAGGAACATCACCTGGCCGAAGCCGTTGAGCGCCGCGCCGGTCAGGTTGACGGCGTTCGTTTCGGGGGCGGGCGCAGGCGTCGCAGGTTCGGCGAAGGTCAAGGCGATCCAGCCCAGCATCACGAACGGTGCGGTGTAGGCGGGCAGGCATTGCTTGAGGCTCACGCGCTTGAGCCACTGCTGGGTGATCATCGCGCTCAGTCCGCCGGCCGCCAGGATCAGCGGCGGCAACATCGGCGACCAGGGAAAGTACAGGCTCAGCAGCAGGCCGATGAGCACGCCGTTGTAGCTGAACAGGCCGGCCTGGCGATCCGCCTTGGCGTAGTTGCGGCGCTGGGCGGTGAGCAGGCCGGCGACGGCGCCGAGCAGGGCGCCGGCGAACAGCACCGGCGCGGTCAGCAGGATCGCCAGGAGGCACAGCAACCCGCAGAGCGGATGGCGCTGGAGGAAGATCTGGCTGAAGCCGTTGAGCAAGGCCTCGGCCCAGTCGGGGCAGTGGGTGTTGAAATGGTTGGCAGGCATGGCAGTTCTGAAAGTCAGTGAAACCGGGTCGTCCTTGTTGCCGGCAGGCTGGCTCCCACACTGAATCTCTGTTCATTGTCGGTTCTGTGGGCGACACAAAACCGATGTGGGAGCGGGCCTGCCCGCGAAGAGGCCGGTGCAGTCGCTAGATCAACGTCTCGATCCGCAACGAGTTAGTCGATCCCGGTTGGCCAAACGGCACACCGGCGGTGATCAGCAGCGTATCGCCCCGTTCGGCCATGCCTTGAGCCTGGGCGATCTCCAGGGCGGTGGAGCAGACCTCGTCGACCTGGCGCAGCCGGTCGTTGACCACCGAATGGATGCCCCACGCGACGCTCAGGCGCCGGGCGGTCTGCAGGTTCGGCGTCAGGTTGAGGATCGGCGCCTTCGGCCGTTCCCGTGCCGCACGCAGGCTGGAGGCGCCGGATTCGCTGTAGTTGACCAGCACCGCCACCGGCAGCACGTTGCTGATGCGGCGGATGGCGCAACTGATCGCGTCGGACACGGTGGCCTCGGCCTTCGGCCGGCTGACGTCGAGCTGGGTCTGGTAGTCCGGACCGTTCTCCACCTGGCGGATGATCTTGCTCATCATCTGCACGGCTTCGAGCGGGTATTCGCCGGAGGCGGTCTCCGCCGACAGCATCACCGCATCGGCGCCTTCGGCCACGGCGTTGGCCACGTCGGTGACTTCGGCGCGGGTCGGCGCCGGCGAGAAACGCATCGATTCGAGCATCTGCGTGGCCACCACCACCGGTTTGCCGAGCTGGCGGCAGGTGCCGATGATGTTCTTCTGGATCTGCGGCACGCTCTCGGCCGGCACTTCCACGCCCAGGTCGCCGCGGGCCACCATGATCGCGTCGCTCAGCTCGGCGATTTCCCGCAGTTGCTGCACCGCCGAGGGTTTTTCGATCTTCGCCATCAGGAACGCCTTGTCGCCGATCAGCGCCCGGGCTTCGCGGATGTCTTCGGGGCGCTGTACGAACGACAGCGCCACCCAGTCCACGCCCAGTTCCAGGCCGAAGCTCAGGTCGCGGCGGTCCTTGGCCGTCAGCGGGCTGAGGTCGAGCACTGCCTGCGGCACGTTCACCCCTTTGCGGTCCGACAGCTCGCCGCCGTTGAGCACGGTGGTGTCGATGGCGTCGGAGTACTTGGTCACCACGCGCAGGCGCAGCTTGCCGTCATCGAGCAGCAGATCCATGCCCGCTTCCAGCGCGGCGATGATCTCCGGATGGGGCAGGTTGACCCGGCGCTGGTCGCCCGGGGTGGCGTCCAGATCCAACCGGAACGCCTGGCCGCGGTGCAGCTGCACCTTGCCCTCGGCGAACTTGCCGACCCGCAGCTTCGGGCCTTGCAGATCCATCAGGATGCCCAGCGGGTAGTTGAGCTGGCGCTCGACCTCGCGGATCCACTGGTAGCGCTTGGCGTGGTCGGCGTGGTCGCCGTGGCTGAAGTTGAGGCGGAAGATGTTGACGCCGGCCTCCACCAATTCGCGGATGTCGTCGATGCCGTCGACGGCAGGGCCCAGGGTGGCGAGGATTTTGACTTTTTTGTCAGGCGTCATGTTTAGGGCTCTCGAGGATCAGGATGGCGCGGAAGTCGTTGACGTTGGTGCGGGTCGGTTCGGTGACGATCAGCGCATCGAGCGCCTCGAAGTAGCCGTAGCCGTTGTTGTCGTCCAGCTCGTCGCTGGCGCTCAGGCCCAGGGCCGCGGCGCGGGCGTAGCTGTCCGGGGTCATGAGGGCGCCGGCGTTGTCTTCCGAACCGTCGATGCCGTCGGTGTCGCCGGCCAGCGCGTAGACGCCGGGCTGGCCCTTGAGGCTGTCGGTCAGGCTCAGCAGGAACTCGGCGTTGCGCCCGCCGCGGCCGTTGCCGCGCACGGTGACGGTGGTCTCGCCGCCGGAGAGGATCACGCAAGGCGCCGCCAGCGGCTGGCCGTGCTGGATGATCTGGCGGGCGATGCCGGCGTGGACCTTCGCCACCTCGCGGGACTCGCCTTCCAGGTCGCCGAGGATCAGCGGGCTGAAGCCGGCCTGCCGGCATTTCACCGCCGCCGCTTCCAGCGACTGCTGCGGGCGGGCGATCAGTCGGAAATGGCTGCGGGCCAGGCTCGGGTCGCCGGGTTTGACCGTTTCCGACTCGGGGCTCTGCAGCCAGGTGCGCACCGAGGCCGGCACTTCGATGCCGTAGCGCTTGAGGATGGCCAGGGCTTCGGCGGACGTGCTCGGGTCGGCCACGGTGGGGCCGGAGGCGATCACGGTGGCGAGGTCGCCGGGCACGTCGGAAATCGCATAGGTGTAGACGGTGGCCGGCCAGCAAGCCTTGCCGAGGCGGCCGCCCTTGATCGCCGAGAGGTGCTTGCGCACGCAGTTCATCTCGCCGATGGTGGCGCCGGACTTGAGCAAGGCCTTGTTGATCGACTGCTTGTCGGCCAGGGTAATGCCTTCGGCGGGCAGGGCGAGCAGCGCGGAGCCGCCGCCGGACAGCAGGAAGATCACCCGGTCGGCTTCGGTCAGGTCGCTGACCAGGGCCAGCACGCGCTGGGCCACGGCCAGGCCGGCGGCGTCCGGCACCGGGTGCGCGGCTTCGACCACCTCGATTTTTTCGCACGGGGCGCCGTGGCCGTAGCGGGTCACCACCAGGCCCGAGACCTCGCCCTGCCAGCAGCGCTCGACCACCTGGGCCATGGCGGCCGCAGCCTTGCCGGCGCCGATGACGATCACGCGGCCGGTGCGGTCGGCGGGCAGGTGCGCTTCGAGTACGTGTTGCGGATGGGCCGCGTCGATGGCTGTGGCAAACAGCTCGCGCAGCAGTTGTTGCGGATCGACCGACATGACGGGCTCCCGGAATTCTTGTTATTGGACAGAGCGACGCGCATCCCTGTGGGAGCTGGCTTGCCGGCGATTCAGGCGCAGCGGTCGGTCAGACACACCGCGCCGACTCCATCGCCAGCAGGCTGGCTCCCACCGGTTCAGGCAGGGATCACTGCTTGTCGCGGATCGAGAAGTTGGCCATGTGCTCCAGGCCCTTGATCAGCGCCGAATGATCCCAGTTGCTGCCGCCGATGGCCGCGCAGGTGCTGAACACTTGCTGGGCGTTGGCGGTGTTCGGCAGGTTGATCGACAGCTCCTTGGCGCCTTGCAGGGCCAGGTTCAGGTCCTTCTGGTGCAGGCTGATGCGGAAGCCCGGGTCGAAGGTGCCCTTGATCATGCGCTCGCCGTGGACTTCGAGGATCTTGGAGGAGGCGAAGCCGCCCATCAGCGCTTCGCGCACCTTGGCCGGGTCGGCGCCGTTCTTGGAGGCGAACAGCAAGGCTTCGGCCACGGCCTGGATGTTCAGGGCCACGATGATCTGGTTGGCGACCTTGGCGGTCTGGCCGTCGCCGTTGCCGCCGACCAAGGTGATGTTCTTGCCCATGGCCTGGAACAGCGGCAGCGCGCGCTCGAACGCATCGGTCTCGCCGCCGACCATGATGCTCAGGGTCGCGGCCTTGGCGCCGACCTCACCGCCGGACACCGGTGCGTCGAGGTACTGCGCGCCTTTCTCGTTGACCTTGGCGGCGAAGGCCTTGGTGGCGGTCGGCGAGATCGAGCTCATGTCGATGACCACCTTGCCTTTGCCGATGCCGGCCGCGACGCCGTCGGCGCGGAAGAGAACGTCTTCGACCTGCGGGGTGTCCGGCACCATGACGATGATGAATTCGGCTTCCTGGGCCACTTCCTTCGGGTTGGCCAGGGCGACGGCGCCGGCGGCCACCAGGTCGGCGGGGGCGGCGTCGTGGTGCGCCGACAGGAACAGGCTGTGACCGGCTTTCTGCAGGTTCGCCGCCATTGGGTGGCCCATGATGCCGGTGCCGATGAATCCGATTTTAGCCATGAGAAAATCCTCTTGTTGTTCTGATGCTGCAAGGCAGCCTTAGGGACGCAGCCGATTCAGTGTGGGAGCTGGCTTGCCAGCGATGGCGGTGGATCAGGCAACCTGTTTGTCGTGTGTGCTGCCGCCATCGCGGGCAAGCCCGCTCCCACAGGGTTTTGTGGGGTTCGCTCAAATAGCGTTGTGGGTCTTGAGCCAGCCCAGGCCCGCTTCCGTGGTGGTCAGCGGCTTGTACTCGCAACCGACCCAGCCCTGGTAGCCGATGCGGTCCAGGTGTTCGAACAGGAAGCGGTAGTTGATCTCGCCGGTGCCTGGCTCGTGACGGCCGGGGTTGTCCGCCAGCTGAACATGGTTGATCTCGTCCAGGTGCGATTGCAGGGTGCGGGCCAGGTCACCTTCCATGATCTGCATGTGGTAGATGTCGTACTGCAGGAACAGGTTCGCGCTGCCGACCTGCTCGCGGACCGACAGGGCCTGCGCGGTGTTGTTCAGGTAGAAGCCGGGAATGTCGCGGGTGTTGATCGCCTCCATCACCAGCTTGATGCCCGCCGCCTGCAGCTTGTCGGCCGCGTACTTGAGGTTGGCGACGAAGGTCTTTTCCACGGTGGCGTCGTCCACGCCCTGCGGACGGATGCCGGCCAGGCAGTTGACCTGGGTGTTGCCCAGCACCTGGGCGTAGGCGATGGCCAGGTCGACCCCGGCGCGGAACTCTTCGACCCGGTCCGGCAGGCACGCGATGCCGCGCTCGCCCTTGGCCCAGTCGCCGGCCGGCAGGTTGAACAGCACTTGGGTCAGACCGTTGGCGTCGAGCTTGGCCTTGATCTCGGCCGAGCTGAAATCATAGGGGAACAGGTATTCGACACCGCTGAAGCCGGCCTTGGCGGCGGCGTCGAAACGGGCGAGGAAATCCTGTTCGGTGAACAGCATGGACAGGTTGGCTGCGAAACGCGGCATGGTGGTCTCCCTTAAGTATGTGCAGGTCCCCTGTGGGAGCCAGCCTGCTGGCGACAGCGATGGCCCGGACAACATCCATGTCGGATGTGCCGGCCTCATCGCGAGCAGGCTCGCTCCTACCGGGAAAGCGGTCAGCCGTTAATCGAGCAGCGAGATCGCCGTCGGTGCGTCGTTGCCGACCAGCGCCAGGTCTTCGAATTCGTTGACGGCGTTGATCTCGGTGCCCATGGAGATGTTGGTCACACGCTCCAGGATGATCTCGACGATCACCGGCACCTTGAACTCTTCGATCAACTGTTCGGCCTGGCGCAGGGCCGGGGCGATGCCGGCCGGTTCGAACACGCGCAGGGCCTTGCAGCCGAGGCCTTCGGCGACCGCGACGTGGTCGACGCCGTAACCGTTGAGCTCCGGCGCGTTCAGGTTATCGAAGGACAGCTGCACGCAATAGTCCATATCGAACCCGCGCTGGGCCTGACGGATCAGCCCCAGGTACGAGTTGTTCACCACGACGTGGATGTAAGGCAGTTTGAACTGAGCGCCGACCGCCAGCTCCTCGATCATGAACTGGAAGTCATAGTCCCCCGACAGGGCCACGACTTTGCGGTTCGGATCGGCCTTCACCACGCCCAGCGCCGCCGGGATGGTCCAGCCCAACGGGCCGGCCTGGCCGCAGTTGATCCAGTGACGCGGCTTGTAGACGTGCAGGAACTGCGCGCCGGCGATCTGCGACAGGCCGATTGTGCTGACGTAGCAGGTGTCTTTGCCGAACACCTGGTTCATTTCTTCGTACACGCGCTGCGGCTTGACCGGCACGTTGTCGAAGTGGGTCTTGCGCTGCAGGCTGGCCTTGCGCTGCTGGCAATCTTGCAGCCAGGCGCTGCGGTTCTTCAGCTTGCCGGCGGCTTGCCACTCGCGGGCGACTTCGATGAACACGGTCAGCGCGCTGGCGGCGTCGGAGACGATGCCCAGGTCCGGGGTGAACACGCGGCCGATCTGGGTCGGTTCGATGTCGACGTGGATGAACTTGCGGCCTTCGGTATAGACGTCCACCGAACCGGTGTGGCGGTTGGCCCAGCGGTTGCCGATGCCCAGCACGGCGTCGGACTTGAGCATCGTGGCGTTGCCGTAGCGGTGCGAGGTCTGCAGGCCGACCATGCCCACCATCAGCGGGTGGTCGTCCGGGATGGTGCCCCAGCCCATCAGGGTCGGGATCACCGGAATGCCGGTCAGCTCGGCGAATTCCACCAGCAGTTCGCTGGCGTCGGCGTTGATGATGCCGCCGCCGGCCACCAGCAACGGACGCTCGGCCTGGTCGAGCAGGGCCAGGGCCTTCTCGGCCTGCACGCGGGTGGCGCTCGGCTTGAGCAGCGGCAGCGGCTGGTAGGCGTCGATGTCGAATTCGATTTCGGCCATCTGCACGTCGAACGGCAGGTCGATCAGCACCGGGCCCGGACGGCCGGAGCGCATTTCGTAGAAGGCCTTCTGGAACGCGTAAGGCACCTGGCCCGGCTCCAGGACCGTGGTCGCCCACTTGGTCACCGGCTTGACGATGCTGGTGATGTCGACGGCCTGGAAATCTTCCTTGTGCAGGCGGGCGCGTGGCGCTTGCCCGGTGATGCAGAGGATCGGGATCGAGTCGGCGGAGGCGCTGTAGAGGCCGGTGACCATGTCGGTGCCGGCGGGGCCGGAGGTGCCGATGCACACGCCGATGTTGCCGGCCTTGGTGCGGGTGTAGCCCTCGGCCATGTGCGAGGCGCCCTCGACGTGGCGGGCGAGGACGTGATCGATGCCGCCGACTTTTTGCAGGGCGGAATACAGCGGGTTGATCGCCGCGCCCGGAATGCCAAAGGCGGTATCGACCCCTTCGCGGCGCATCACCAGAACGGCGGCTTCGATTGCTCTCATTTTGCTCATGGTTTTGTGCCTCTTTACGTTTTGTAATTGTATACAAGTGGCTTTGCGCAGAGTGTATTCACGGCGAGCGATACAGGTCAATCCATTTTCTCAAGCACCCGTTTCATTCGTCGGAAGCCGATTCTGCTGTGGCTTTTCGTCGCATGTGGCGATTTTCGAGAATTATTGTATACAAATAAATTATTCATTGTGTTCTATTTGTGGCATCGGACTGCGGCACAAGCGCGCAGCCCAACGGCTTTCCCAATAACAAAATGAGGACGGCACCATGAGCGCTTTAACCTTGAAAACCGCAGTCAACCTGGTCAACGAAGCCATCGGCGCAGGGCGGGCGATCTCCGCCGCGCCGCTGACGGTCGCGGTGCTCGACGCCGGCGGCCATCTGGTCACCCTGCAGCGTGAGGACGGCGCAAGCCTGCTGCGCCCGGACATCGCCATCGGCAAGGCCTGGGGCGCCATCGCCCTGGGCAAGGGGTCGCGCCTGCTGGCGCTCGACGCCCAGCAGCGCCCGGCGTTCATCGCCGCGCTCAACAGCATGGGCCAGGGCAGCGTGGTACCCGCGCCGGGCGGCGTGCTGATCCGCGATCAGGCGGGGAACGTGCTGGGTGCGATCGGCATCAGCGGCGATCTGTCGGATGTGGACGAGCAGGTGGCGATCAAGGCGGTCGAGGCGCTGGACCTGCGGGCGGATGCGGGGGTGGTGGCTTGATCGGCGGCGTCTGATCGAAAGTCATCGTCGGCAAGCCAACTCCCACAGGTTTTGTGTCGTTCACAAACCTTGCGTCCAACACAGAAAACTGTGGGAGCTGGCTTGCCAGCGATGGCGGCCTCATTGACACATCCAGACAAAAGACGGGCCTGCAAGTCGGGTCGCCAAGATCTAGCCTTCCGAGGAAGCCATCATAAAGGGGCAACGGATTGCCGGATCTTCCAGCTTCACATCGTCTGCGAACGGGCCGCTATGCCGAGCCCAACCGCATCTACCTGCTGACCGCCAACACACTTGACCGCGAGCCGGTTTTTGCCGATTTCGCCTTGGGCAGATTGGTGGTTCAGCAGTTTCGCCGGGCACAAACGATCGGGATTGCGAGCTCTCTGGCTTGGGTCGTCATGCCAGATCACTTTCATTGGCTGGTGGCGCTGGAAAACTGTTCGCTCAGAAGGCTGATGCGGGAAACCAAGTCATTGGCAACCCGGGAGGTGAATCTTTCCAGCGGTAGAAACGGATCACTTTGGCAGCAGGGCTTTCACGACCGGGCGCTGAGGCGGGAGGAAGATTTGGTGAAGGTGGCGCGGTATGTCGTCGCCAACCCATTGCGGGCAAGGTTGGTGGAGAAGCTTGGCGACTATCCGCTGTGGGATGCCGTTTGGGTTTGAGCTGAGACCGGGTTGCCTCTATCGCTGGCAAGCCAGCTCCCACAGGTTTTGTGTCGTTCACAAACCTTGCGTTCAACACAGAAAACTGTGGGAGCTGCTTTGCCAGCAAATCGGTCGCCGCGACCTGTCAGTCCGGCTCGCACCCCTTGAGCACCAGCCGGATGATCGTCTGCGCCGCCGCTTCATAGTCGGCTTCGTCCAGTTTGTCCTTGCCGGTCACGGCGGAGATCTGCCAGTCGAAGTCGGCGTAGGTCTGGGTCGCGGCCCAGATGCTGAACATCAGGTGGTTGGGGTCGACCGGGGCGATCTGGCCGCGGTCGATCCAGGTCTGGATGCAGTCGATGTTGTGCTTGGCCTGGCCGTTGAGCTGTTCGACCAGGTCGGCGCTCAGGTGTGGGGCGCCGTGCATGATTTCGCTGGCGAACACCTTGGAGGCGAAGGGCAGGTCGCGGGAGATGCGGATCTTGGAGCGGATGTAGCCGCTGAGCACTTCGCTGGGCACGCCGTCCGGGTTGAACGGGGTCGAGGCCTGGAGGATCGGCACGATGATGCTTTCGAGCACCTCGCGGTAGAGGTTTTCCTTGGACTTGAAGTAGTAGTAGACGTTGGGCTTGGGCAGTCCCGCCTTGGCGGCGATGTCGCTGGTTTTGGTCGCCGCGAAGCCCTTGTCGGCGAATTCCTCACTGGCGGCACGCAGGATCAGTTCTTTGTTGCGCTCGCGGATTGTGCTCATAAACCCGGTGGTTCCTTGCCTGTTCTGGCGGTTGCGCATGGTAGCACCGGCCTCGCGCGGCGCTCAACAATGCCCCGTGTGGCCTGCGGTCGCGTATGCTGCGCAGCATTATTCACAAAAGGAAACATGATTCATGGCAGGAAGCAGTCTGCTGGTGCTCATCGATGACATCGCCACCGTGCTGGACGATGTGGCGCTGATGAGCAAGATGGCCGCCAAGAAGACCGCCGGGGTGCTCGGCGATGATCTGGCTCTCAATGCCCAGCAAGTCTCCGGCGTGCGGGCCGAGCGGGAAATCCCCGTGGTGTGGGCGGTGGCCAAGGGGTCGTTCGTCAACAAGCTGATCCTGGTGCCGTCGGCCCTGGCGATCAGTGCGTTCGTGCCGTGGCTGGTGACGCCGCTGCTGATGGTCGGCGGCGCGTACCTGTGTTTCGAGGGTTTCGAGAAACTGGCGCACAAGTTCCTGCACAGCGAGGCCGAGGACGAAGCCGGGCACGCGCAGTTGACGGAGGCCGTGGCCAACCCGGCGACTGACCTGGTGGCCTACGAGAAGGACAAGATCAAGGGCGCGATCCGCACCGACTTCATCCTTTCGGCGGAAATCATCGCCATCACCCTCGGCACCGTCGCCGACGCCTCGCTGACCCAGCAGGTGATCGTGATGTCGGGCATCGCCGTGGTCATGACCGTGGGCGTTTACGGCCTGGTGGCCGGCATCGTCAAGCTCGACGACCTGGGCCTGTGGCTGACCCAGAAGCCTGCGCAGATGGCCAAGACCGTCGGCAACGGCATCCTGCGCGCGGCGCCGTACATGATGAAGGGCTTGTCGGTGGTCGGTACGGCGGCGATGTTCCTGGTCGGCGGCGGCATCCTGACCCACGGCGTGCCGGCGGTGCATCACTGGATCGAAAGCGTGGGCGCGGCGGCTGGCGGCGCCGGGTTCGCGGTGCCGCTGCTGTTGAACGGCGCAGCGGGGATCGTCGCGGGCGCGGTGGTGCTGGCGGCGGTCTCGGTGGTGGGCAAGCTCTGGCGGGCGATCAAGGGGTGATCGCATGACCTCTGTGGGGCCGGTCTGCCGGCGATGGCGGTGTGTCAGTCCGGGCCTGGGTGAATGACATGGCCTCATCGCCAGCAGGCTGGCTCCTACAGGGTTGAGTGACATGAAAAAGGGCCATCCGATGCGCGTCGGATGGCCCTTTTTCGTTGCCGCCGAGGTTACTCGGCGATCTGCAGCTTGCGCGATTCGGTGTACACGTAGCGCACCTTCTCGTACTCGAACGGCGAGTTCATCTGGCCGTAGCGGAAGCGGGTCTGGTAGCGCTTGTCGACGGCGCGCAACGCCCAGATTTCCGGGTGGTTTTCGCTGACCTGGGAGACGTTGAGGAAGTTGATCGCCGACTCCGCGCTGAAGTCCACCGCCAGGCCGGCGGTGTCGCGCAGGTTCGACGGGCCGAGGATCGGCAGCACGAAATAGGCGCCGCCCGGTACGCCGTAGAAGCCCAGGGTCTGGCCGAAGTCTTCGCTCTGGCGCTGCAGGCCCATGGCGGTGGCCGGATCCCACAGGCCGGCGATGCCGATGGTGGTGTTGAGCAGCAGGCGGGCGGTGATCTCCATCGAGCGCTTGCCCTTGAACTGCAGCAGGCTGTTCATCAGGTTCGGCACATCGCCCAGGTTGTTGAAGAAGTTGCTGACGCCGGTGCGCACGAAACCCGGCGTGATGTAGCGGTAACCGTCGACCACCGGCAGGAACACCCATTGGTCGAAACGGTAGTTGAAGTGGTAGACCCGGCGGTTCCATTCCTCCAGCGGGTCGTAGACGTTCAGCGCGCTGAGCGTCGAGCGCTCGAACTCGCGCTGATCCAGGCCGGGGTTGAACTTGAGTTTCGACAGCGGCTCCTTGAAGCCGTCGCTGTCGACCACCACCGGTGCGTTGGCCTTGCTGTTGTCGGCCTGGGCCATGCCTGCGCAGAGGAGCGCTGCGGTCAGCAGAAGATATTTAGCCACGGAAGAACTCCAGCATGGCGTCGCTGTTGACGCGGTAGTTAAGGTTGCCGCAATGGCCGCCCAGCGGGTAAACGGTCAGGCGGTCGCCGAAGGTCCTGCGCAGGAACCCGAGGTCGCCGGGGCCGAGGATCACGTCGTCGGCGTTGTGCATCACGGCGATTTTCGGGCTGTCGTGCAGGTAGTCCTTGAGCGCGTAGAGGCTGACCTGGTCGATCAGCTGCAGCACGCTGCCGCCGTCGGTGCGGGCGCGCCACATCGGGATCACCTGTTCGGTGATGTAGCAGTCGAAGTCGCATTGCAGCGCACGCTTAAGGAACGGCGTCAGGCTGGTGCCCTCGGTGATGGGGAACTTCGGCGGGGTGATCAGGCCGCGACGGTTGATCAGGTCGGAGGTGAACGCGATGTCCGCCGCCGAGAAGCGGAACGAGGTGCCGATCAGCATCGCCATCTGCTCGTTGCTCAGGTGCTGCTTGGACTGCTGGAAGTCGTAGAGCAGGGCATCGTTGAGGTCGATGTAGCCCTTCTGCTGGAAGTAGCGGGTCAGCTTGCCCAGCACCAGCTCATAGAAGGTGGTGCTGTTGTTGATGCCCTTGACCTCGGTCTGCACCAGTTTGTCGAGGTTGGTCACCGAGGTGTAGAGGTTGACCGGCGGGTTGAGCAGCAGGACCTTCTTGAAATTGAAGCTGCGCCGGGTCTCGTCCAGGTGGGCGACGAAGGCCGCGTCCAGCGCACCGAGGCTGTAGCCGCTCAGGAAGTAGTCGGTGACCGGCACTTTCGGGTTCTGCGCCCGCACGGCCTGCATCACCCGGTACATGTCCTCGGCGTCTTCCTTGGTCACGCCGGGCGTGGCGAAGCGCGAGGCGGCGCTCATGAAGTCGAAGCTGGTCGGCGACGACAGCTGCACCACGTGGTAGCCGGCCTTGTAGTAGAGCTTCTTGAGGTACTCGTTGAGGGTGCTGTCGTAGCGCGCGCCGGTGCCGGCGATCAGGAAGATCAGCGGGGCGGCCTTGTCCTGGGTGGCGATGCGGTAGGTGAGTTTCTTCACCGGCCAGAAGTTGTCCGGCAGGATGAATTCGCGTTCGGGGCGCAGGGTGACGCTGCGGTCGGACTGGCGGATGTCGTCGTCCGACGGCAGGTCCGGGCGCAGATCCGGCGGGGTGGTGGCGATGGTCGCTTCGAACGGGTTGGTCAAGGGGTAGCCATAGCTGGCGGCGTCGATTTCCGCCGCCGGCGCGGACGCACTCAGGATAAGGCCGCCTAACAGGGCGGCGAAGCGCAAGGAACGGAGCATGACTGGATCCCTTAAAAGGAAGGTGCCGAAAGAGGTTCGCAGGCTATGACCACTGGATTTGCGTCAAAGTGCCACGCTGTGCGACCCAGCGGACGGAATTCGGGGTAATGGTAGCCGGACGATACACGCGGGGCGGACGGGAAGGCCAGTTAAGTGTTGTTAGTCCTTGCATAAGATGGCCGGCGGATTAAGCTGGCCGCCGGTTTTTTGTTGATTGGAGTGTTCCATGTCCCGCCGCCTGCCGGTGCTGTCGCTGCTCGTTCTGCTGCCGTTGTGGTTCGCCGCCAGTTACGCCGCGCGTTACGGCTTCATGGAGGACGGGCAGTGGGTCGGCATCTGTGCCGATGAGGCGAGCCGTTGGGAGTGCCAGGTGCGCTCGAGCCTGGGCCTGCTGATTCACTTCAAGGCGCTGGGCTGGGCGGCTGTCGCGACGGCGGTGGCCGGCTTCGTCCTGCCGGGACGGGCAGGGTGGTGGCTGGCGGTGCTGGCGCTGGCGTTCGGGCTGCCGGCGCTGGCGCTGTACAACACGACGCTGGCGGTGTTCGCGGTGGTGATCGCCGGGCTGCGGCTGGTCCGGGAGCCCCGCAGCGCCTGACGTGCCCGGCCAGGCGGCGCCCTGCTGGCGCCATCGCCAGCAGGCTGGCTCCCGCAAGGATTGTCGTGGGAATCTCGATCCAGTGTAGGAGCGAGCCTGCTCGCGATGAGGTCGTTGAAGGCGGCGAAGCTCAGCCCTGGCGAACCCGCAGGCACCGCCACAAGGCAACGACCATCAACCCGCTGACCAGCGCCCAGCCCCAGGCCTGCTGGTTCTGCAGCCCTTCACGGAACAGCTGCGGCGCGATACCGGCACCGACGATGAAGGTGAGCAGGGCGATTTCGCGACGCGGCACACGCACCGGGCGGCACAGGTACACCAGCGCCGGTACCACGAACGCGGCGCTGGGGAAGCTGCGGTAGCGCGGGTCGAACACCAGCTCCAGCATCATCACCGCCGCCGCGAAACCGGCGGCCGCCACCAGCCATCCGGCGCGGCGCTCCAATGCGTCGAACCAACGCCCGCGCCAGCCATCACGGGCACTCAGGCTCAGCGCGGCGTGGGCGAGGACCAGCAGGTTCAGCCCGGCCAGCAAGCCGGCCCACAGCCATTCGCCGGCAAACCGTGCCGTCACCTGCGCCAGGTCGCCCCAAGCGCCGATGGCGCAGGCCGCCAGCGCCCCCAGCAACGGCAGCACCAGCGCCGCCCGGGTGCTGCGCACGCGCCCGCCCAGGAACAGCGTACCCAGGAACATCAGCCCGCCCGCCGCCAGCCAGTGCTTCCAGTACGGCACGTTGGTCACCGGCCCCTCCAGCACGCCCTTGTCCTGGCGATCGGCATCGAACAGCCCCCAGTAACCGCCCACCGCGCCTTCGCTCGCGCGCTTCCACGGCTGGTCGAAGGCTTCGATCAGGTTGTAGCGCCAGCCTTCCTTTTCGGCCATCGCGACAAAGCCGCGGATGAACTTGGCCTCGTTGACCCGGCTCGGCACGGCGGTCTCGCGCTGGCGACCCTCGCTCGGCCAACCGGTCTCGCCGATGAGCACGTCCTTGGGCGCGAACTGGTTGCCGAACACCTGGCGTACGTCTGCCACGTGCTGCAAGGCGGCGTCGATGTTCGACGGCTCGTCCTCCCAGTACGGCAGCAAATGGATGGTGAGGAAATCCACCGCCGGCGCGATTTCCGGGTGCTTGAGCCAGAACTCCCAGACATCGGCGTAGGTCACCGGTTGCTTGACCTGGCCTTTCACCTTGTTGATCAGCCGCGCGAGCTGGGCCCCGGTGACTTCCTTGCGCAGCAGCGCTTCGTTGCCGACGATCACCGCGCTGACCACGTCGGGGTTGGCGTTGGCCGAGGCGATCAGCAGGTCGACTTCCTTTTCGGTGTCCACCGGGTTGCTGTTGACCCAGGCGCCGATCATCAGCTTCAGGCCGTGCTTGCGCGCCAGTGCCGGCAGGGCTTCGAGGCCGGTCATGGAATAGGTGCGGATGCACTGGAAGCGGGTGGCGAGCAGGGCGAGGTCGGCGTCCATGCGCTCCGGGCGCAGCTTGAACGGCACGTCGAACGGCGACTGATCCTTGTCGAACGGCGTGTAGGACGCGCATTGCAGCTTGTGGGTCGCGCTGGCGGCGTCCGGCAGGACGGCCGGTTTGCCCAGGCCGTACCAGAAGCCGCACAGGGCGAGCAGGCCGAGCAGGCAGGCGCATAGATAAGGAAGGATCGGGAAACGGGACGTCGCGGACATGGTCGGGCCGGGTGGCTGCAAAGCGACGCATCTTACCTGCATTCGGGCCCGGGTTGCAGGTTGCGGGGCTCTGGCATGCAAGGTTCGGGCGGTTTGCACGAGACGTTTTTGCGGCGCCGGGTTAATGGCCTTCTGATGTCGTTTCTCGTTGCGTCGAGGTCGCTGGCAGAGCAGGTCGTGCGGGGCGCCGGGTTGATGATCGAAGCCGTCAGTGCTCCGCTGATGTTCGAACGAGTTTGCGGTCAGGCGTGATGGGGGCGCCGTGCACCATAACAATACGTTGACGCCGTCCGGCATCCGTCGGACGCAGCATTTCGGGGAAGTAACGATGAAAATGCGACGACTTTTAGCCGCAGGTGCCGCCCTGGCGCTTGCGATGGGCTCCACTTTCGCCAGCGCTGAAAAACAGACACTGAACATCGGTTACGTTGACGGCTGGTCCGACAGCGTCGCGACCACCCACGTGGCCGCCGAAGTGATCAAGCAGAAACTCGGCTACGACGTGAAGCTGCAAGCCGTCGCCACCGGGATCATGTGGCAGGGTGTCGCCACCGGTAAACTCGACGCCATGCTCTCGGCCTGGCTGCCGGTGACCCACGGCGAATACTGGGCCAAGAACAAGGATCTGGTCGTCGACTACGGCCCCAACTTCAAGGACGCGAAGATCGGCCTGATCGTGCCGGAGTACGTGAAGGCCCAGTCCATCGAAGACCTGAAGACCGACGACAGCTTCAAGAAGCGCATCGTCGGCATCGACGCCGGCTCAGGCGTGATGCTCAAGACCGACCAGGCCATCAAGGACTACGGCCTGACCGGCTATCAGCTCAAGGCCAGTTCCGGCGCCGGCATGATCGCCGAGCTGACCCGTGCCGAGAAGAAGAACGAATCCATCGCCGTGACCGGCTGGGTGCCGCACTGGATGTTCGCCAAGTGGAAGCTGCGCTTCCTCGAAGATCCGAAAGGCGTGTACGGCGCGGCGGAGACCGTGAACAGCATCGGCAGCAAAGAACTGGACGCCAAGGCGCCGGAAGTCGCCAAGTTCCTGAAGAATTTCCAGTGGGCGTCGAAGGACGAGATCGGCCAGGTCATGCTGGCGATCCAGGACGGCGCCAAGCCTGAGGCGGCGGCCAAGGACTGGGTGGCCAAGCATCCGGAGCGTGTGGCCGACTGGACTAAGTAACCTCAATACCGCACACCCTGTGGGAGCGGGCTTGCCCGCGATAGCGTTCTGTCGGTTGACTGATCAGTCGGCTGACACGACGCCATCGCGGGCAAGCCCGCTCCCACAGTTTTTTGTGTGTGCTCAAAAATGGCAAAAGTGTCATGGGCATCTACTACTAAGGTCGTCTGGAAGCTCTCCCGCAGCCGCATACAGTGGATATGTTCCAAAAATAAAAATCTGTGCTGCGAGGATAACAACAATGAACGACAGCATTTACCTCTCGATTCAGAACAGCCCGCGCTTCAAGGAGCTGGTGAAGAAAAGGGAACGGTTCGCCTGGATACTCTCGGCGATCATGCTAGGGCTCTACTCCGGCTTCATCCTGCTCATCGCCTACGGTCCGCAGGTGCTCGGCGCCAAGGTCAGCGCCGGCTCGTCCATCACCTGGGGCATCCCCATCGGCGTGGGGCTGATCGTCTCGGCCTTCATCCTGACCGGCATCTACGTGCGTCGCGCCAACGGCGAGTTCGACGACCTGAACAACGCGATCCTCAAGGAGGCTCAGCAATGATCCGGCGTCTACTGGCTCTTCTGAGCATCTCTGCATTCGCGCCGGCCGTCTGGGCCGCCGACGCCCTGACCGGCGAAGTCCACAAGCAACCGCTGAACGTCTCCGCGATCGTCATGTTCGTGGTGTTCGTCGGCGCGACCCTGTGCATCACCTACTGGGCATCGAAGCGCAACAAGTCGGCGGCCGACTACTATGCCGCCGGCGGCAAGATCACCGGTTTCCAGAACGGCCTGGCGATTGCCGGGGACTACATGTCGGCGGCGTCCTTCCTGGGGATTTCCGCGCTGGTGTTCACTTCCGGCTACGACGGCCTGATCTACTCGATCGGCTTTCTGGTGGGCTGGCCGATCATCCTGTTCCTGATCGCCGAGCGCCTGCGCAACCTGGGCAAGTACACCTTTGCCGACGTGGCGTCCTACCGCCTGGGTCAGACCCAGATCCGCACGTTGTCGGCCTGCGGTTCGCTGGTGGTGGTGGCGTTCTACCTGATCGCGCAGATGGTCGGCGCCGGCAAGCTGATCCAACTGCTGTTCGGCCTCGACTACCACGTCGCGGTGATCCTGGTCGGTATCCTGATGTGCCTGTACGTGCTGTTCGGCGGCATGCTGGCGACCACCTGGGTGCAGATCATCAAGGCGGTGCTGCTGCTGTCCGGCGCCTCGTTCATGGCGCTGATGGTGATGAAGTACGTCAACTTCGACTTCAACACCCTGTTCTCCGAGGCGGTGAAGGTCCACGCCAAGGGTGAGGCGATCATGAGCCCGGGCGGCCTGGTGAAGGATCCGATCTCGGCGTTCTCCCTCGGCCTGGCGCTGATGTTCGGCACCGCCGGCCTGCCGCACATCCTGATGCGCTTCTTCACCGTGAGCGACGCCAAGGAAGCGCGCAAGAGCGTGCTGTACGCCACCGGTTTCATCGGCTACTTCTACATCCTGACCTTCATCATCGGTTTCGGCGCGATCCTTCTGGTCAGCACCAACCCGGCGTTCAAGGACGCGGCGGGCGCGCTGCTCGGTGGCAACAACATGGCGGCGGTGCACCTGGCCAATGCCGTGGGCGGCAGCGTGTTCCTGGGCTTCATCTCGGCGGTGGCGTTCGCGACCATCCTGGCGGTGGTGGCGGGCCTGACCCTGGCCGGCGCCTCGGCGGTGTCCCATGACCTGTACGCCAGCGTGATCAAGAAGGGCAAGGCCAACGAGAAGGACGAGATCCGCGTCTCGAAGATCACCACCGTGACGCTGGGCATCCTGGCCATCGGCCTGGGCATCCTGTTCGAAAGCCAGAACATCGCGTTCATGGTCGGCCTGGCGTTCTCCATCGCGGCCAGCTGCAACTTCCCGGTGCTGCTGCTTTCGATGTACTGGAAGCGCCTCACCACCCGCGGCGCCATGATCGGCGGCTGGCTGGGCCTGGTCAGCGCGGTGGGCCTGATGATCCTCGGCCCGACCATCTGGGTGCAGATCCTGCACAACGAGAAGGCGATCTTCCCGTACGAATACCCGGCGCTGTTCTCGATGATCATCGCGTTCATCGGCATCTGGTTCTTCTCGGTCACCGACAAGTCGGCCGCCGCAGAGAACGAGCGTGCGCTGTTCTTCCCGCAGTTCGTGCGTTCGCAGACCGGTCTGGGGGCGAGCGGGGCGGTGTCGCACTGACGGCTGCCGCAAGCTACAAGCCTTGAGCTGCAAGTGAAATGCCCCGGTCGAGAGATCGGGGCATTTTTTTGCTGCTGGGAAAGGGCGGAGGGCTTGATGGCTGTGGGGGATGTGCCGGCCTCATCGCCAGCAGGCTGGCTCCCACAGGGTTTTGTGGTGTTGTGCAGCGTTCGTGTGCGCCTTGGGCCTTTGTGGGAGCCAGCCTGCTGGCGATAGCGCTGGTAAGGCCAGGCCCGGAAAACAAAACGGCCCCCATTCTCATGGGGGCCGTTTCGGGTGCTGCCTAAGACGTTATCGCAAGACAGGTCTTATTTGCGGTCTTCCAGCTTGGTGATGTCACGCGACTCGTAGCCGGTGTACAGCTGGCGCGGACGGCCGATCTTGTACGGGCTGGAGAGCATTTCCTTCCAGTGGGAGATCCAGCCGACGGTGCGGGCCAGGGCGAAGATCACGGTGAACATGCTGGTCGGAATGCCGATCGCCTTGAGGATGATCCCCGAGTAGAAGTCGACGTTCGGGTACAGCGAGCGCTCGATGAAGTACGGATCGGTCAGGGCGATCTCTTCCAGGCGCATGGCCAGCTCGAGTTGCGGATCGTTCTGGATGCCCAGTTCTTTCAGCACTTCGTCGCAGGTCTGCTTCATCACGGTGGCGCGCGGGTCGCGGTTCTTGTAGACGCGGTGACCGAAGCCCATCAGCTTGAACGGATCGTTCTTGTCCTTGGCCTTGGCGATGAACTTGTCGATGTTCGACACGTCGCCGATCTCATCGAGCATGGTCAGCACGGCTTCGTTCGCACCGCCGTGGGCAGGGCCCCACAGCGCGGCGATGCCGGCGGCGATGCAGGCGAACGGGTTGGCGCCCGAGGAGCCGGCCAGACGCACGGTGGAGGTCGAGGCGTTCTGCTCGTGGTCGGCGTGGAGGATGAAGATCCGGTCCATGGCCTTGGCAAGCACCGGGCTGATCGGTTTGATCTCGCACGGGGTGTTGAACATCATGTGCAGGAAGTTCTCCGCGTACGACAGGTCGTTGCGCGGGTACATCATCGGCTGGCCCATGGAGTACTTGTAGACCATCGCGGCCAGGGTCGGCATCTTGGCGACCAGGCGGATCGCGGAGATTTCGCGATGCTGCGGGTTATTGATGTCCAAGGAGTCGTGGTAGAAGGCGGAGAGGGCGCCGACCACGCCGCACATGACGGCCATCGGGTGGGCGTCGCGGCGGAAGCCGTTGAAGAAGGTCTTCAGCTGCTCGTGAACCATGGTGTGGTTCTTGACGGTGCCGACGAACTGGGCCTTCTGTTCTGCGGTCGGCAGTTCGCCGTTGAGCAGCAGGTAGCAGGTTTCCAGGTAGTCCGACTTTTCGGCCAGCTGTTCGATCGGGTAGCCGCGGTGCAGCAGGATGCCGTTGTCGCCGTCGATATAGGTGATCTTCGATTCGCACGAGGCGGTCGACATGAAGCCTGGGTCGAACGTGAAGCGGCCCGTGGCCGTCAGGCCCCGAACATCGATAACATCGGGACCAACGGTGCCGGTTAAAATGGGCAGCTCGACGGGGGCTGCGCCCTCGATGATCAACTGCGCTTTTTTGTCAGCCATGTGGCCTCCTATTTATGCTTGAAATCATCAGACAGACCCCCCACGCAGGGCCCGCACCACTATAGTGAGATAAATTCGAATGTCAATTTGCCTAAAGTCTTGCTCCAGAAGGCTTTAAGCAGACTTTTTCCTCGAAATTGCCTGCCATTTACGCCTTTTATGGGCGTTGTGCAATCCGCTATTGGGGGTAGGTGATTGCGTTGTCATTAGTAGCCTAACTGTCTATACTCGGCGACCGACCGCCAAGGGCTTTTGGGCTTGCTTTCATTGGGGGTCGCATCCCTGGGTGGTGGTTACCTGACCAGTGCACTCCCCAACAACTTTGCCCTGATTGTTAGGGGCTCTTCAGTGTGAAAAAAAAGCCGTGAAAAGCCAACGACCTGTAAACCTAGACCTAAGGACCATCAAACTCCCCATCACCGGCGTTACGTCGTTCCTTCACCGTGTTTCCGGCATCATCCTCTTCCTGGGCCTCGGCATCATGCTTTACGCATTGGGCAAGTCCTTGGGTTCCGAGGAAGGATATGTCGAAGTGAAGGCATGCTTGACCAGCCCGCTGGCCAAGTTCGTAGCATGGGGCCTCCTGTCCGCTCTGCTGTATCACCTGGTTGCCGGTGTGCGCCACTTGATCATGGACATGGGCATCGGTGAGACGCTGGAAGGCGGCCGCCTGGGCTCGAAACTCATCATCGCCGTTTCCGTGGTGCTGATCGTTCTGGCAGGAGTTTGGATATGGTAACCAGCGTTACGAATCTTTCGCGTTCGGGCCTCTATGACTGGATGGCACAGCGTGTGTCTGCGGTCGTTCTCGCGGCTTATTTCATTTTTCTGATCGGCTACCTCGCCGCGAACCCCGGCATCGGCTATGAGCAATGGCACGGTCTGTTCGCCCACAATGCGATGCGTATCTTCAGTCTCCTGGCCCTCGTTGCCCTCGGCGCCCACGCCTGGGTCGGCATGTGGACCATCGCGACCGACTACCTGACGCCGATGGCGCTGGGCAAGTCCGCGACTGCAGTGCGTTTCCTTTTCCAGGCGGTATGCGGCGTCGCGATGTTCGCTTACTTCGTCTGGGGTGTGCAGATTCTCTGGGGTATCTGATTCATGGCTAACATTCCAACGATTTCTTTCGACGCCATCATCATTGGCGGCGGCGGCGCCGGCATGCGCGCTGCGCTGCAACTGGCGCAAGGCGGTCACAAGACTGCCGTGATCACCAAGGTCTTCCCGACCCGTTCGCACACCGTGTCCGCCCAGGGCGGCATCACCTGCGCCATCGCTTCGGCCGACCCGAACGACGACTGGCGCTGGCACATGTACGACACCGTCAAGGGCTCCGACTACATCGGTGACCAGGACGCCATCGAATACATGTGTCAGGAAGGCCCTGCCGCCGTGTTCGAGCTGGACCACATGGGTCTGCCGTTCTCCCGCACCGAGACCGGCCGCATCTACCAGCGTCCGTTCGGCGGTCAGTCCAAGGACTACGGCAAGGGCGGGCAGGCTGCCCGTACCTGCGCCGCGTCCGACCGTACCGGCCACGCGCTGCTGCACACCCTCTATCAGGGCAACCTGAAAGCCGGCACCACGTTCCTGAACGAGTACTACGCTGTCGATCTGGTGAAGAACCAGGAAGGCGAGTTCGTCGGCGTGATCGCCATCTGCATCGAGACCGGCGAAACCACCTACATCCGTTCGAAAGCCACCGTGCTGGCGACCGGCGGTGCAGGCCGCATCTACGCTTCGACCACCAACGCCCTGATCAACACCGGTGACGGCGTGGGCATGGCCCTGCGTGCCGGCGTGCCGGTGCAGGACATCGAAATGTGGCAGTTCCACCCGACCGGCATCGCCGGCGCCGGCGTACTGGTCACCGAAGGCTGCCGCGGTGAGGGTGGTTACCTCATCAACAAGCACGGCGAGCGTTTCATGGAGCGCTACGCTCCGAACGCCAAAGACCTGGCCGGTCGCGACGTGGTTGCCCGTTCGATGGTCAAAGAGATCATCGCCGGCAACGGTTGCGGTCCGAACGGCGACCACGTGATGCTCAAGCTCGACCACCTGGGCGAGGAAGTGCTGCACAGCCGTCTGCCAGGCATCTGCGAACTGTCGAAGACCTTCGCCCACGTTGACCCGGTCGTCGCTCCGGTTCCGGTCGTTCCGACCTGCCACTACATGATGGGCGGCGTTGCCACCAACATCCATGGCCAGGCGATCACCCAGGACGCCGACGGCACGGACAAGATCATTCCTGGTCTGTTCGCTGTGGGTGAAGTGGCTTGCGTATCGGTTCACGGCGCCAACCGTCTGGGCGGCAACTCGCTGCTCGACCTGGTGGTGTTCGGCCGCGCTGCCGGCCTGCACCTGGAGAAGGCGCTGACCGACGGCATCGAATACGACGACGCCACCGAGGCCGACATCGAAGCCGCGCTGGCCCGTCTGAACGCGCTGAACAACCGCACCGACGGCGAAGACGTCGCCACCCTGCGTCGCGAGCTGCAAAGCTGCATGCAGAACTACTTCGGCGTGTTCCGCACCGGCGAATACATGCAGAAGGGCATCGCTCAGCTCGCCGAGCTGCGCAAGCGCATCGCCAACGTGAAGATCAACGATAAGTCGCAGGCGTTCAACACTGCACGTATCGAAGCGCTGGAGCTGCAGAACCTGCTGGAAGTGGCCGAAGCCACCGCCATCGCTGCAGAAGTGCGCAAAGAGTCCCGCGGCGCCCACGCCCGTGAAGACTACGAAGACCGTGACGACGAAAACTGGCTGTGCCACACCCTGTACTTCCCGGGTGAGAAACGTGTCGCCAAGCGTGCCGTGAACTTCTCGCCGAAGACTGTTCCGACTTTCGAACCTAAAGTCCGGACTTATTAAGGGTGACCGCCATGTTGAAAGTCAGTGTTTATCGTTACAACCCTGATCAGGACGCTGCGCCGTTCATGCAGGAATTCCAGGTCGATACCGGTGGCAAGGACCTGATGGTGCTGGACGTGCTGGCCCTGATCAAAGAGCAGGACGAGGGTTTCTCCTACCGTCGCTCCTGCCGTGAAGGCGTCTGCGGCTCCGACGGCATGAACATCAACGGCAAGAACGGCCTGGCGTGCATCACGCCGCTGTCCGCCGTGGTGAAAGGCAACAAGCTGGTCATTCGTCCGCTGCCGGGTTTGCCGGTCATCCGTGACCTGGTCGTCGATATGAGCATCTTCTACAAGCAATACGAGAAGGTGAAGCCATTCCTGCAGAACGACACGCCGGCTCCGGCCATCGAGCGTCTGCAGTCGCCTGAAGAGCGTGAAAAGCTGGACGGACTGTACGAGTGCATCCTGTGCGCCTGCTGCTCGACCTCCTGCCCGTCCTTCTGGTGGAACCCGGACAAGTTCCTGGGCCCGGCCGCCCTGCTGCAAGCGTACCGCTTCCTGGCAGACAGCCGCGACACCAAGACCTCCGAGCGTCTGGCTTCGCTCGATGACCCGTTCAGCGTCTTCCGCTGCCGGGGCATCATGAACTGCGTCAACGTATGTCCGAAAGGCCTGAACCCGACTAAGGCCATCGGTCACATCCGTAACATGCTGCTCTCGAGCGGCGTGTGATTCAGCTGCTGTACCCGCCGCTGTAAAAAGCGGCACCGCTGTACCCGTAGAAGGTCTCGGCGCGGGCTTCAACCCGCGCCCTGGCTATAACCAGAGCAACAGCCAAAAGCTGCGGCTCTTATTTTTGAAGAAATGAGACAAGCAGGGGCATCCGGGCTGGTACCCGGACTATCAGTGTGATCCTAAGTGGCTTGTTTTGGTCGCTGCATTCGGACTTCTGCAAGCTTGCTCGGTGTCGACGCCGATGGTGTTCCCCTAACCGAGGGTGACCAAGCATGCAAGAAAGCGTGATGCAGCGCATGTGGAACAGCGCCTACCTTTCAGGTGGAAACGCTGCCTATGTGGAAGAGCTTTATGAGCTCTACCTGCACGACCCTAACGCTGTGCCAGAAGAGTGGCGCACCTACTTTCAGAAGCTGCCAGCCGACGGCAGCTCTGCCACCGATGTTTCGCACTCCACGATTCGCGATCATTTCGTGCTGCTGGCAAAGAACCAGCGCCGCGCCCAGCCGGTTTCCGCCGGCAGCGTGAGCAGTGAGCACGAGAAGAAGCAAGTTGAAGTGCTGCGATTGATCCAGGCCTACCGTATGCGTGGCCACCAGGCAGCCCAGCTTGACCCGCTGGGGCTGTGGCAGCGTCCTGCACCGGCAGACCTGTCGATCAATCACTACGGCTTGACCAATGCCGATCTTGATACGACCTTCCGTGCCGGCGACCTGTTCATCGGCAAGGAGGAGGCGAGCCTACGCGAAATTCACGAAGCGTTGCAGCAGACATATTGCCGCACCATCGGCGCTGAATTCACGCACATCACCGATTCCGAGCAGCGCCAGTGGTTCCAGCAGCGTCTGGAAAGCGTACGCGGCCGTCCGACCTATTCCGCCGACATCAAGAGCCACCTGCTCGAGCGCGTCACCGCCGGCGAAGGCCTGGAGAAGTACCTGGGCACCAAGTACCCGGGCACCAAGCGTTTCGGTCTGGAAGGCGGCGAAAGCCTGATCCCGATGCTCGACGAGCTGATCCAGCGCTCCGGTTCCTACGGCACCAAGGAAGTCGTGATCGGCATGGCCCACCGCGGCCGCCTGAACGTGCTGGTCAACACCTTCGGCAAGAACCCGCGCGAGCTGTTCGACGAGTTCGAAGGCAAGAAGAAGGTCGAGCTGGGCTCCGGCGACGTGAAGTACCACCAGGGCTTCTCGTCCAACGTGATGACCTCCGGTGGCGAAGTCCACCTGGCGATGGCGTTCAACCCGTCCCACCTGGAAATCGTTTCCCCGGTGGTCGAGGGTTCCGTACGCGCCCGTCAGGACCGCCGCAACGACCCGACCGGCGAGAAGGTACTGCCGATCTCCATCCACGGTGACGCTGCGTTCGCAGGTCAGGGCGTGGTCATGGAAACCTTCCAGATGTCGCAGACCCGCGGTTTCAAGACCGGCGGCACCGTGCACATCGTGATCAACAACCAGGTCGGCTTCACCATCAGCAACCCGCTGGACTCGCGTTCCACCGAGTACGCCACCGACGTTGCGAAGATGATCCAGGCGCCGATTCTTCACGTGAACGGCGACGATCCGGAAGCCGTGCTGTTCGTGACCCAGCTGGCCATCGACTACCGCATGCAGTTCAAGCGCGACGTGGTGATCGACCTGGTCTGCTACCGTCGCCGCGGCCACAACGAAGCCGACGAGCCGAGCGGCACCCAGCCTCTGATGTATCAGCAGATCACCAAGCAGCGCACCACCCGTGAGCTGTACGCTGATCGCCTGACCCAGAGCGGTGTGCTCGACGCCGAGCGCGTCCAGGCCAAGGTCGACGAGTACCGCAACGCGCTGGACAACGGCCTGCACGTGGTGAAGTCGCTGGTCAAGGAGCCGAACAAAGAGCTGTTCGTCGACTGGCGTCCGTACCTGGGCCACGCCTGGACCGCGCGTCACGACACCCGCTTCGATCTGAAGACCCTGCAGGAACTGTCCGCCAAGCTGCTGGAGATCCCGGAAGGCTTCGTGGTTCAGCGTCAGGTCGCCAAGATCTACGAAGACCGTCAGAAGATGCAAGCCGGCGGCCTGCCGATCAACTGGGGCTACGCCGAAACCATGGCGTACGCGACCCTGGCGTTCGAAGGTCACCCGATCCGCATGACTGGTCAGGACATCGGCCGCGGCACGTTCTCGCACCGCCACGCCGTCCTGCACAACCAGAAGGATGCCGGCACCTACGTTCCGCTCAAGCATCTGTTCGAAGGTCAGCCGCGTTTCGAGCTGTACGACTCGTTCCTGTCGGAAGAGGCCGTGCTGGCGTTCGAATACGGCTACTCGACCACCACGCCGAACGCGCTGGTGATATGGGAAGCCCAGTTCGGCGACTTCGCCAACGGTGCGCAGGTCGTGATCGACCAGTTCATCACCAGCGGCGAGCACAAGTGGGGCCGCCTGTGCGGTCTGACCATGCTGCTGCCGCACGGCTACGAAGGCCAGGGCCCCGAGCACTCCTCGGCACGCCTTGAGCGTTACCTGCAGCTGTGCGCCGAGCACAACATCCAGGTGTGCATGCCGACCACCCCGGCCCAGATCTACCACCTCCTGCGTCGCCAGGTGATCCGTCCGCTGCGCAAGCCGCTGGTGGTCCTGACGCCGAAGTCGCTGCTGCGCCACAAGTTGGCCATCTCGACTCTGGAAGATCTGGCCGAAGGCTCGTTCCAGACCGTTATCCCGGAAATCGATGCACTGGACCCGAAAAAGGTCGAGCGCGTTGTCCTGTGCAGCGGCAAGGTCTATTACGACCTGCTGGAAAAACGCCGTGCCGAAGGTCGTGAAGATATCGCCATCGTGCGTATCGAGCAGCTGTACCCGTTCCCTGAGGACGACCTGAAGGAAGTCCTGGCGCCTTACACCAACGTGAAACACGCCGTTTGGTGTCAGGAAGAGCCTATGAACCAGGGCGCCTGGTACTGCAGCCAGCACCACCTGCGTCGCAGCGTCGGCAACCTCAACAAGTCTCTCGTACTCGAGTACGCGGGCCGTGAGGCATCTGCCGCACCTGCATGCGGTTACGCATCGATGCACGCCGAGCAGCAGGAACAACTGCTGCAAGACGCGTTTACCGTTTAACGCCTTCGCGCACCTGAAACCGAATTTAAGGAACCACAGACAATGGCTATCGAGATCAAAGCCCCCACTTTCCCGGAATCGGTCGCCGACGGCACCGTTGCTACCTGGCACAAGCAACCGGGCGACGCCGTCAAGCGTGACGAACTGATCGTCGACATCGAGACCGACAAGGTCGTGCTGGAAGTGCTGGCCACCGCCGACGGCGTGCTGGGCGCAATCGTCAAGAACGAAGGCGACACCGTTCTGTCCGACGAAGTGCTGGGCTCCATCGTTGAAGGCGGCGCTGCCGCCGCCGCTCCTGCTGCCGCTGCTGCTCCGGCCGCCGCTGCCGCTGCCCCGGCTGCCGCCGACGGCGAAGACGACCCGATCGCTGCACCGGCCGCACGCAAGCTGGCTGAAGAGAACGGCATCAACATCGCTTCCGTTGCCGGCACCGGCAAGGGCGGTCGCGTGACCAAGGAAGACGTGGTGGCTGCCGTTGCCGCCAAGAAGGCCGCTCCGGCCGCCGCACCTGCCAAGGCTGCCGCACCTGCCGCCGCCGCTCCGGTGTTCGCTGCCGGCGACCGCGTCGAGAAGCGCGTTCCGATGACCCGCCTGCGTGCCAAGGTCGCCGAGCGTCTGGTCGAAGCCCAGTCGAACATGGCGATGCTGACCACCTTCAACGAAGTCGACATGACCGAAGTCATGGCCCTGCGTTCGAAGTACAAGGATCTGTTCGAGAAGTCCCACAACGGCGTGCGCCTGGGCTTCATGTCGTTCTTCGTGAAAGCCGCCACCGAAGCCCTGAAGCGCTTCCCGGCCGTGAACGCGTCGATCGACGGTTCGGACATCGTCTACCACGGTTATGCCGACATCGGTGTCGCCGTTTCCAGCGACCGTGGCCTGGTGGTGCCGGTCCTGCGCAACGCCGAACTGATGAGCCTGGCTGAAATCGAAGGCGGCATCGCCACCTTCGGCAAGAAAGCCCGTGACGGCAAACTGTCGATGGAAGAGATGACCGGCGGTACCTTCACCATCACCAACGGTGGTACCTTCGGTTCGATGATGTCGACCCCGATCGTCAACCCGCCGCAGGCCGCGATCCTGGGCATGCACAACATCATCCAGCGTCCTATGGCCGTCAACGGTCAGGTCGTGATCCGTCCGATGATGTACCTGGCGCTGTCCTACGATCACCGTCTGATCGATGGCAAAGAAGCTGTGACCTTCCTGGTGACCATCAAGAACCTGCTGGAAGATCCGGCTCGTCTGTTGCTGGATATCTGATAGAAGCAGTCACGCGCTGCAGGCTTCAGGCTGCGAGAAAACGCAGCTTGGCTTGCGGCGCGCGGCTTGAAGCTTTTCGCTCAAGAGGATTTTTTGAATGTCGCAGAAATTTGACGTAGTAGTGATCGGCGCGGGCCCTGGCGGCTACGTGGCTGCCATCAAGGCCGCACAGCTGGGCCTCACCACTGCCTGCATCGAGAAGTACACCGATGGCGAAGGCAAGCTGGCCCTGGGCGGCACCTGCCTGAACGTAGGCTGCATTCCTTCCAAGGCGCTGCTGGACAGCTCCTGGAAATACAAGGAAGCGAAAGAGAGCTTCAACGTCCACGGCATCTCCACCGGCGAAGTCAAGATGGACGTCGCCGCGATGGTCGGCCGCAAGGCCGGCATCGTCAAGAACCTGACCGGCGGTGTTGCCACCCTGTTCAAGGCCAACGGCGTCACTTCGATCCAGGGCCACGGCAAACTGCTGGCCGGCAAGAAAGTCGAAGTCACCAAGCCTGACGGTTCGGTGGAAGTCATCGAAGCCGAGAACGTGATCCTGGCTTCCGGCTCCCGTCCGATCGACATTCCGCCGGCTCCGGTCGACCAGAAAGTCATCGTCGACTCCACCGGCGCCCTGGAATTCCAGACCGTGCCTAAGCGTCTGGGCGTGATCGGCGCCGGCGTGATCGGCCTGGAACTGGGTTCGGTCTGGTCGCGTCTGGGTGCTGAAGTCACCGTCCTGGAAGCCCTGGACACCTTCCTGATGGCCGCGGACACCGCCGTTTCCAAGGAAGCGCTGAAGACCCTGACCAAGCAGGGCCTGGACATCAAGCTGGGCGCCCGCGTGACCGGCTCCAAAGTGACCGGCGACGAAGTCGTCGTGAACTACACCGACGCCAACGGCGAACAGTCCATCACCTTCGACAAGCTGATCGTAGCCGTCGGTCGCCGTCCGGTGACCACCGATCTGCTGGCCGCCGACAGCGGCGTGACCATCGACGAGCGTGGCTTCATCTTCGTTGACGACCACTGCGCGACCAGCGTGCCGGGCGTTTACGCCATCGGCGACGTGGTTCGTGGCATGATGCTGGCGCACAAGGCGTCGGAAGAGGGCATCATGGTCGTCGAGCGCATCAAGGGCCACAAGGCTCAGATGAACTATGACCTGATCCCTTCGGTTATTTATACTCACCCGGAAATCGCGTGGGTCGGCAAGACCGAACAGGCCTTGAAAGCCGAAGGCGTTGAAGTTAACGTCGGCACCTTCCCGTTCGCGGCCTCCGGCCGTGCCATGGCGGCCAACGACACCGGCGGTTTCGTCAAGGTCATCGCCGACGCCAAGACCGACCGCGTCCTGGGCGTGCACGTGATCGGCCCGAGCGCTGCCGAACTGGTTCAGCAGGGCGCGATCGGCATGGAATTCGGCACCAGCGCTGAAGACCTGGGCATGATGGTATTCTCCCATCCGACCCTGTCCGAAGCCTTGCACGAAGCTGCTTTGGCCGTGAATGGCGGCGCCATCCACGTGGCCAACCGCAAGAAGCGTTAAGACACAATAAGAAACCACGGCGGTATCGGCCCGTCGTGAGCCTTGCGTGCAAGACTCACCGCGGAATGTCCGCTGGACGCAGTCTTGCGTAGCTGCACCGGGTATCCGGAAAGGCTGCGCAAGCAGCAGTCACAGGTGGCGCGGCACTCATAAAGAGCGCAGCGCCGAATGCGCAGTACCTAACGAAGACGGTAAAAAGCATGAATCTTCACGAGTATCAGGGTAAGCAGCTGTTCGCTGAGTACGGCCTGCCAGTATCCAAAGGCTACGCGGTAGACACCCCGGAAGAAGCGGCAGAAGCTTGCGACAAGATCGGCGGCAACGAGTGGGTCGTCAAAGCCCAGGTTCACGCCGGTGGTCGCGGTAAAGCGGGCGGCGTCAAGCTGGTTCGCAGCAAAGAAGACGCCAAGGCCTTCGCACAGCAGTGGCTGGGCAAGCGTCTGGTGACCTACCAGACTGACGCCAACGGTCAGCCGGTCACCAAGATCCTGGTTGAATCGTGCACTGATATCGCTAAAGAGCTGTACCTGGGCGCTGTCGTTGACCGTTCGAGCCGCCGCATCGTGTTCATGGCTTCCACCGAAGGTGGCGTGGACATCGAGAAGATCGCTCACGACACTCCAGAAAAAATCCTGAAGGCCACCATCGATCCGCTGGTCGGCGCTCAGCCGTTCCAAGGCCGCGAGCTGGCGTTCCAGCTGGGTCTGGAAGGCAAGCAAGTTGCCCAGTTCGCCAAGATCTTCACCGGTCTGGCCAAGCTGTTCAAGGATCACGACCTGGCCCTGCTGGAAGTGAACCCGCTGGTGATCAAGGCCGACGGCGACCTGCACTGCCTGGACGCCAAGATCAACATCGACGCCAACGCAATGTACCGTCAGCCTAAGCTGAAGACCTTCCACGATCCGTCGCAAGACGATCCGCGCGAAGCGCACGCCGCCAAGTTCGAACTGAACTACGTGGCCCTGGAAGGCAACATCGGCTGCATGGTCAACGGTGCCGGCCTGGCCATGGGTACCATGGACATCGTCAACCTGCACGGCGGCAAGCCAGCCAACTTCCTCGACGTAGGTGGCGGCGCGACCAAAGAGCGCGTGACCGAAGCGTTCAAGATCATCCTGTCCGACAGCAACGTCGCTGCAGTGCTGGTCAACATCTTCGGCGGCATCGTTCGCTGCGACATGATCGCCGAAGGCATCATCGGCGCCGTGAAAGAAGTCGGCGTGAAAATCCCGGTTGTTGTTCGTCTTGAAGGCAACAACGCTGAACTGGGCGCTAAAGTACTGGCAGAAAGCGGTTTGAACATCATCGCTGCTACCAGCCTGACCGACGCTGCTCAACAAGTCGTTAAAGCTGCGGAGGGCAAGTAATGAGCGTCCTGATCAATAAAGACACCAAAGTAATCTGCCAGGGCTTCACCGGCGCGCAGGGTACTTTCCACTCCGAACAAGCCATTGCCTACGGCACCAAGATGGTTGGCGGCGTGACTCCAGGCAAAGGTGGCACCACTCACCTGAACCTGCCTGTGTTCAACACCGTGAAAGAAGCTGTAGAAGCCACCGGCGCCACCGCCAGCGTGATCTACGTTCCGGCTCCTTTCTGCAAGGACTCGATCCTGGAAGCGGCTTTCGGCGGCATCAAGCTGATCGTCTGCATCACCGAAGGCATTCCTACCCTGGACATGCTGGACGCTAAAGTTAAGTGCGACGAGCTGGGTGTTACCCTGATCGGCCCTAACTGCCCAGGCGTGATCACTCCGGGCGAGTGCAAGATCGGCATCATGCCTGGTCACATCCACTTGCCAGGCAAGGTCGGTATCGTTTCCCGTTCCGGCACCCTGACCTACGAAGCTGTGAAGCAGACCACCGACGCCGGTTTCGGCCAGTCGACCTGCGTCGGCATCGGCGGTGACCCGATCCCGGGCTCCAACTTCATCGACATCCTGAAGTTGTTCCAGGAAGACCCGAAGACCGAGGCGATCGTGATGATCGGCGAGATCGGCGGTTCGGCTGAAGAAGAAGCGGCTGCCTACATCAAGGCCAACGTGACCAAGCCGGTTGTTTCCTACATCGCTGGTGTGACTGCTCCTCCGGGCAAGCGCATGGGCCATGCTGGCGCAATCATCTCCGGCGGCAAAGGCACTGCAGACGAGAAATTCGCTGCGCTGCAAGACGCAGGCGTGAAAACCGTGCGTTCGCTGGCGGACATCGGCAAGGCCCTGGCCGAGCTGACTGGCTGGGAAGTGAAGAAGTAAGCTTCGGCTGACCTTCTAGCTCCAGCAAACAAAGGCCACCTTCGGGTGGCCTTTGTCGTTGTGGGGATCCGGATCGACTCTGGGGCCTGAGAAGACGCCGGTTGGGCGCATTTCAATTCGTCAGCGTGATGGCGATTTATAAGCATCTGTCCAATTACATGCAAAAACGCGACACAGAAACGTCGCGTATCGGATAGTTCGCCCTCAAACAGTGCGTTTGTCAGACAAATTCGTTAGGCTAGCAGCCATTTTTGCGTCTGCCGCCCACAAGGCATGCAACGCGCTAAACGGGTCAGTCTCATACGGACTGACAGCATTTCCCTCACCCAACAGGGAAATCCCTCTCTAAATTCCGATTCAGTAGTGTGGTATTTCCTTGATGAAAGTTTTGAAAGGCCAGGACATTCTGGCACTTGGCTTCATGACATTTGCCCTGTTCGTCGGGGCCGGCAACATCATTTTCCCGCCTATCGTCGGCCTGCAGTCCGGCCCCAACGTCTGGATGGCGGCGCTGGGCTTCCTGATCACGGCAGTCGGCCTGCCGGTGATCACCGTCGTGGCGCTGGCCAAGGTCGGCGGGGCGATGGATTCCTTGAGCAGCCCGATCGGCAAGATCGCCGGCGGACTGCTGGCGGCGGCCTGCTACCTGGCGGTGGGCCCGCTGTTCGCGACCCCGCGCACCGCGACCGTGTCCTTTGAAGTGGGCCTGGCGCCGTTGACCGGCGAGAGCCCGCTGGCGCTGTTCCTCTACAGCTCCGTCTACTTCCTGCTGGTGTTCTTCATTTCGCTCTATCCGGGCCGCCTGCTGGACACCGTGGGGCGCTTCCTGGCGCCGCTGAAGATCATCGCCCTGGCGGTGCTCGGCATCGCCGCGTTCGCGCTGCCGGCCGGCGACATCGGCCAGGCGACGCCTGAATACGTCGCGGCGCCGTTCTCCCAAGGGTTCATCAACGGTTACCTGACCATGGATACCCTCGGCGCGCTGGTGTTCGGCATCGTCATCGTCAATGCGATCCGTTCGCGCGGCGTCGAGTCGCCGGCGCTGATCACCCGCTACGCGGTGATCGCCGGTCTGATCGCCGGCGTCGGTTTGGCGCTGGTGTACGTCAGTCTGTTCCGCCTCGGCTCCGGCAGCCATGAAGTCGCGGTTGGCGCGACCAACGGCGCGGCGGTGCTGCATGCCTATGTGCAACACACCTTCGGTTCGCTGGGCAGCGGCTTCCTCGCGGTGCTGATCTCCCTGGCGTGCCTGGTGACCGCCGTGGGCCTGACCTGCGCCTGCGCCGAGTACTTCAGCCGCGTCGTGCCGCTGTCCTACAAGACCCTGGTGATTATCCTGGCGGCGTTCTCGCTGCTGGTGTCCAACCTGGGCCTGACCAAGCTGATCGCGTTCTCGATCCCGGTGCTGACCGCCATCTACCCGCCGTGCATCGTGCTGGTGGCCCTGAGCTTCTGCAAAGATTTCTGGCATGAGCACGGCCGCATCCTGGGTCCTGTGATGCTGGTGTCGTTCCTGTTCGGCACCATCGACGCGCTCAAGGGCGCCGGCCTGGCCGACTGGATGCCGTCGCAGCTGGCGCACCTGCCGCTGAGCGAGCAAGGCCTGGCGTGGCTGGTGCCGTGCGTGATGACGCTGGTGGTCGCCGTGGTGTGCGACCGTCTGCTGGGCAAGCGCAGCGAAGCGATCGCCTGACGCTGACCGGCCCGCCAAAAGCGGGCCTTGAGCGATTCAACAGAAATGCCCCGCATCAAAAGATGCGGGGCATTTTTTATGGGCGTGAGGCCGTGTCTTTTTCCTTGAGCTAACGTCGAAGCACTGCAACGCATTCCTGCGGGAACCTGCCGGCAGGCCGGCTCCCGCCGGAAACCGGTACTGCGCTCATACTCCACAGGGAATTGCATGTCGTTCATCCAAGCCAACCTGATCCACCTGCTCGCCGCGCTCTGGTTCGTCATCTGCTGGGGCGGCTATACCCGCTACGCCACCTGGAAGGGCCGCGACACCGCGTGCCTGGCCAGCGTCCTGCACCTTTACCGCGAAGACTGGATGCGCCGCATGCTGCTGCGTGACAACCGCATCGCCGACGCCAGCGTGATCGGCAACCTGGAGCGCAACGCGTCGTTCTTCGCCTCCAGCACCCTGATCATCTTGGCCGGCATCCTCACCGTGCTCGGCGCGTCCGAGCGTGCGGTGTCGCTGTTGGCGGACATCCCGATGGTGCAGCAGGCGTCCCAGGGCATGTCGGAAATCAAGCTGCTGTGCCTGGCGCTGGTGTTCGTCTATGCCTTCTTCACCTTCAGCTGGTGCATGCGCCAGTACAACTTCGCCGCGGTGCTGGTCGGCTCGGCGCCGATGATCGGCGAGCGGCAGGTGTCGGAGCAGGAGCGCAAGGCGTTCGCCTCGCGGGCGGCGCGGGTGATTTCGATGGCGGCGAACCAGTTCAACTTCGGGCTGCGCTCTTACTACTTCGGCATGAGCATGCTGGCCTGGTTCGTCAGCCCATGGCTGTTCATGTTGATGAGCGCCGGTGTGGTGCTGGTGCTGTATCGCCGGGAGTTTCACTCGGACGTCCTCGACGTGATGGTCTATACCCCTACAGAGGCACCATCGCCCGAGGCAACCAAAGAGGCCGCTTGATGAGTATTCCGTTCTGGTGTGTGTTTATCAGTGCGCTGCTGATTTATGTGGCGCGCATGCCGGTGGCCAAGGCCATGAAGGAGCAGGGCGGCTACGACAACCACCAGCCGCGCCGTCAGCAGGCGCAGCTGACCGGGTTCGGCGCCCGGGCGCTGGCGGCCCACCAGAACAGCATCGAGGCGTTCATGCTGTTTGCGGTGGGGGTGCTGATGGCGCACACCACGCAAACGGCCGGATGGCTGATCGATACGCTGGCGATCGTCTTCGTGATCGCCCGAGTGGTTTACTTGTTGTGTTATTGGGCCGATCTGGCCTGGCAGCGCAGTCTGGTCTGGGTGATCGGTTTAGTGTGTTCCTTGTTGCTGATGATCAGTCCGACATTCAGGACAGTTTTGCTCTAACAAGGCACTTCGGCGTATGGCCGGAACATGACAGGCAAAAGAAAACCCGCACTTGGCGGGTTTTCTTTATTGCGGCGAAGAGCAGGTCATTGCTTCTTGGCGGCTTCGTCTGCGGCGGCTGCGTTCGATTCAGCCTGATCTTTGGCGGCTTCGGCGTTTTCTTTTGCCGCTTCGTTCACTTTATCCTGAGCTTCATTCATTTTCTGCTGAGCTTGTTCAGCGTGTTGGTTGGCATCTTGAGCTTTGTCCTCGGATTTTTTATCGCAGGCGGCGAGACCGAGGGAAGCGGTCAACATCAAGGCAATAGCTAAAGTCTTACGCATGGGGTGTTTCTCCTGGTGGAAAAGAACTACTGGCCTTAAGAACGCGCTGCCCAAGGTTAAGTTCCTCATTTCCCACAGATATATAAGTTTGTTATGAGAAGGAACTTTTCCTGTTCTTTCCAATACTGGCGACAGGCACTGACGAGAGCATTTATCCATGGGCGAAAACCCCGTTTTCGAGCGAGCGACAAGATTTCTCTCGGCCCTGCGCCACTGCCAGGTATTGGGGCTGCGCGTGCACAGCGCCGACAGCGAAGGCCTGACCGTGCTCTTGCCGTACAGCGCAAGCATCGTCGGCAACCCGCAGACCGGCGTCATCCATGGCGGTGCCCTGACATCGCTGATGGACACCGCGTGCGGCATGGCCACGCTGTGCGTGCTCCCGGAATTCGAAGTGTGTCCGACCCTCGACCTGCGGATCGACTACATGCACGCCGCGCAGCCGCACAAGGATGTCTATGGTTTTGCGCAATGCTACCGGGTCACCACGGACGTGATCTTCGCCCGGGGCTTCGCCTACCAGGACGACCCGCAGCAGCCGATCGCCCACGTCGTCGGCACGTTCATGCGCATGGGCAAGGGGCTCAAGGGCACCCAGGGCTTCGGCGGCAAGATCAAGGGGGAGGGGCAATGAGCGACCTCAAGCAACAACTGGAGCAGGCCCACGCGCAGGGCGACTACGCGCCCTTGCTGAAGCTGATCCCGTATGCCGGGCTGATCGGCATCGAATGTTCCCGGGTCGGCGACGAACTGCTGTTCCGGCTGCCGGCCAACAAGGACAACATCGGCAACCCGCTGCTGCCGGCGATCCACGGCGGGGTGATCGCCGGGTTCATGGAACTGGCCGCGGCCCTGCACCTGCTGATTTTCACCGGGGCGCCCGGCGTGCCGAAGATCATCGACTTCTCGCTCGACTATCTGCGCGCCGGGCAGTTTCGCGACACCTGGGCCAAATGTCAGGTCTGCCGCCAGGGCCGGCGGGTGGCGAACGTAGCCGTCACGGCCTGGCAGACCACCGAAGGCGAACCGATCGCCACGGCCCGCGCACACTTCAAGATCGATGACCCCTTGAAATCCTGACGCGCGTCCCCAACTCAGAGAACAACCCGCCGCCGACCGGCAAGGTCGCGGCCAATGCCATCTGATTGGAGTTTGATGACCATGAGTGTGGAAACTCAAAAGGAAACCCTGGGCTTCCAGACCGAGGTAAAGCAGCTGCTGCACCTCATGATCCATTCGCTGTATTCCAACAAGGAAATCTTCCTGCGCGAATTGATCTCGAACGCCTCCGACGCCGTGGACAAGCTGCGCTTCGAAGCGCTGGCCAAGCCTGAGCTGCTCGAAGGCGACGCCGACCTGAAAATCCGTGTGAGCTTCGACAAGGACGCCAAGACCGTCACCCTCGAAGACAACGGCATCGGCATGAACCGCGACGACGTGATCACCCACCTGGGCACCATCGCCAAGTCGGGCACCGCCGATTTCATGAAGAACCTCACCGGCGACCAGAAGAAGGACTCGCACCTGATCGGTCAGTTCGGCGTCGGTTTCTACTCGGCGTTCATCGTCGCCGACAAGGTCGACGTGTACAGCCGCCGTGCCGGCACCGCCGCCAGCGAAGGCGTGCACTGGTCGTCGAAGGGCGAGGGTGACTTCGAAGTCGCCACCCTCGACAAGGCCGAGCGCGGCACCCGCATCGTCCTGCACCTGAAGTCCGGTGAAGACGAGTTCGCCGACGGCTGGCGCCTGCGCAACATCATCAAGAAGTACTCCGACCACATCGCGCTGCCGATCGAGCTGCCGAAAGAGGCTGCCGCCGCCGAAGGCGAAGAGAAGCCGGCGCTGGAGTGGGAAACCGTCAACCGCGCGAGCGCCCTGTGGACCCGTCCCCGTACCGAGATCAAGGACGAGGAATACCAGGAGTTCTACAAGCACATCGCCCACGACTTCGAAAACCCGCTGAGCTGGAGCCACAACAAGGTCGAAGGCAAGCTGGAATACAGCTCGCTGCTGTACGTGCCGGCCCGCGCGCCGTTCGACCTGTACCAGCGTGAAGCGCCGAAGGGCCTGAAGCTGTACGTCCAGCGCGTGTTCGTGATGGATCAGGCCGAATCGTTCCTGCCGCTGTACCTGCGCTTCATCAAGGGCGTGGTCGACTCCAACGACCTGTCGCTGAACGTGTCGCGGGAAATCCTGCAGAAAGACCCGATCATCGATTCGATGAAGTCCGCGCTGACCAAGCGCGTGCTGGACATGCTGGAGAAACTGGCGAAGAACGAGCCTGAGCAATACAAAGGCTTCTGGAAGAACTTCGGTCAGGTCATGAAAGAAGGCCCGGCCGAAGACTTCGCCAACAAGGAAAAGATCGCCGGCCTGCTGCGCTTCGCTTCGACCAACGGCGACGACGAGCAGATCGTCGGCCTGGCCGACTACCTGGCCCGTGCCAAGGAAGGTCAGGACAAGATCTACTACCTCACCGGCGAGTCCTACGCGCAGGTCAAGAACAGCCCGCACCTGGAAGTCTTCCGCAAGAAAGGCATCGAAGTGCTGCTGCTGACCGACCGCATCGACGAGTGGCTGATGAGCTACCTCAGCGAATTCGACGGCAAGGGCTTCGTCGACGTGGCTCGGGGTGACCTGGACCTGGGCAGCCTGGACTCGGAAGAGGACAAGAAGGCCGCGGAAGAAGTCGCCAAGTCGAAGGAAGGCCTGGTCGAGCGCCTCAAGACCGCCCTGGGCGAGTCCGTGGCCGAAGTCCGCGTTTCCCACCGCCTGACCGATTCGCCGGCGATCCTGGCCATCGGCGAACAGGACCTGGGCCTGCAGATGCGCCAGATCCTCGAGGCGAGCGGGCAGAAGGTGCCGGATTCCAAGCCGATCTTCGAATTCAACCCGAACCACCCGTTGATCGAGAAGCTCGACAGCGAGGCCAGCGAGGAACGTTTCGGCGACCTGTCGCACATCCTCTTCGACCAGGCGGCCCTGGCCGCCGGCGACAGCCTGAAAGACCCGGCCGCCTACGTGCGCCGTCTGAACAAGCTGCTGGTCGAGCTGTCGGCTTGACCCCAACCTGAATAAACCCGCTTCGGCGGGTTTTTTCATTCCGGCGTTTAATCATCAGGAGTCAGAAATGAGCCAAATCACTGTGCGTTCCGTGGTCTATCAGATTGACGGCCAGGCCTATGAAGGCCGGTTGGCGTTCGACGCAGAACACAAGGGCACCCGTCCGGGCCTGTTGATGGCACCGAACTGGATGGGTGTCAGTGCCGGGGCCGAAGAGATCGCCAAGTCAGTGGCGGCCAAGGGCTATGTGGTGCTGATCGCCGACGTGTACGGGCAGGCCGTGCGTCCGCAGAACGCCGATCAGGCGGGCGCGGCGATGATGCCGCTGAAGAACGACCGGGCCTTGCTGCGCAAGCGTCTGCAGGTGGCCTTCGAACAATTGCAGAAGCAGGGCGAGGCGGCGGTGGACACCGCGAAGCTGGCGGTGTTCGGCTTCTGCTTCGGCGGTTGCTGCGCCCTGGACCTGGCCCGCACCGGCGCGCCGGTGAAGGCGGCGGTGTCGTTCCACGGCACACTGGATTCGCCGAACCCGGCGGACGCGAACAACATCAAGGGCTCGGTGCTGGTGCTGCACGGGGCGTCCGACCCGCTGGTGCCGAAGGAGCAGTTGCCGGCGTTCGAGGAGGAGATGAACGCGGCGGGCGTGGACTGGCAGTTGCTCAGCTATGGCGGCGCGGTGCACTCGTTCACCGACCCGCACGCCAATGTGCCGGGCAAGATGATGTACGACGCGAAGACCGCTGCGCGGGCGTTCAAGTCGATGCATGACTTGCTGGACGAAGTGTTCAAGGCCTGACCTGGCCTTCAAAACCGGTAGACCGGCTTTCGCAGGGAATTGCAGGTTCGCATCGCAAAGTACTGTGGGAGCCAGCCTGCTGGCGATGAGGCCAGTACCGTCGATGCTTCGGCGCCTGTCCCACCGCCATCGCCGGCAGGCCGGCTCCCCCAGGGGCCTTGCCTGCAAGCGCTCAAGACCTACGGCAATTCGATCCGCTCGGTTTCCCCCTGCACCGTCGGCCAATCCCCGGCCGCCCACTTGCGCCGTGCCTCGTCGATCGCCGCCGGATCGCTGGCGACGAAGTTCCAGTTGATCCGCCGAGGCCCGTCCAGCGATGCGCCGCCGAACAGCACGGCATGGGTGTCGCTGTCGGCGAACAGGCTCATTTCCTCGCCGGGCGGCAGCACCGCCAAGGCATGGGGCTCCAGACTCTCGCCATTGAGCTGCACATCGCCGCTCAACACGTACACCGCCCGCTCTTCGTGTTCGGTGGGGATCAGCAGCGTGGTCGCGGTCTGCATCTTCAGTTCCGCGTACAGCGTCGGCGACAGCACCGGCACCGGCGATTCAAGGCAGAAGCCTGAGCCGGCGATCATGCGGATCTGCACGCCCAGGCTGTCGCTGACCGGCAGCGTCGCCGCCGGGTGATGGCTGTAGTGCCCCGGCCCGTGTTCGTGGTGCTTGGGCGACGCCAGCCAGATCTGCAGGCCATGCATCTTGAAGCTTTGCTCCCACAGCGGCGCAGGCGTGCGCTCGACATGGGCGATGGCGCTGCCGGCGGTCATCCAGCTGACGTCGCCGGCGCTGACCACCTGATCGGAACCCAGGCTGTCCTTGTGCTGGATCTGGCCTTCAAACAGATAGGTGAGGGTCGACAGGCCGATGTGCGGATGCTGGCGGATGTTCATGCCTTTGCCGGCCGGGTAGACGGTCTCGAGCATGTGGTCGAAAAACACGAAAGGCCCGACGCTGCGGCATTTGGCCGACGGCAGCGGGCGCAGGATCGGCTGCCCTTCGACGTCTTCGGCGCGCGGGCGGATGATCAGCGGTTGCTTGTCCATGGTGCGTTCCAGGCTGGGCGGGTGACGCGAGGAGCATAACCCGCCGCGCACCCGGGAGGATCATTGGCTGTCGAAGCCTTGCGGCGCGTGGGTTTCGATGCTGACTTCGCTGGTGGTCATCAGTTTGTGGATCGGGCAGCGGTCGGCGACCCGCAGCAGTTCCTCGCGCTGGGCATCGGTGAGCACGCCCTTGAGGGTGAGGGTGACATGCAGGGCGTACTTGCCTTTCTGCTCCTGGCTGTTGTCGCGTTTGACTTCGACGCCGACGCCGGTCAGCGGAATGTCCTTTTTCTTGGCGTACAGCTTCAGGGTCAGGGCCTTGCAGGCGCCGAGGGCGGCGTCGAAGTAATCGTGCGGCTCGGGAGCGGAGCCTTCGCCGCCGACGCTTGCGGGCGCATCGGTGAACAATTCGTGGTCATCGATCTGGACGGTGTGGCGAAAACCTTCGGCGGAGACGGTATTGACGGTGACAGTCATGGGAACCTCGCAAGCGGTGGGAAAAGCCATTCGATCAAAAAGAACCTCGCAGGTATAGAACATGTGTGCTGAGTCGGCGTTCCACTTTATTGTCGTCGCGTAAGTTGGCGACGACATCGCATGAACCTTCCTATAGTGAACGTGCGGCGAACGGCGCTGAAGTCCGGGTAACCGTCGCTGAATCGTTCATGCCGAGGGTTCGAAGTATCAAGGCCTTTTGATATCACTTTTTCGTCTTACGCAAATTTCCGCCGGGCCGATACCTTCTAAAGCAGCCAGCTGCAGGGTTGATGCAGCGCTTTTGGAAGGAACCAGAGCAATGAGTATCCGTAGCCTCAATATCGCCCCTCGGGCCGGCCTCGGTTTCGGGGTGCTGGCGCTGATGGTGTTTGCGCTCGGGGCGTTCGCCCTGCTGCAGATGTCGAACATGCGCGCCCAGTCCGACGAGGTCGACAACAATTGGCTGCCCAGCGTGATGGCGGTCGGCGAGATGAGCCAGGACATGCTGCGCCTGCGGGCGCTGACCATGCGTCTGCTGCTCAACCGCGACCCGCAGGCGCTGGCGCAGAACGTCGCCAAGCTCAACGAGCTGCGCGGCGTGCTGAGCGAAGCCCAGCAGCGCTACGACGCCTTGATCGTCCTGCGGGAGGAGCGGGCGCTGTTCGACCGGTTCAAGGTCGCCGAGCACAAGTACCTGGAGTTCCAGGCGCAGGTGATGGCGCTGTCCGCCCAGGACAGGGTGGAAGAGGCGGCGGCCATCCTCAATGGCCAGATGAGCCCGTTGGCGGACGACATCGCCGTCACCCTCAGGGAACTGGTCGAGCTGAACAAGCACAACGCCAACCTCGCCACCGAGGCGGCGCGGCTGGTGTTCATCAATTCACGGGTGTGGGTCGGCGTGATGATCGGCATCACCGCGCTGATCACCGTTGCGCTCGCGCTGTTGCTGACCCGCAGTATCGTGCTGCCGCTCTCGCAATCGCTGAACGTCGCGGAGGTGGTGGCCGGGGGCGACCTGACCGGCGACATCAGCGTGTCCGGCAAGGACGAGCCGGCACGGCTGCTGCACGCGCTGCGCAGCATGCAGCACAGCCTGCGCGATACGATCCGGCGCATCTCCGAATCCTCCAGTCAGCTGGCGTCGGCCTCGGAAGAATTGAGTTGCGTGACCGAAGACGCCACCCGCGGCCTGCATCAGCAAAGCCTGGAGATCGAGCAGGCCGCCACGGCGGTGAACCAGATGACGGCGGCCGTCGAGGAGGTGGCCAGCAACGCCGTGGCCACGTCCGAGGCGTCGCGGGAGTCCGACCGGATCGCCCAGCACGGCCGCGAGCAGGTGCAACAGACGGTGTCCTCCATCGAATCCCTGGCCGAGGACGTCACGGCCAATGCGACACAGGTCGAAGACCTGGCCCAGCAGGTCTACAGCATCAGCAAGGTGCTGGATGTGATCCGCTCGATCGCCGAGCAGACCAACCTGCTGGCGCTGAACGCGGCCATCGAGGCAGCCCGCGCAGGCGATGCCGGGCGCGGTTTCGCGGTGGTGGCGGATGAGGTGCGGGCGCTGGCCCATCGCACCCAGCAGTCGACCCAGGAGATCGAGCAGATGATCGGCGGCATTCAGCAGGGCACGGATGCGGCGGTCAGTTCGATGCAGCAAAGCAACCTGCGCGCCCGCTCGACCCTGGAGCTGGCCAAGGCCGCCGGCACGGCGCTGGAGGAGATCGCCTCGGCGTTCGCCCGGATCAACGAGCGCAATCTGGTGATCGCCAGCGCGTCGGAGCAGCAGGCGGCGGTGGCGCGGGAGGTCGACCGCAACCTGATGAACATCCGCGACCTGGCGATGCAGACCTCGGCCGGGGCCAACCAGACCAGTGCCGCCAGTCAGGAGCTGTCGCGGCTGGCGGTGGACCTGAACAACATGGTGGCCAAGTTCTCGGTGTGATTCGCCAGGCCCGGCGGGAGCAAGCGCCCTCGCCACAGGTGGAACGCCAGGCAAAGAAAAGCCCCGCATTTGCGGGGCTTTGCGATGGTGCGGCGGGTCAGCTGCCTTTGACGGTCTTGCCGTTGACGGTGCCGTCCTGGAGCATGATGTTGTACTCCTTGCCGTCGGTTTCGACCTGTTGCAGGCGAACCAGCAGGTAATCCCAGTCCTTGGCGAACCAGAGCACGGTGATGCGCTTGCTCTGCGTCGGATCGCGCACGCGTTCGACCTTGATCGCATCGATCTGGCCGGCCTTGGTCTCGACCTTCTCCGAGCCCAACACGCGGAAATCGTAGGTGTCGACTTCGCCGCCGTCGACCACCTGATAACTCATGGTCTTCTTGCCGGCGGCCACGTCATGCTGCAGCGCCAGCTGGTAGGTCGACTTGTCGACCATGCCGCGGTTCAGCGGGATCTTCACCGCGTCGCCACGATCGGTGCCGGTGACGAGCTTGTTGGCCCAGTCGAAGTCCAGGTCAGCCTTTTTCGCCTTGCCCAACCCGCCGCGCTCGAAGTGGTAGGACTGAGGCAGCAGCGTGTCCTTGTCCAGGGTCAGGGTGCTTTCCTCGGACAGGCTGGCGATCATCATCGACGCCTTGAAGCTGAGTTTCCAGGCGCCGTTGGCTTCCTTGGTCAGGCTGCGTTCGGCGGTGCCGCTCATGGGCAACTGCTTCCAGTCGGCGGTGTAGCTGGCGGAGAACGGTTGAAGGTCTGCAGCCTGCGCGAAAGGCAGGGCGAGCAGGGCGCAAGCGAAGAGCAGGGCGCGACGCATAGAATCTCCTAGTTTCGAATCAAGTGGCCGGTGGCCGCGAGTGCCTGGCCATCCAGTAAAGCACCTTGTTCGCCAAGGGCCAGCCGTCCTTCGGCAAACCAGCGCACGGCCATCGGGTAGATCAGGTGTTCCTGAACGTGGATCCGCTGCGCCAGGCTCTGCGGCGAATCGTGCAACTCTACCGGTATCACTGCCTGTACGACCAGAGGCCCGCCATCGAGTTCCTCGGTGACGAAGTGCACGGAGCAGCCGTGTTCGGCGTCGCCGGCCTCCAGCGCGCGCTGATGGGTGTGCAGCCCCTTGTACTTGGGCAGCAGCGACGGATGGATGTTGAGCAGGCGACCCTGGTAGTGGCGCACGAACCCCGCGCTGAGGATGCGCATGAAGCCGGCCAGCACCACGAGTCCGGGATTGAATTCGTCGATCAGTTCGATCAGGGCGGCATCGAAGGCTTCGCGGCCTTCGAAGGCCTTGTGGTCCAGGGAGCGGGTTTCGATGCCCGCGTCCCTGGCGCGTTGCAGGCCGTAGGCGTCGGCGCGGTTGGAGATCACCGCAGCGATGCGAACCGGGCTGTCGCCGGTCCGCGTGCTGTCGATCAGGGCCTGCAAGTTACTGCCGGTGCCGGACAGCAGCACCACGACATCACAGGTGCTCGGCATCAGTGAGCCTTGAGGTTCTTCAGTTCGACCTGGGCGGCGCCTTCGGCGGCCGCGGCGATCTGGCCGATGACCCAAGGCTGCTCGCCGGCTTCGCGCAGGACGTTCAGGGCCGACTCGACGTGTTCCTGGGCCACGCAGATCACCATGCCCACGCCGCAGTTCAGCACGCGGTGCATTTCGGTCTCGTCGACGTTGCCTTTCTCTTGCAGCCAGTCGAACACCGCAGGGCGGGTCCAGCTCGCCACGTCGACCACGGCCTGGGCGCCTTTTGGCAGTACGCGCGGGATGTTGTCCAGCAGGCCGCCGCCGGTGATGTGGGCCATGGCCTTGACGGCGCCGGTGTCCTTGATCAGCTTGAGCAGCGGTTTGACGTAGATGCGGGTCGGGGCCATCAGCAGGTCGGTCAGCGGTTTGCCGTCGAGCTGGGTGTTTTCGATGTCGGCGCCGGACACTTCGATGATCTTGCGGATCAGCGAGTAGCCGTTGGAGTGCGGGCCGGAGGACGGCAGGGCGATCAGGGCGTCGCCGGTGGCGACCTTCGAGCCGTCGATGATTTCCGACTTTTCCACCACGCCGACGCAGAAGCCGGCCAGGTCGTAGTCTTCGCCTTCGTACATGCCCGGCATTTCAGCGGTTTCGCCGCCGACCAGGGAGCAGCCGGACAGTTCGCAGCCGGCGCCGATGCCGGTCACCACCTGGGCGGCGGTGTCGACGTTGAGCTTGCCGGTGGCGTAGTAGTCGAGGAAGAACAGCGGCTCGGCGCCGCACACCACCAGGTCGTTGACGCACATGGCGACCAGGTCGATGCCGATGCTGTCGTGCTTGTTCAGGTTCAGCGCCAGGCGCAGCTTGGTGCCGACGCCGTCGGTGCCGGAAACCAGCACGGGCTGCTTGTAGCCGGCCGGGATTTCGCAGAGGGCGCCGAAGCCGCCCAGGCCTCCCATGACTTCCGGGCGCGCCGTGCGCTTGGCGACGCTCTTGATGCGTTCGACCAATGCTTCACCGGCGTCGATGTCTACACCGGCGTCCTTGTAGCTCAGGGAGGGTTGCTTGCTCATGATCCAGGCCTTTGTAAGGGAGGGATTTCTGGGTAACGACCGATTTCTGCGGGACACCGAAACCGGTGGGGCGGATGCCTCACGCGTCATTCGGGTGGCCCGGCGGTTGCCGGTCTGCGAAGGCGCGCGATTTTATCAGGCTTGAGGGGCAGCGGCCATCCTCGCGCCGACGGGCAGGGGCATATCGCCTGAAAAAAATTGCAATTGAATGGTCGGTGAGCGCGCCGCTGCCTGTATAAGGGAACCGTCTATCGTTAGGGCTGTGCAAAAACTTACCGCCAGCGTGTGAATGTTTTGCGGCGGCCTGTGGTCACAGGCTTGCTCTGGCCGGTTCACGCGGCCTGTTCCAGCCGCTCTTGTCGACGGGAATTCTCCATGCGTCTTTGCAAATTGCTGTTTGTGGGCTGTCTGTCTCTGGTCAGCCTGGCGAGTCACGCCGAAAACCTCAAAGGCCTGTATCAGGTGCGCGAGCCGGTCAACGGTCAGGCGCCCGAGGAGCGCGACCGCGCCACGCAGGCGGCGCTGGACACCCTCGTGCTGCGCCTGACGGGGGATCCGAAGGCGCCGCAGAATCCGGGGCTGGCGGCGATCCGCAAGGATCCGCAGCAGATCATCAGCCAGTACGGTTTCGATGCCGGCCCGCCGGAGGTGCTGAAAGTCGATTTCGACCCGGGCACCACCGAGCAGGCGTTGCGCCGTGCGGGGCTTTCGTTGTGGGGCGCCAACCGTCCTTCGATCCTGGGCTGGTGGCTGAACGATTCCGCTGAAGGTTCGAGCCTGGTGGGCGACGGCCAGACCAGTGCCGCGCCGTTGCGCCGGGCGGCCCAGCACCGTGGCCTGCCGCTGCGCTTGCCGCTGGCGGACCTGAGCGAACAGCTGGTGGCCACCGCGCCGACCCTGGAGGGCACCGACCCGGCGCCGTTGCGCGGCGCATCGGAGCGCTACGGCGCCGACGCCTTGCTGGCGGTGCATGCCCGCGAGGAGGGCGGCCAGTGGCAAGCCAAATGGCACCTGTGGCTCGGCGACCAAAAGGAGGCGGGCAGCGTGCAGGGCGCCGATCAGGCGGCGGTGGCCGATGCGGTCATGCTGGCGGTCGCCGGGCGGCTGGCGCCGCGCTTCGTCGCAAAACCGGGAGCCGCCGGGCAACAGACCGTGGATGTGCAGGGCATGAACCTTGAGCATTACGCCGCCCTGATGCGCTTGCTCGAACCGTTTGGCGTGCGTCTGCAGAGCGTCGATGCCGATCGCATCGTGTACCGGGTCAACGGCAGCGCCGATCAGTTGCGTGCGCAACTGGCGCTGGCGAAGCTGCAGGAGCTGCCGGCCGAGGCGCCGGCGCCTGCCGCGGTTCCCCAGCCGACGGCGCCGGGCGCGGCGCCCGTTCCGGCGGCGACCCCGGCGGCTCCGGCCCTGCGGTTTCGTTGGTAAGTCGTTCTTTCCTATATAAAAGCAATGGAGTTTTACATGGCCGATACGCGGCGTTGGTTCTGGTTGGGCGGGGTGGCCCTGTTGTGTGCGTTCGTCTGGTTGCTGCACCCCATCCTCACGCCGTTCCTGGTGGCGTTGCTGCTCGCGTACCTGTTCGACCCGCTGGTGGACCGCCTGGAGCGGATCGGGCTGTCCCGCACCTGGGGCGTGATCGCGGTGTTCGCGCTCTTTACCCTGATCGTGACCACGCTGTTGCTGGTGTTGGTGCCGATGCTGGCCCGGCAGTTGCTGCGACTGTACGAGCTGGCGCCGCAGATGCTCGACTGGCTGCAGCACACCGCGTTGCCGTGGGCCCAGGCGAAGCTGGGGCTGGCGGAAGGGTTCTGGAAGTTCGACAAGGTCAAGGCGGCGATCAGCGAGCACGTCGGGCAGACCACCGACATCGTCGGTGCGGTGCTGACGCAGGCGACGGCGTCGAGTCTGGCGTTGATCGGCTGGCTGGCGAACCTGGTGCTGATTCCGGTGGTGAGCTTCTACCTGCTGCGGGACTGGGACGTGATGATGGCCAAGATCCGCAGCCTGCTGCCCCGAGACCGGGAGGAGCGCATGGTGGCGCTGGCTGGCGAGTGTCACGAGGTGCTGGGCGCGTTCGTGCGCGGTCAGTTGCTGGTGATGGTGGCGTTGGGCGTGATCTACGCGGCGGGCCTGATGATCGTCGGCCTGGAGTTGGGCCTGTTGATCGGCCTGATTGCGGGGCTGGCGGCGATCGTGCCGTACATGGGCTTCGTGATCGGCATCGGTTCGGCGCTGATCGCCGGGCTGTTCCAGTTCGGCGGCGATCTGTATCCGATGATCGGCATCGTTGCGGTGTTCATGGTCGGCCAGGCGCTGGAGGGGATGGTGCTGACGCCGCTGCTGGTGGGCGACCGGATCGGCCTGCATCCGGTGGCGGTGATTTTTGCGATCCTGGCCGGCGGCGAGTTGTTCGGCTTCACCGGCGTGCTCCTGGCGTTGCCGGTGGCGGCGGTGATCATGGTGCTGGTGCGGCATGTCCATGACCTGTACAAGGACTCCGAGATCTACAGCGGCGTGGACGAGCCTGAATTGTGACGCAGGCGGCGGGGTGCCCGGCGGATCGCCGGGTTGGCCCGGCTCATGCAGGCGCAGCCGCCAGAGAAACTGCCATGAAACCAAGGTGTTAACGCAAACCTTTGATTTTGCTTGGGGTCTGTCGGATTGTGCGCTCCGCTTCACGGGTATAAACTTCGCACACTTTACACAGAGGTCACTAATGGTTCCCCGGGAACCGTTCAGTCAGCATGAAACCGATTCAGCTGCCCCTAGGTGTGCGTCTGCGTGACGATGCCACCTTCATCAACTACTATCCAGGCGCCAATGCCGCTGCACTCGGCTATGTCGAGCGCCTCTGCGAAGCCGACGCCGGTTGGACCGAAAGCCTGATCTATCTGTGGGGCAAGCACGGGGTAGGGCGTACGCATCTGTTGCAGGCCGCCTGCCTGCGTTTCGAGCAGATGGGGGAGCCGGCGGTCTACCTGCCGCTGGCGGAGCTGATGGATCGCGGCATCGAAATTCTCGACCACCTTGAGCAGTACGAACTGGTTTGCCTGGACGACCTGCAAGCGGTGGCGGGCAAGGCGGACTGGGAAGAGGCGTTGTTTCACCTGTTCAACCGCCTGCGCGACAGTGGCCGGCGCCTGCTGATCGCCGCTTCGACCTCGCCTCGCGAACTGCCGGTGAAGCTGGCCGACCTGAAATCCCGCCTGACCCTGGCGCTGGTGTTCCAGATGCGCCCCCTTTCCGATGAAGACAAGCTGCGGGCGTTGCAACTGCGCGCATCCCGTCGCGGCCTGCACCTGACCGACGAAGTCGGCCATTTCATCCTGACCCGGGGCACCCGCAGCATGAGCGCGCTGTTCGATCTGCTCGAACAGCTCGACCAGGCTTCGCTGCAGGCCCAACGCAAGCTGACGATCCCTTTCCTGAAAGAAACCCTGGGCTGGTGAAAGCCTTCAAGGCTGCGGCTTTTAGCCGGGGTCGGCAGATTTCAGGCGCCAGAAAACCCGCTTTCCTGAGCGCTGCTCAGGCTGCGTATCGATTCAAATAGGCTTAAGCGCTTAGATGTAAACGAGAAACCGGGAAGTCACAAAAAGATCGATTGAATTTGCAAATGAGGCCGATAGCGGGCATAGTCTCGGCTTCTTTACAACTTCAGCCACGGTCGTGCCCATGCTAAAGCGCTTCGCACCCCTCGTGCCTCTCGCACTCGTCACCCTGCTGTTCGGTTGCGCTGCTCATTCACCTGTTCAAGAGCAGCAACAGCAGTACAAGAATTCCGCTACCGCCCAGTCTTCCGTCATTTACCAGGAAGAGCTGGACACCGAAAAGGAACTGGCCGACTTCAACGGCAAGAAGCCTTATCAGCTGCCGGTCCTGGCCGACAGCATCCTTGAGCGCGGCATGTCCCTGATCGGTACCCGTTACCGTTTCGGCGGCACCTCCGAAGCCGGCTTCGATTGCAGCGGTTTCATCGGCTACCTCTTCCGCGAAGAGGCCGGCATGAACCTGCCCCGTTCCACCCGTGAAATGATCAATGTGGATGCCCCGCAAGTCTCGCGCGGCAACCTCGAACCGGGCGACCTGCTGTTCTTCGCCACCAACGGCCGTCGCGGTCGTGTGAGCCACGCGGGCATCTACCTGGGCGACAACCAGTTCATCCACTCCAGCAGCCGCCGCAGCGGCGGTGTGCGCATCGACAGCCTGGGTGACAGCTACTGGAGCAAGTCCTTCATCGAGGCCAAGCGCGCCTTGGCGATGGCGCCGACCGTGGTCACCGCCCGCAAGTGATGCCTTCCTTGTCGCCACGTCCGTGGCGACAAACGGTCGCGGTCAGTCAGTAGACGTAAACTTTACAAGGTGAAGTTAAAGTCTTACTTGAAGTTTGCCGCGTAGCCGCTAGAATTCTGATCTACTTTGATGGCAAACCGCCTGCGTCCCGACGCAGGCGGTTTTGTTTTCTGTCGAATCGGCAGTGAAAGCCGCAGCCAGATCAGGATGTTCTGCTTATGACGATGTCGGCCCGCCTCGCCTTGATGATGTTCGCAGCGCTGCTCAGCGGCTGCGCCAGTCGCACACCGCCACCCGCGCCGGTGGTGCGCGCGCCGATCGTGTTCGGCTCCTCCCAAAGCTTTTCTCCGGCTGCCGAAGACGTGCTGTTCCGCGCGCTCGGCCTGGTCGGCACGCCCTATCGCTGGGGCGGCAATACACCGGACTCGGGCTTCGATTGCAGCGGTCTGATCGGCTTCGTCTACCGCGACGCCGCCGGCATCACCTTGCCGCGCTCCACGCGGGAGATGATCGTGATGCAGGCGCCGAACGTCGGGAAGGAAGGGCTGCAGACCGGCGACCTGATTTTCTTCGCCACCAACGGCGGCTCCCAGGTCAGCCATGCCGGGATCTATGTCGGGGAAGGGCGCTTCGTCCATGCGCCGGCCACCGGCGGCACCGTGAAGCTGGACAGCCTGTCCAAGGCCTATTGGCAGAAGGCGTACCTGAGCGCCAAGCGCGTCCTGCAGCCGGAGCACCTGGCGCACAACCCTTAGTCGTCAAGACAACCTGTAGGAGCGAGCCTGCTCGCTCCTACAGTGGTTTTTGGGGTGGCCTCAGGGGATCACTGAGCTGCAGACACCCGCCACACCTTGTTCCCCACGTCGTCGGCCACCAGCAGCCCGCCTTGCCGGTCGACCGCCACGCCCACCGGCCGGCCCATGGCGTTCTCGTCCTTGTCGAGGAATCCGGTCAGCACATCCACCGGCGTGCCGTTCGGCTTGCCGTTCGCGAACGGCACGAAGATCACCTTGTAGCCGCTGAGGGGCTTGCGGTTCCACGAGCCGTGCTGGCCGATGAACGCGCCTTCCTTGAACGCCGCCGGCAGGCGGTTGCCTTCGGCGAAGGCCAGGCCCAGCGAGGCGGTGTGCGGGCCGACGGCGTAGTCCGGGGCGATGGCCTTGGCCACCAGGTCCGGGTTCTGCGGCTGCACGCGCACATCGACGTGTTGGCCGTAGTAGCTGAACGGCCAGCCATAGAAGCCGCCGTCCTTGACCGAGGTGATGTAGTCCGGCACCAGGTCGCTGCCGATCTCGTCGCGCTCGTTGACGGCCGTCCACAGGGCGCCGGTCCGTGGTTCCCAGGCCAGGCCGTTGGGGTTGCGGATGCCGGAGGCGAAGATGCGATGGTTGCCGGTGGCGCGGTCCACCTCCCAAATGGCTGCCCGGCCTTGTTCCTGATCCAGACCGTTTTCGCCGACGTTGCTGTTCGAACCCACGGTGACGTAGAGCTTGCTGCCGTCCTGGCTGGCGATGACGTTCTTCGTCCAATGGTGGTTCAGCGTGCCGCCGGGCAGGTCCGCGACCTTGATCGGTTGCGACTTGATGTCGGTCGCGCCCGGTTCGTAGTGAAAGCGCAGCAGGCGATCGGTGTCGGCGACATACAGGTCGTTGCCGACCAGGGTCATGCCGAACGGTGAGTTGAGGTTTTGCAGGAATACCGTGCGGGTTTCCGCCACGCCGTCATGATCGGCGTCACGCAGCAGGGTGATGCGGTTAGCGCTCGGCACGCCGGCGCCGGCACGGCCCATGACCTTTTTGGTGATCCAGCCTTTCAGGCCGCTGCTGTCATCGGGTTTGGGCGGGGCGTTGGTCTCCGCCACCAACACGTCGCCGTTGGGCAGCACGTAGAGCCAGCGTGGGTGGTCGAGGTTGTCGGCGAACGCCGCCACTTGGGTGCCTGCCGCCGGCGTCGGTTTGGCGCCGCTCGGCCAGCCCACCGCCGGAGCGATGTTCACCGTCGGGATCAGGGTCTTGTTCGGTTCGGGCAGTTTGGGCGACGGGCCGGTGCCGTCGGAGACTTGCAGGCTTGAGGTTTCGCCGCAGGCAGCGAGGCCTGCGGCAACCGCGATGACGAAAACGAACGGGGGCTTGCGCATTGCTTGTCTTCCCTATGAATGCATTCCCAATCATAGAGGCATGGGCGACCCCGATGGTTCAAGCGCTCAGCCGCGCGCCTCCTTGAACAGCACGGCGATGCCCGGATGGTAGTTGCCCGCTTCGCTGCGCAATTTGCGGTAGGCGTAAGGGAAGTACCAGGCCACGGCGCAGGTGTGTTCCTTCTGCAGGTCGTCGACCATGTCCTGCAGTTCTTCGGGGCTGGCGCTGTGCTGGGCCTTTTGCGGCGAGACGAACAGGCAGCCGAGCTTGAGGTCGCTGGCGTAGCTGATGCGCTTGGCGTCGCTGGTGATGTCGTGCAGTGCCTGGGTCAGGTTGAGGCTGTTGACCCGAGGCCAGCGCTGGGTGGCCTGGATGAAGGCGCGGTCGTCGGTGCCGGCCAGGAACAGGTCGGCGCGGGCGTTGCGTTCGCCGTCCTCGTTCTGCTTGCGGGTGGCGGTGTCGCGCAGCGTCACCAGCTCGGCCATCCACGCGGCGGCGGAGAGCAGGCCCAGATTGGCCTTTTCGTCGTGCCAATAGGGGGTGTCGTTGTCGCCGCGCACGGCGTTGTAGCGGTCGATACAGTCAAACCAGCGTTCCAGCACCGGGCGCAGGAATTCCAGCCGCGGATTGCTGATGATCATGCCTTGCATGGTGCTCTCCCTTGTTATTGTGATGTGCTCTCTGCAGTCAAAAAGCATGGCTCTTTGATATCACTCATGGCAGTGTGGCACAAGATTGGCGTCAGTTAATTGATCGGCGGCATTTTTTCGTCGCCGCAGCCCCGCTTCATTTGACGCTCCACCCCCAACCCTCTAACCTTCGCGGCTTGTTTCAGGTGCTCTGTGGCGGCTGTCGACAGAGTGAAACAGGGAAGCCGGTGAGGGTCGCATGTCCATAGTGGAGCGACCGCGATCCCGGCGCTGCCCCCGCAACGGTAGATGAGTGAAAGCTGTGCCTGATGCCACTGCGTCCGACGACGCGGGAAGGCGCGCAGCCTGGCCTTGCGCCGCTCATGAGCCCGGAGACCGGCCTGATCCATCCAACGGCATCACGGTGGGCGATGCCAGGCTTGTCGCCGTCTATTCTTGTGCCCGCCCGCCGTTACCCAGCCTCAACGGAGAGCTCCCCCATGACTGATACCACCGAGCGTGACGAGCGCCACCTGGCGCGCATGCAGCGCAAAAAAGCCGTGATCGACGAACGCATCGCCAATTCGCCGAACGAGTGCGGCCTGCTGCTGGTGCTCACCGGCAACGGCAAAGGCAAGAGCAGCTCGGCGTTCGGCATGCTCGCCCGCGCCATGGGCCACGGCATGCAGTGCGGCGTGGTGCAGTTCATCAAGGGCCGCAACAGCACCGGTGAGGAACTGTTCTTGCGCCGCTTCCCCGAGCAGGTGCGTTTTCACGTGATGGGCGAAGGCTTCACCTGGGAGACCCAGGACCGTCAGCGCGACATCGCCGCCGCCGAAGCCGCGTGGGAAGTCTCCCGTCAGTTGCTGCGCGATCCGTCCATCGGGCTGGTGGTGCTCGACGAACTGAACATTGCCCTCAAGCACGGCTACCTCGACCTCGATCAGGTGCTCAGCGACTTGCAGGCCCGTCCGCCGATGCAGCACGTGGTGGTCACGGGGCGCGCGGCCAAGCCGGAAATGATCGAGATGGCCGACACCGTCACCGAAATGGGCATGGTCAAGCACGCCTTCCAGGCCGGCATCAAAGCCCAGAAAGGCGTCGAACTTTGAATCAGCCTCGTCACTGCCCGGCGGTGCTGATCGCCGCGCCGGCCTCGGGCCAGGGCAAGACCACCGTCACCGCCGCGCTGGCCCGCCTGCACCGCAATCACGGGCGCAAGGTGCGGGTGTTCAAGTGCGGCCCGGACTTTCTCGATCCGATGATCCTCGAGCGCGCCAGCGGTGCGCCGGTCTATCAGTTGGACATGTGGATGGTCGGCGAGCAGGAAAGCCGCCGCCTGCTGTGGGAAGCCGCCGCCGAAGCCGACCTGATCCTGATCGAAGGCGTGATGGGCCTGTTCGACGGCACGCCGTCCAGCGCCGACCTGGCGCGGCATTTCGGCGTGCCGGTGCTCGGCGTGATCGACGGCACCGCCATGGCCCAGACCTTCGGTGCGCTGGCCCTGGGCCTGGCGCGCTATCAGCCGGACCTGCCGTTCGCCGGGGTGCTGGCCAACCGCGTCGGCACCGTGCGCCATGCGCAACTGCTGGAAGGCAGCCTCACCGAAGGCCTGCGCTGGTACGGCGCGCTGTCCCGGGAAACCGGGATCGAGCTGCCGAGCCGTCACCTCGGCCTGGTGCAGGCCAGCGAGCTCAATGACCTGGACTTGCGCCTCGACGCCGCTGCGCAGGCCCTGGCGGACAGCTGCGAGGTCGCGCTGCCGCCGCCGGTCGAATTTGCCGCCCCCGAGCCGCTGGAGGTCGAACCCCTGCTGCAAGGCGTGCGGATCGCCGTCGCCCGGGACGAGGCGTTTGCCTTCACCTACGGCGCCAGCCTCGATCTGCTGCGGGCGATGGGGGCCGAGCTGCGCTTCTTCTCGCCGATCCGCGATGCGGCGCTGCCGGATGCCGACAGCCTCTATCTGCCGGGCGGCTACCCCGAACTGCACCATGAGGCGCTGGCGCAGAACACGCCGATGCTGGCGGCGATCCGCGCCCATCATGCCGCCGGCAAACCGTTGCTCGCCGAATGCGGCGGCATGCTCTATCTGCTCGATTCGCTGACCGACGTCAGCGGCACCCGTGCCGAACTGGCCGGCCTGCTCAGCGGCGATGCGGTGATGCAGAAGCGTCTGGCGGCGCTGGCCCTGCAGGCCGTCGACCTGCCGGAAGGCACGCTGCGCGGCCACACCTACCACCATTCCCTGACCACCACCGGGCTTGCGCCCATCGCTCGCGGCCAAAGCCCCAACGGCGGGCGCGGTGCCGAGGCGGTGTACCGGGAAGGGCGGATGACCGCGTCCTACGTGCACTTTTACTTCCCGTCCAATCCGTCGGCGATCGCCGCGTTGCTGGCGCCCGACCGCCAGGCCGCGGCCGTCCCGGACGAGCCGCGATCCGCAGTGGGAGCGAGCCTGCTCGTGCAGCGGCCATGAGCGACAACGCCTACACCCCGGCCGAACGCGACGCCGTCTACCGCGCCATCGCCGAGCGCCGCGACATGCGCCACTTCACGGGTGGCACGGTCGAGCCCGAACTGCTGCGCCGCCTGCTGGAGGCCGCCCATCAGGCGCCCAGCGTCGGCCTGATGCAGCCGTGGCGCTTCATCCGCATCAGCGACCGCACGTTGCGTGGCCGGATCCAGGCGCTGGTGGAAGAGGAGCGGGTGCGCACCGCCGAAGCCCTGGGCGAGCGCAGCGACGAGTTCATGAAGCTCAAGGTCGAAGGCATCGGCGACTGCGCCGAAGTGCTGGTGGCCGCGTTGGGGGATGACCGCGAGCGGCACATCTTCGGCCGCCGCACGCTGCCGGAAATGGACCTGGCGTCGCTGTCCTGTGCGATCCAGAACCTGTGGCTGGCCGCCCGCGCCGAAGGCCTGGGCATGGGCTGGGTGTCGCTGTTCGAGCCCCAGGCCCTGGCCGACCTGCTCAACCTGCCGGCGGGGGCCAAGCCGTTGGCGGTGCTGTGCCTGGGGCCGGTCAAGACATTCTATCCGGCGCCGATGCTGGTGCTCGAAGGGTGGGCGCAGGCGCGTCCGCTCGATGAGCTGCTGTACGAAAACCAATGGGGAGTGAATCAATGAGTGTGGCGTTGTTGAGTGTCGCCGCCGTGGCGCTGGATGCGCTGCTGGGTGAACCGAAGCGCTGGCATCCGCTGGTGGCGTTCGGCCGTTTCGCCGGGCGCGTCGAACAACGCTTCAATGCCGCAGGCCGCGGCTGGCGCAGCCATGGCGTGACCGCGTGGGTGATCGTGGTGCTGCCGTTGACCCTGCTGGCCACGGCACTGTCGTGGGCGCCTTACGTGGGCTGGATCGTGGAGATCCTCGCGCTGTATTGCGCCCTCGGCATGCGCAGCCTCGGCGAGCACGTCGAGCCGGTGGCCAAGGCCTTGCGCAGCGATGACCTGGAGGAGGCGCGCAAGCGCGTGGGGTATCTGGTCAGCCGCCAGACCAGCGAGCTGGACAGCACCGCCGTCGCCCGCGCCGCCACCGAATCGGTGCTGGAGAACGGCAGCGATGCCGTGTTCGCCGCGCTGTTCTGGTTTGCTGTGGCCGGCGCGCCGGGGGTGGTGCTCTATCGCTTGAGCAACACCCTCGACGCGATGTGGGGCTACCGCAACGAACGCTTCGAGCGCTTTGGCTGGGCGGCGGCGAAAATCGACGATGTGCTCAACTACATTCCCGCGCGGTTGGTGGCGTTGACCTACGCGCTGCTGGGCAAGACCCGGTTGGCCCTCAAGTGCTGGCGCACCCAGGGGCCGAAGTGGGACAGCCCCAACGCCGGCCCCGTCATGGCCGCCGGCGCCGGTGCGCTGGGCGTGGAGCTGGGCGGCCCTGCGGTCTATCACGGCGAACTGCACGAGCGCCCGCAGTTGGGCGAGGGCGTGCCGGCGGATGCCGATTCCATCGACCGTGGCTGGCAATTGTTGCAGCGCGGGGTATGGTTGTGGCTGCTGATCCTTTGCGTGGGGGCTGAATTCTATGCTTGAGCACGGCGGCCGGTTGCGCAGGGCGGCGATCGAGTACGGCATCGCCGAGCCGGAGTGGCTCGACCTGTCCACCGGCCTTGCGCCGTGGCCGTTTGCGGTGCCGGACATTCCGCTGCGGGCCTGGGCCCGGTTGCCGGAAACCGACGACGGCCTGGAGCAGGCCGCCTGCGATTACTACGGCGCCGCGCACGTGCTGCCGGTGGCCGGCTCGCAGATGGCCATCCAGTTGCTGCCGCGCCTGCGCCGGGCCGGCAAGGTCGGCGTGCTGTCGCCTTGCTACGCCGAGCACGCCGAAGCCTGGCGCCGCAGCGGCTACATCGTGCGGGAGGTGCTGGAGCAGGAAGTCGATTTCTTTCTCGACAGCCTCGATGTGCTGGTGGTGGTCAACCCGAACAACCCCACCGGGTTGAGCCTGACCCCGGCGCGCTTGCTCGACTGGCACGCCAGGCTGGCCCAGCGGGGCGGCTGGCTGGTGGTCGATGAAGCGTTCATGGACAACACCCCCCAGCTGAGCCTGGCGCCCCATGCCCATCAGGTCGGCCTGATCGTGCTGCGCTCGTTCGGCAAGTTCTTCGGCCTCGCCGGGGTGCGGCTGGGGTTTGTGCTGGCCGAGCGCAAGCTGCTCAGGCTGTTGGCCGAACAGGTCGGCCCGTGGGCGGTCAGCGGCCCGACCCGGGTGCTGGGCCAGGCGTGCCTGCTGGACACCGAAGGCCACACCCGTCAGCGCATCCGCAGCGACGAGGCCAGCGAACGGTTGGCCGCGCTGCTGGAGCGCTACGGCTTCAGGCCGCAGGGCGGTTGTGCCCTGTTCCAGTGGCTGATCACCGAACAGGCGGCCGCGCTGCATGAGTTCATGGCCCGGCGCGGCATCCTGCTGCGCCTCTTCACCCACAACAGCAGCCTGCGATTCGGACTGCCCGCCGACGCCGCCGACGAGGCGCGGCTCGAACAGGCGTTGCAGGCGTTCGCCAAGGATCGCCCCATGGATACACCGGCATGACCACGCTCATGGTGCAAGGCACCACTTCCGATGCCGGCAAAAGCACGCTGGTGACCGCGCTGTGCCGCTGGGCGACCCGCCAGGGCGTGGCGGTGGTGCCGTTCAAGCCGCAGAACATGGCGCTCAACAGCGCAGTGACCGCCGACGGCGGCGAGATCGGCCGCGCCCAGGCGGTGCAGGCGCAGGCTTCGAACCTTGAGCCGCACACTGACATGAACCCGGTGCTGCTCAAGCCCAACAGCGACACCGGCGCCCAGGTGATCATCCACGGGCGCGCCGTCACCACCATGAATGCCGTGGCCTACCACGACTACAAAGCCATCGCGATGCAAGCGGTGCTGGCCTCCCACGAACGGCTCAGCGCTGCGTATCCGCTGGTGATGGTCGAAGGCGCCGGCTCTCCGGCGGAGATCAACCTGCGGGCCGGCGACATCGCCAACATGGGCTTCGCCGAGGCGGTGGACTGCCCGGTGCTGCTGATCGCCGACATCAACCGCGGCGGCGTGTTCGCCCACCTGGTCGGCACGCTGGAGCTGCTCTCGCCCAGCGAGCAGGCGCGGGTCAAGGGCTTCATCATCAACCGCTTCAGGGGCGACCTGGCCTTGCTGCAGCCGGGCCTTGACTGGCTGGAGCAGCGCACCGGCAAACCGGTGGTCGGCGTGTTGCCCTACGTGATGGACCTGCACCTGGAAGCCGAAGACGGCATCGACCGGCGCCAGGCCGACAAGGCCGAACAGGTGCTGAAAGTGGTGGTGCCGGTGTTGCCGCGGATCAGCAACCACACCGATTTCGATCCGCTGCGCCTGCATCCGCAGGTGGATCTGCAATTCATCGGCCCCGGCCAGGCGATCCCGCCGGCGGATCTGATCATCCTGCCGGGCTCGAAGAGCGTGCGCAGCGACCTGGCTTATCTGCGTGCCAACGGCTGGGAAGCGGCTATCTGTCGGCACCTGCGTTACGGCGGCAAACTCCTGGGCATCTGCGGCGGCCTGCAGATGCTCGGCGAGCAGGTGCATGATCCGCTGGGCCTGGAAGGCGCGCCGGGCTCCAGCGCCGGGCTGGGGTTGCTGGCGTTCGAGACGCAACTCGAAGCCCAGAAGCAGTTGCGCAATGTCCGTGGACGCCTGGCGCTGGAAGACGCCGAGGTCAGCGGCTACGAGATCCATGCCGGCGTGACGACGGGGCCGGCCCTGGAACAGGCCGCCGTGCACCTGGACGATGGCCGTTGCGACGGCGCGCAAAGTGCCGACGGGCAGGTGTTCGGCACCTACCTGCACGGCCTGTTCGAGTCGCCGGCGGCCAGTGCGGCGCTGCTGCGCTGGGCGGGCCTGTGCGAGGTGCAGGCGGTGGATTACCACGGCTTGCGCGAGCGGGACATCGAACGGCTGGCGGACCTGGTGGACAAGCATCTGGATACCGCGTTGTTGCGCCAGCTCTGTGGGATCTGATTCGCCCGTGCCGGGCCTTTCGCGGGTGAGCCTGCAAAAGGCCCGGTTGCCTCACCGTACATTGTTCAGGATGTCCTCATGCTCCAACTGATCCTCGGCGGCGCCCGCTCCGGCAAAAGCCGCCTGGCGGAAAAACTCGCCACCGACAGCGGCCTGGCCGTCACCTACATCGCCACCAGCCAACCGCTGGACGGTGAAATGAGCGAGCGGGTGGCCCATCACCGCGCCCGCCGTCCCGCCGAATGGGGCCTGATCGAAGAGCCGCTGGCGCTGGCCCGCGTGCTGCGCGAGAACGCCGGCGCCGCGCGCTGCCTGCTGGTGGACTGCCTCACGCTGTGGCTCACCAACCTTTTGATGCTCGACGACGCCGAACGCCTGGCCGCCGAGCGCGAAGCCCTGCTGGACTGCCTGGCGACGTTGCCGGGCGACATCGTTTTTGTCAGCAACGAGACCGGAATGGGTGTCGTGCCGCTGGGCGAATTGACTCGCCGCTATGTCGATGAAGCCGGTTGGCTGCATCAAGCCCTGGCCGAACGTTGTCAGCGTGTGGTGCTGACGGTCGCCGGCCTGCCCCTGACTCTGAAAGGACCTGCCCTATGACCCAAGCCTGGTGGTGCGCCCCGTGCCGACCCGTGAATGCCGACACCGTTGCCGAGGCGGCGGCGCGACAACAGCAACTGACCAAGCCCGCCGGTTCCCTCGGCCGTCTCGAAGCGGTGGCGGTGCAGCTGGCCGGGCTGCAGGGGCAGGTCAAGCCGTGCCTCGACCGGTTGTGGATCGCGATCTTCGCCGGTGACCACGGGGTGGTGGCCGAAGGGGTTTCCGCCTATCCGCAGGAGGTCACCGGGCAGATGCTGCTGAACTTCGTCAGCGGCGGTGCGGCGATCAGCGTGCTGGCACGAAGGCTCGATGCGCAGTTGGAAGTAGTGGACCTGGGGACGGTGACGCCGGCCCTGGAGCTGCCGGGCGTGCGTCATTTGAACTTGGGTCCAGGCACCGCGAACTTTGTCGAAACTTCGGCGATCACCCGTGCCCAGGGCGAGCAGGCCTTGCAGGCCGGCCGCGACAGTGTGCTGCGGGCCAAAGCCGCAGGGACGCAACTGTTCATCGGCGGCGAAATGGGCATCGGCAACACCACGGCGGCCAGTGCGCTGGCCTGCGCCTTGCTCGATTGCCCGGTGGCGCACCTGACCGGGCCCGGCACCGGGTTGAACGCCGAGGGCGTCAGCCACAAGGCGCAGGTGATCGAGCGGGCGTTGGCCTTGCACAAGGCTCAGCGCGGCGATGCGTTGCAGACCTTGTTCAACCTGGGCGGCTTTGAGATCGCCGCGCTCGTCGGTGCGTACCTGGCGTGTGCCCAGGAAGGCGTCGCGGTGCTGGTGGACGGTTTCATCTGCACCGTCGCCGCGCTGGTCGCCGTCCGTGTGAACCCGGCCTGCCGCGAGTGGCTGCTGTTCGGTCATCGCGGCGCCGAGCCGGGCCACCGGCATGTGCTGGAAGCCCTTCAGGCCGAACCGCTGCTGGAACTCGGCCTTCGTCTGGGCGAGGGCAGCGGTGCCGCGCTGGCGGTGCCGTTGCTGCGCCTGGCTTGCGACCTGCACGGGCAGATGGCGACGTTCGCCGAAGCGGCTGTGGCGGATCGCCCCGCATGACCTTGCGTCTGGATCTGCTGCGCCACGGTGAAACCGAGCTGGGCGGCGGCTTGCGCGGCAGCCTGGATGACGCGCTGACCGACAAGGGCTGGGCGCAGATGCGCGCGGCGGTGGTCGGGCGCGGGCCGTGGGATCGCCTGGTGAGCTCGCCGTTGCAGCGCTGCGCGCGGTTCGCGCAAGAGCTGCGTGGGCAACTGGATCTGCCGCTGACGTTGGACGGGGCTGTGCAGGAACTGCACTTCGGCGCCTGGGAAGGGCAGAGCGCCGCAGCCCTGATGGAAACCGATGCCCAGGCGCTGGAGCGGTTCTGGGCCGATCCGTACGCATTCACGCCGCCGCAGGGCGAGCCGGTGAGCGATTTTTCGGCGCGGGTGCTGGCGGCGGTGGCGCGGTTGCAGGCGGCCCACGCCGGCGAGCGGCTGCTGCTGGTCACCCATGGCGGCGTCATGCGCTTGCTGCTGGCCAGGGCCCGTGGCTTGCCGCGTGAACAACTGCTTACCGTCGAGGTCGGTCATGGCGGCTTGTTTTCGTTGATCGTCGAGGCCGACGGATCGCTTCGGGAAGTGGACTGACATGCTGCCGTTCTGGATCGCCCTGCAATTCCTCAGCAGCCTGCCGGTGCGCTTGCCGGGCATGCCGGCGCCTCAGGCGCTGGGCCGTTCGCTGCTGTTCTATCCGTTGGTGGGCTTGCTGTTCGGCGTGATCCTGTGGGCGCTGGACCTGGCGCTGGCCGGTGCGCCGCCGCTGTTGCACGGTGCGTTGCTGCTGACGGCGTGGGTGCTGCTCAGCGGCGCCTTGCACCTCGACGGGCTGGCGGACAGCGCCGACGCCTGGCTGGGCGGTTTCGGCGACCGGGAGCGCACGCTGACGATCATGAAGGATCCGCGCAGCGGGCCCATCGCCGTGGTGACGCTGGTGCTGGTGTTGCTGCTCAAGTTCGCTGCGCTGCTGGCGGTGATCGGGCAGGAGCAGGGCTTGGTGCTGATCATCGTCCCGCTGATCGGGCGTGCTGCGTTGCTGGGGCTGTTTCTGACCACGCCTTATGTGCGTGCCGGCGGCCTGGGTCAGGCGTTGGCCGATTACCTGCCGCGCAGGGCCGGGTGGTGGGTGTTGGCGGCCTGCGCGCTGGCGTGCGTGGCAGTGGCCGGGCTTGAGGGCGCTGTGGCGCTGCTGGTGGCGGTCGGGGTGTTCGTCTGGGTGCGGCGCTTGATGGTGCGGCGGCTGGGCGGCACCACGGGCGATACGGCCGGGGCGTTGCTGGAATTGACGGAGATGGCGGTGCTGGTGGGGTTGGCGCTGGCCTGAAGCCTCCGCACCGGATCGATCGGCCCCTTCGCGGCCATCGGAAATGTTGTTGAACAAAACCACATGTAACTTGATTTAACAGAGTCGCGGGTATATACACGCATCATGCTTCCTTCCCAATGTTTGTGCACCAACCTGCGTCGCGCCGCCCGTGGCGTCAGCAGGCATTACGACGGCGCCCTCGACGGCTTCGGGATCAACGTTGCCCAGTATTCTCTGCTCTGCAACCTGCAGCGGCTGGATCAACCGAGCATCTCCGAACTGGCCGAGGCCATGGGCCTGGACCGCAGCACCCTGGGCCGCAACCTGCGGGTGCTGGAGGGCGAGGGCCTGGTGGCGCTCACCGAGGGCGAAGACATGCGCAACCGTATCGTCAAGCTCACCGACACCGGTGCGCAGCGGCTGGCGGCGGCGCTGCCGGCCTGGGAAGCGGCGCAGCAGCGGTTGATCGACCGACTGGGCGCCGAGAAGCGTGAAACCTTGCTGAGACTGCTGGACGAACTGGCGTGACGCCGGTTTTTCCGACTTTAAGCGGGTATATACCCGTGACTGGAGAACAACAATGAGTTCGATGTGGCGTGCGTGCGGTTGGGTGTTGCTGGGGAGTGCGCTGATTCTGGCGTTGTCGTTGGGCGTGCGGCATGGCTTCGGCCTGTTCCTGTCGCCGATGAGCGCCCAGTTCGGCTGGGGACGTGAGGTGTTCGCCTTCGCCATCGCCTTGCAGAACCTGATCTGGGGCCTGGCGCAACCGTTCACCGGTGCGCTGGCCGACCGCTTCGGTGCGGCGAAGGTGGTGCTGGTCGGCGGCGTGCTCTACGCGGTCGGTCTGGTGTGCATGGGGCTGTCCGACTCGGCGCTGAGCCTGTCGCTGAGCGCGGGGCTGCTGATCGGCATCGGCCTGTCCGGCACCTCGTTCTCGGTGATCCTCGGCGTGGTCGGCCGGGCCGTGCCGCCGGAAAAACGCAGCATGGGCATGGGCATCGCCAGTGCCGCAGGCTCTTTCGGCCAGTTCGCCATGCTGCCCGGCACCCTCGGGCTGATCGGCTGGCTGGGCTGGTCGGCGGCCTTGCTGGCGCTGGGCCTGCTGGTGGCGATGATCGTGCCGCTGGTGGCCATGCTCAAGGACAAGCCGCTGCCGGTTCACGGCCATGAGCAGACGCTGTCCGAAGCCCTGCGCGAAGCCTGTTCGCACTCTGGGTTCTGGTTGCTGGCGTTCGGCTTCTTCGTCTGCGGTTTCCAGGTGGTGTTCATCGGTGTGCACCTGCCGGCCTACCTGGTGGATCAGCATTTGCCGGCCACCGTCGGCACCACGGTGCTGGCGCTGATCGGCTTGTTCAACATCTTCGGCACTTACACCGCCGGTTGGCTCGGCGGGCGCATGTCCAAGCCGCGCCTGCTCACCGTGCTCTATCTGTTGCGCGCGGTGGTGATCGTGCTGTTCCTGTGGCTGCCGGTCACCACCACGTCGGCCTACCTGTTCGGCATGGCGATGGGCTTCCTGTGGCTGTCGACGGTGCCGTTGACCAACGGTACGGTGGCGACCTTGTTCGGCGTGCGCAACCTGTCCATGCTGGGCGGCATCGTGTTCCTGTTCCATCAGCTCGGCTCGTTCCTAGGCGGCTGGCTGGGCGGGGTGGTGTATGACCGTACCGGGAGCTATGACTTGATCTGGCAGGTGGCGATCCTCTTGAGTCTGCTGGCGGCGGCCCTGAACTGGCCGGTGCGCGAGCGCCCTGTGGCGCGCCTGCAAGCGGGCATGAGCGCCGCATGAAGCGCCTGTGGCCGCAGGTCGCCATCATCGCGCTCGGCGCCGCGCTGCTGGCGCTGGTGTGGTGGGGCTGGCTGCGGGGCGGCCTGGCGCTGATGCAGCTGGGCATGAGCGTCTGCTAGCGCTTGCGGGGAGGCTTGGTGGGCGAGTAACGTCGGGGTCTGACGACTGCCCGAGGAAGCCCGACATGCTGATGCGCTGGTGTGCTGTTCCTGCGTTGCTGATGGCGTTGACCGGAGTGGTTCGGGCGGCGGACTGCCCGGACCTGCTGCAAGGCTCCTTGCCCAAGCTGCGGGCCAAGGAGTCCATCGACCTGTGCCAACGCTATGCCGACAAACCGCTGGTGGTGATCAACACCGCCAGCTTTTGCGGGTTTGCCCCGCAGTTCGAAGGCCTTGAAGCCCTCAATCAACGCTACAAGGCGCAGGGCCTGGAGATGCTCGGCGTGCCGTCCAACGACTTCAAGCAGGAGTCCAAGGACAGCGCCGAGACCGCCAAGGTCTGCTACGCCAACTACGGCGTGACCTTCACCATGACCGAACCGCAGAAGGTTCGCGGCGACGGCGCCACCCACCTGTTCCAGGTGCTGGCCAAGCAGAGCAGTGCGCCGAAGTGGAATTTCTACAAGTACGTCGTCGACCGCCAGGGCAAGGTGATCGCCAATTTCTCCAGCCTGACCAAGCCGGATGATCCTGAGTTCCTGGCGGCGATCGAGAAGGCGATTGCGTCCAAGCCGCTTGGGCAGTGAGCTGCGGCTGCGCCCTGACTGACGCCATCGCCAGCAGGCTGGCTCCTGGAGTTTCGGGTGAATGCGGGGGGGCTGTGGTCACCGCAGAACCCTGTGGGAGATTCTATGGTTGAGGCAAAGCCCTCAGCCTGCTTTTGGTTCATATTCGCTTTGCCCTTTGAGCAGGGCGAATACGATCCGGGCCAGTTTGC